>JBCCCZ010000123.1:0-8069 GCA_039033255.1 Pseudomonadota bacterium
ATCGTAGCGACGTCAACGAAATGGGCGAAGCGCCGGTTCTGGTGGATGGGGACGTCAAGCTTACGCAATCGGGCGTCATTCAGACCTATGTCACCGACAAGACCGGCAAGTTTGGCGGCTCAAGTGACACGGAGCGCTACGAAGTGCTGCGCTGGGTGCTGTGGGACAATCACAAGCTCTCCAGCCAGGCAGGCATGACGCGGTTCCTGATGAACTTTCTGCCCGAGGACAAGCGCCCGGCGGAGGTCATTGCGTTCTCCCAAGGTCGCCTCAAAGCCGCCTATCAAGTGCTGGAGGCGCATCTGGAGGGCCGCGACTGGATCGTCGGCGACGGGATCACCCACGCCGATATCAGCTGCTGTGCATACCTCTACTACCCCGAACCGTTCGGCTTTGACCGGGCGGATTGGCCCAATATCGATCGCTGGCTGGCGGGCATCGCCGCCCTGCCCGGCTGGAAACACCCCTATGACCTGATGCCGGGATCCCCGGCGGATCGGGCCTAACGAAGGAGACCCATCATGTCTGACGCCTATATCTATGACGCTGTGCGCACCCCGCGCGGGAAGGGCCGCAAGGATGGATCCTTGCATGAAGTGACCGCAGCAGGCCTGTCGGCGCGGGTGCTCAATGCCTTGAAAGAGCGTAATGGCCTCGATGGCCACGCCGTGGAAGACGTCATCTGGGGCAACGCCACGCAAGTCATGGAACAGGGGGGCTGCCTAGCGCGGACTTCCGTGCTGGCCTCTGACCTCGATGAACGCATCCCGGGTCTATCGATCAACCGGTTTTGTGCGTCGGGCATGGAGGCGGTGAACCTGGCCGCGAACCAAGTCAAAGGCGGTGCGGGCGAGGCCTACATCGCCGGCGGCGTCGAAATGATGAGCCGCGTGGCCATGGGTAGCGACGGGGCCGCGATTGCCGTGGATCCCTCCATCGCCATGAAGACCTATTTCGTTCCGCAAGGCATTTCGGCCGATATCATCGCGACCGAGTACGGGTTCAGCCGCGATGAGGCCGATGCGCTGGCCGTGGAAAGCCAGAACCGCGCCGCCGCTGCATGGGAAGACAACCGCTTCAACGGCTCCATCATAACGGTGAAGGACCAGAATGGCCTGACCATCCTTGATCGCGACGAATACATGCGCCCGGGCACAGATATGCAATCGCTGGGCGCGCTGAAAGCGTCCTTCAAGGATATGGGTGAGGTCATGCCAGGCTTTGATGCCGTGGCTAAGATCAAGTATCCCCATCTGGAGCGAATTGAGCATATCCACCACGCGGGCAACAGCTCTGGCATCGTGGATGGCTCTGCCGGTGTGTTGGTGGGGTCCAAAGAGTTCGGTGAGAAATACGGACTGAAGCCCCGCGCCCGCGTGCGCCAGACCACCAAGATCGGGACCGATCCCACCATCATGCTGACCGGTCCAGTGCCTGCCACCGAAAAGGCGCTGGCCGACAGTGGGATGAAGATTTCCGACATTGATCTGTTCGAAGTGAATGAGGCCTTTGCCTCGGTCGTGCTGCGCTTCAATCAGGCCTTCGATGTCGATCCTGCGCTGGTGAACGTGAACGGCGGGTCCATCGCCATGGGCCACCCGCTGGGCGCCACGGGTGCGATGATCATCGGCACCCTGATGGATGAGCTGGAACGCTCGGACAAGGAAGTGGGTCTTGCCACGCTTTGCGTCGCCTCCGGCATGGGCGCGGCCACAATTATTGAACGCGTCTGATCGCGGACCAAGGAGAAAGAAAATGGCTGATTTCACAATGGAAAAAGGCGCCGATGGCGTCGCCGTGATCACCTGGGACACCGCGGGCAAGTCGATGAATGTCATGACGATGGAGGCCTGGCCGCTGCTGGAAAGCCTTGTCGATGACGCGCTGGCCGATGACGCTGTGAAGGGCGTGGTGATCACGTCTGGCAAGGAAGGCTCATTCGCCGGTGGGATGGATCTGAATGTCATCGCGCGGATGAAGGAAGAGGCAGGCGATGATCCGGCCAAGGGGCTCTTTGAGGGGCTGATGGGCATGCACGCCATTCTGCGCAAGATAGAACGCGCAGGGATGGATCCCAAGACCAACAAGGGCGGCAAACCGATTGCCGCCGCCCTGCCCGGCACGGCGCTCGGTATTGGTCTGGAAATTCCGCTGGCCTGCCACCGCATCTTTGCCGCAGACAACCCAAAGGCCAAGATCGGCCTGCCGGAAATCAGGGTCGGCATCTTCCCCGGCGCGGGCGGCACCACGCGGCTGTCGCGCAAGCTGGGCGCGATGGGGGCCTCTCCCTTGCTGCTGGAAGGGAAGCTGAATGAGCCGAAGAAGGCCAAGAGCCTGGGTGTGATTGATGAGGTGGTTCCGGCGGATGAACTGATGGAGGCTGCCAAGGCCTGGGTTCTGTCGGAACCCTCAATCGTGAAGCCGTGGGATGAAAAGGGCTACAAAATGCCCGGCGGCGCACCCTATCACCCGGCGGGGTTCATGACCTTTGTGGGCGCTTCCGCCATGGTGAATGGCAAGACGCAAGGCGCGTTTCCAGCAGCCAAGGCGCTGCTGAGTGCCGTCTATGAAGGCGCGTTGGTGCCCTTTGACACGGCCATCAAGATCGAGGCGCGGTGGTTCACCAACATTCTGATGAACCCGTCTTCGGCCGCGATGATCCGGTCGCTCTTCATCAACAAGGAAGCGCTGGAGAAAGGCGCTTCCCGTCCTGATGTAGACGATCAAACTGTCAAGAAAGTCGGCGTTATGGGCGCGGGCATGATGGGTGCGGGCATCGCGCTGGTGTCGGCGCAGGCGGGCATGGACGTGGTGCTGGTCGACCAGAAACAAGAGGCCGCTGACAAGGGTAAGGCCTATGTGGAAGACTACCTCGACAAAGGCATGAAGCGCGGCAAGGTCACGGAAGAAAAGAAAGCTGCCATGCTGGGTCGGATCAATGCGACCACGGATTACACGGCGCTTGCCGGTGCGGATCTGATCATCGAGGCGGTGTTCGAAGACGTGGGCGTAAAAGCGGAGGTCACGAAGAACGTGCTGAAACACGTGGGCGATGATTGCATCTTCGCCACCAACACCTCCACCCTGCCGATCACGGAACTGGCCAAGGCGTCAGACAAACCCGAGCAATTCATAGGGATCCACTTCT
The DNA here is from genome assembly GCA_039033255.1 of Pseudomonadota bacterium. Classification (GTDB taxonomy): domain Bacteria; phylum Pseudomonadota; class Alphaproteobacteria; order Rhodobacterales; family Rhodobacteraceae; genus Roseovarius. The sequence goes on from JBCCCZ010000123.1 coordinate 3,149, forward strand.
TTTCGCCCGTCGAGAAGATGTTCCTCGTGGAAATCATCAAAGGCAAGGAGACCGGCGATCGCGCGGTGGCCAAGGCACTGGATTACGTGCGGCAGATCAGGAAGACGCCGATTGTGGTCAACGACGCGCGCTTCTTCTACGCCAATCGCTGCATCATCCCTTACATCAACGAAGGCGGTCGCATGATCACCGAAGGGGTGGAGCCTGCGCTGATTGACAATGCGGCGCGTCAGTTGGGCTTCCCCGTGGGGCCGGTGCAGCTGGTCGATGAAACTTCGATAGATCTGGGCGCAAAGATCGCGCGCGCCACGCGTGAGGCGATGGGCGATGATTACCCTGAAAACAGCGCGGATGATCTGATCTTCTGGATGGAAGGGCTGGGTCGTTTGGGCCGCAAATCCAATGCCGGGTTCTTTGACTATGATGAAAAGGGCAAGCGGCAGGGATACTGGGCGGGTCTGGCGGAGCAGTATCCGCGCGCGGAAGAGCAGCCGGACCTGATCACCGTGCAGCATCGTCTGATGTTTGCGCAGGTGCTGGAAGCGGTGCGCGCGCTGGAAGAAGGCGTGCTGGAAGACATCCGCGAAGGCGACGTGGGCGCGATCCTGGCCTGGGGCTTTGCGCCCTGGTCGGGCGGTCCGTTCTCCTGGCTGGACATGATCGGCGCGGCCTATGCGGCTGAGCGTTGCGATGAACTGGTCGAGGCCTATGGCCCGCGCTTTGCCACGCCCAAACTTCTGCGGGAAATGGCGGAAAAGGATCAGTCCTTCTACGACCGGTTCGCGGCAGCCGCCGAAGCGGCCTGAGACACGTCACTCACTGGCGCGCCAATCCAAAGGCGCGCCAATGACGACTGTTGCACGATGAGTATTTGAGGCCAAAAAGAAGCCGGATACTGGTGCTTCTTTTTGGCTGAAAATACTCAAATCCGAAAGATGCCAGCTTGTGCTGTGCGAGCGTCAGTGCTCCGCCACCAGGGTTTTGCGGTTTTTTGCATGCCGCGCCACCAGCCTTGCTTGATGACGCCGCTTGGGGATCAAGTGCTTGGACTGCTCTACACGCATGGGCAGCGTAAGATCTGGGAAAACCAACGAGATTTCGCGGCGGCTGTCTGAGGGCAAGGTGCGCAATGCGACTTCCCCCAGAAAGAAACTCTCAGACGGTGCGCCATCGGCAAAGATGACCTCGTGTTCGTCAAAGAGCAGATGGAAGTATTCGATGTCCCCATCCGGTAAATCCACAAAGACGCCGGGAATGTCCGTCAGGCGAATGGCCGCCACCAAGGCCCCGTCCCGGCCAAACATGCGTTGCGTGATCGGGGAGGTCACCAGCATGCGATGCTGGCGCGACACCAGCACATCGCGGTGCGGGATGCCCTGGCCCAAGGACCCAGCGCTGATCCGTATAGGGCGCAGCGCTTCATTCGCAACCATGTCCCCCCGCGTGATGCGGCGGCTGAGCACCATGCGCAGCGGGGCAAAACGGCCTTCAAGCGTGCGCACGCGCATGCCCGGGGTCAGATCCTCAACCGAGACGGGCCCGTCTTCCGTTTCTATCCGCGTGCCGTTCACGAAACAGGTGACGTTGTCGGGATCCGGATTGGTTTGTTCAAAGTAGGACCCGCCCTGATCCTGCGTTTCAAGCGAGTTTCCAGCCCCGGCCTGTCCGATTTCCGTTGACGTAAGCCCATCAGCGGGGCCCGCGGTTGCCGTGACCGTATTGGCGTTGTCGCTGAACGATACGAATTGATAGACCGTGCTGCTGTCTGAGAGCGCCACCGCCTGATTGAGGCTGACACCGTTGAAAGCCGTGGGCCCGCTGTTGTCGATCAAGTAGACATCAAAGCCATTCACGGTCGTGGGCGTCAGCAAAGACAGATCAATACTGGACCGCACCGTTCCGTTGCCACGATAGACCGTGACCACAAGATCAGACACATCGGTGCCAGCATCGACAGCGACTTCAATGAAATCCACATTTGCGTTGCCGAGATATTTGATCTCAGACAGAAACGGGTCCGGCATGGCCTGGCCTTTTCAGCGTCTTGGCTCTTTTTGTTTCCCAAAAGGTAGTGAAGCGGTGCGACAGGGATGCGGTCTGTTTATGTCAAATTGTGGGCAGGACGGAGCATACAACCTGACCGGTTGCACCCGTGCGCGGAACGGCGCTCATGTCCCCGGCGACAGGCGGTAAAGCGCACCATCCCCCACGGATAAAAACCAGATCGCACCATCCGGCCCTTCACGGACATCGCGCACACGGTAGGTCTCTGGCGCTTCCAGTTTTTCTTCCACCAAGGGCGTGCCGGAGAGCCGCGCTATATAATCAAGTTTCAGCGCCCCGACAAAAATCGACCCCCGCCATTCGGGCCAGAGCGCGCCGGAATAGATCATCATGCCGGATGGTGCCATCGAAGGATCCCAGTAAAACTTCGGCTGTTCCATCCCCTCTTGCGCTGTGCCTTCACCGATTTTGCGACCCGAGTAATGCACGCCGTAGGAAATCACCGGCCAACCGAAATTCGCCCCCCGCTCGACACGGTTCACCTCATCCCCGCCGCGCGCGCCGTGTTCGGCCACCCACAGGTTGCCCTCCAGATCAAGTGCCGCACCCTGCGGGTTGCGGTGCCCATACGACCAGATTTCCGGCTGCACGCCCACTTGGTTGAAGAAAGGATTGTCCTGCGGCACCTGCCCGTCGCGGGTGATGCGCAGGACGGAGCCGTTTTCAACCGAGAGATCCTGCGCAGATGGCCGGTCGCCGCGGTCGCCCACGGTTAGAAAGAAAGTTCCATCAGGGGCCTCCACTAGGCGGGAGCCGAAATGCCGTGCGCCTTCGCTGCCCGGGTCCATTTCGTAGATCACCGTCCAATCCAGAAGCTGCGTGGCATCGTCTGACAGGCGCGCGCGGACCACCGCTGTGCCCGCCTCCTTGCCCTGAGGTTGGGAGAGGGTGAAAAACACCTCTCGCGTCTGGGAAAAATCGCGCGGCACCAGAATGTCGAGCAGACCGCCCTGCCCTTCGGCCAATACGGGCCCGACGCCGGAAAGCGCCTGAACCCGGCCATCCGACACATGCTTGACCGCGCCATCGCGTTCGGTGATCAGGATGGACCCGTCCGGCAAAAACCCAAACCCCCAGGGCGCGTTGAGCCCGCCCGCCACCTGCGTCACGGTCAGTTTGCCCTGGCTTGTGTCCATCGCCTGAACATCGACAGGCGCGGCCAATCCTGCAGCCATCACAGCAGCCAAAATCCAGCGCATGCATGCATCCTTTCGTGGTTTCCGTTCAAGGTGGGGCCTGAAAGCTGCCAATTCAATTCCCGATTGCGCTTGCATTTCCAGCTACGCTTTCTACCCTTCTGGGCCAATCATCATCAGTCTACAGGGAGAACTGGACATGAAGAGATTGCTTGCGACCACCGCAGCACTGGCGCTTTCCACTGGGGCCGCACTGGCCGAAGGGGAAGTGAAGATTGGCGTGATCCTCGGCTTCACCGGCCCCATTGAATCGCTGACCCCGCATATGGGTGATGGCGCGGAACTGGCCATGACTGAGGTCACCGAGAGCGGAAAACTGCTGGATGGCATGACCGTGACGCCTGTGCGCGCAGACAGCACGTGCGTGGATGCCGGTGCAGCGACGGCCGCGGCCGAACGTCTTGTGACCGCGGAAGGTGTCAAAGGCATCATGGGTGCCGATTGTTCCGGTGTGACGGGTGCGATCCTCAGCAATGTCGCCGTGCCCAATGGCATGGTGATGGTTTCGCCGTCGGCGACCTCACCGGGCCTCAGCACTGCTGAAGACAACGGTCTTTTCTTCCGCACGGCACCGTCTGACGCGCGTCAGGGCGTGGTGATGACGGATGTGCTGATTGATCAGGGCATCAAGGAAGTGGCGCTGACCTACACCAACAATGACTATGGCAAGGGTTTGGCCGACAGCTTTGCGGCCGCGTTTGAGGCGGCAGGTGGCACGGTGACGATCAATGCCGCCCATGAGGATGGCAAGGGCGATTATTCCGCCGAAGTGGCCGCACTGGCCGCTGCCGGTGGTGACCGTCTGGTCGTCGCAGGCTATGTGGACCAAGGCGGCAGCGGCATCGTGCGCGCGGCCCTCGATTCCGGTGCGTTTGACAGCTTTCACTTCCCCGATGGTATGATCGGTGAGGCTCTGGAGGCAAACTTTGGCTCCGAAATTGATGGCTCCACCGGGCAGCACCCGGGCACCGACAGTGAAGGCGCTGCGATGTTCGAAGGCATGGCTGATGGCTTTGACGGCACCTCGCCCTTCTCTAAGGAAAGCTATGATGCGGCAGCCCTCATTATGCTGGCCATGCAGGCCGCCGGCTCGGTTGAGCCGGGGGACTACAAGGATCACGTGATGGATGTGGCCAACGCACCAGGTGAAAAAATCTTCCCTGGTGAGTTGGGCAAGGCGCTGGACCTGATCGCGGCGGGCACGGATATCGACTATGTCGGTGCCACGGCCGTTGAACTGATCGGCCCCGGTGAAAGCGCGGGCAACTATCGCGAGATCGTCTTTGAAGGCGGCAAGATCACCACAGCGCAGTACCGCTAGGTCGCACTTTACGAAACGCATCAGCCCCGGTATCTGGCCGGGGCTGATCGCATCTGGGGGCAATCCATGATCGTCGTTGAGGACGTGCACAAGCATTTCGGCGGCTTCCACGCGGTGGATGGCGCGTCGATGGAGATCGCGGAAGGCTCGATCACCGGCCTCATCGGGCCCAATGGCGCGGGCAAGACGACGCTCTTCAACGTGATCTCGGGTGTGTTGGAGCCGACCTCGGGCCGGGTGTTGATGCAAGGTGAAGACATCACCGGATTGCCGCCCCATGAGCTTTTCCACAAAGGGCTGTTGCGGACGTTTCAGATTGCCCATGAATTTCACTCCATGA
>JBCCCZ010000124.1:0-7981 GCA_039033255.1 Pseudomonadota bacterium
CTGGCAGCCGCCCATCCGGCGACATTCCTGAAAACGTCAGCCCACAGTCTTCCAGCTTGTCGCGATACTTGATGTCCACCTCATAGCGATGGCGGTGGCGTTCATCGATGGCCGTCGTGTCATAGACACCGGCCACCTTTGTCCCCTCTTTCAGTACCGCGTCATAGGCCCCCAACCGCATCGTGCCGCCTTTGTCATCCGACACCTTGCGCTGCACCTTCTCGTTGCCCTGCACCCATTCCTTGAGGTGGTAGACCACAGGCGTAAACCGCTTTTTGCCCGCCTCGTGGTCAAACTCCTCAGACCCGGCATCCTTCAGGCCAGCCACATTCCGCGCGGCCTCAATCACCGCCATCTGCATCCCAAGGCAAATGCCCAGATAGGGGATTTTCCGTTCCCGCGCGAACTGCGCAGCCTTGATCTTGCCCTCTGTCCCGCGCTCCCCAAAGCCACCGGGCACGAGGATCGCGTGGAAACCGCTCAGATGCCCTGCCGGATCTTCATCATCGAAAATTTCGGCATCGACCCATTCCACCTGCACCTTCACCCGGTTGGCCATGCCGCCATGGGTCAACGCCTCCTTGATTGACTTATAGGCATCTTCCAACTGGGTGTACTTGCCCACGATGGCGACCTTGACTTCCCCGTCCGTCTTGTGAATTCGGTCCGCCACATCCCGCCAAACGGTCAGATCCGGGCGCGGTGCGGGGGAAATGTTGAAGGCGTCCAGAACGGCCTGATCCAGCCCCTCGCGGTGGTAGGCCAGCGGCGCCTCGTAGATCGAGTTCAAATCATAGGCCGCGACCACCGCGTCCTTGCGCACGTTACAAAACAGCGCGATTTTCTCGCGTTCTTTCTCCGGGATGGGTTGTTCCGACCGACACACCAGAATGTCGGGCGCGATCCCGATGGATTGCAATTCCTTGACAGAGTGCTGAGTGGGTTTCGTCTTCAGCTCCCCGCTCGCGGCCAGCCACGGCAGCAGCGTCAGATGCATGAAGATGCATTGCCCGCGCGGGCGGTCGTGGCTGAACTGACGGATAGCTTCAAAGAACGGCAGGCCTTCGATATCTCCAACCGTGCCGCCGATTTCGCAGAGCATGAAATCGACCTCATCATCGCCGATCGCGATGAAATCCTTGATCTGATTGGTCACATGGGGGACGACCTGAATGGTCTTGCCGAGGTAATCGCCGCGGCGTTCCTTTTCCAACACGTCCGAGTAAATCCGCCCAGAGCTGACCGAATCCGTCATGCGCGCAGGCACGCCGGTAAAGCGTTCGTAATGGCCGAGGTCGAGATCGGTTTCCGCCCCATCATCGGTGACAAACACCTCGCCATGTTCAAAAGGCGACATGGTGCCGGGATCGACGTTCAAATAGGGGTCCAGCTTGCGCAAGCGCACGGAAAACCCACGGGCTTGCAACAGCGCACCGAGCGCGGCTGAGGCCAGACCTTTGCCCAAGGAGGACACAACACCGCCGGTAATGAAAACATATCGCGCCATCTGCACATCCCCCATAGCCACTGCACCACCGATCGAGGGTGGTCAGAGCCGTTTTTATTGCGATTTTATGAGGTTCCCGTGCCCGATTCGAACCAGTTACCACGGGATTTGACTAATACAGGCTTTGGAGAATTTGCGCAAGGCAACCGCAACATGATGTTGCGAAATTGGGGCATGCCGCAACGGTTAGTGTGCAGCACGCCGCATCGCATGGCGCGGCACTCGCTTTTCAAATGCTGATTGGATCAATCCAATGTCGGCAGAAGCGGCGCGTCATCGTCGCCCGGTGCAGGTGGCAGCAGACCGTCACCAAGTCCAGTATCTCCGGTATCGGGTTGCTCTGCCGCAGCGGGTGGCAGATCGATCAGGCGATCCAGCACCGATGACCCGGCCGAGTTCTGCGCGGCAATGATCGTCAGAGTGATCGAGGTGACGAAAAGACCAATCCCCAAAAGCCATGTCAGCTTGCCGAGACCCGTGGCCGCTGCACGACCCGTGCCCGCCGGACCACCTCCGCCCATGCCCAGGCCGCCGCCTTCCGAACGCTGCAAAAGCACCACGATGATCAAAGCCAGCGTGAGCAGCAGATGGACAAGAAGGATGACGTTTTGCATGGGGCGAAACCACTGCTACTTCAGAGGGCGAGTTATGTGTCGCGCTTACTTATGCAATTCGGCTGACGCCCGCAACCCGTCACTCATCCACGTCATCCATATCCGACTGGCCGGAAAGATAGCGCCGCACATGGCTCCAACTGAGCCCCACGCCAAGCACCAGCGACAATGCGATCAGCCCCAGCCACACCATGTCAGATGTCTGCGTGAGGGTGAGCAGCCCATAGTCATAAAGCACCCACACCAGCGCGCCCACCAGCGCCAGCACCAACATCATGCCGAACGCCCCGATGGATCGCAGCGTGGCACGCAGGTAGATGATGTAGCCCACCAGAAGCACCAGCCCCGCAAGGATCGCAATCGGCATGTGGTCGTCAAAATTGCGCTGCGTCCAACTGATGTAGTTGTACCGCGTGGGATTGAACGTGGCCGTCAAAAGCAAAAACGCCACGGCCCAGCGCCCGAAAAAGCCCGCCATGAATGCCCCCTTCTCTCCCGTGTCGGGATATTTCCCAAACTACGCCCACCTGTCCAGCCCGGATCCAGACCGGAGCGGCCATTTTCAGGTTTCCACGCAGGGCGACACTCGTTATGCAGGTCGTCGGTTTCGATGGACCGAGGGGATCAAGATGGCCAATGTCGTGGTGGTGGGCGCCCAATGGGGTGACGAGGGCAAAGGCAAGATTGTCGACTGGCTGAGCGAGCGCGCCGACGTGATCGCGCGGTTTCAGGGCGGGCATAATGCGGGCCATACGCTGGTTGTGGATGGCAAGGTCTACAAGCTCAATGCTCTGCCCTCGGGCGTGGTTCGGGGCGGCAAGCTCTCGGTCATTGGCAATGGTGTCGTGCTCGACCCCTGGCATCTGGTGGATGAGATCGCGCGCATCCGCGAAGATGGTGTGGATATCACGCCTCAGACACTGATGATCGCGGAAAATACGCCGCTCATCCTGCCCATCCATGGTGAATTGGATCGCGCCCGGGAAGAGGCGGCCTCTCGCGGGACAAAGATCGGCACAACCGGGCGTGGCATCGGGCCCGCCTACGAAGACAAGGTGGGGCGGCGATCTGTCCGCGTGGCTGATCTAGCTGACCGCGCAACGCTCGAAGCGCGGGTGGATCGCGCGCTGCAGCACCATGATCCGCTGCGCAAGGGCCTCGGGATTGACCCGGTGGATCGCGACGCATTGCTAACGGGCCTGAGCGACATCGCGGATCAGATCCTGCCTTACGCCGCACCGGTTTGGAAAGTCCTGAATGAGAAACGCAAGGCAGGCAAACGGATCCTGTTTGAAGGGGCCCAGGGCGCGCTACTGGACATTGATTTCGGCACCTATCCGTTCGTGACCTCCTCGAACGTGATTGCGGGGCAAGCGGCCACCGGCGTGGGTCTGGGCCCGGGGGCGATTGATTACGTGTTGGGCATTGTGAAAGCCTACACCACGCGCGTGGGCGAAGGGCCCTTCCCGACGGAACTGGAAGACGCGGTGGGCCAGCGGCTGGGCGAACGCGGGCGCGAATTTGGCACCGTGACAGGGCGCAAACGCCGCTGCGGGTGGTTTGACGCCTGCCTTGTTCGGCAGACCTGCGCCACCTCGGGCATCAATGGGATTTCGCTCACGAAGCTCGACGTGCTCGATGGGTTCGATGTGCTCAAGGTCTGTGTCGGCTATGACCTCGACGGCACGCGGCTTGATTACCTGCCCATGGCGGCCGAAGAACAGGCGCGTTGCGTACCCGTCTATGAGGAGATGCCAGGGTGGAGCGACAGCACCGAAGGCGCGCGCAGCTGGGCTGATCTGCCCGCCAACGCGATCAAGTATGTACGCCGGGTGGAGGAATTGATCGACTGCCCCGTCGCGCTACTTTCCACCTCACCGGAGCGGGATGACACGATCCTAGTGACGGACCCGTTCAACGACTGACGCAAAGAGGCATCCATGCCGCTCAGCTACAAAGCCCGTAGACGCTGGTCTTTGGTGATTTTGCTCGTGGCCCTGCCCGCCTACATCGTGACGGCCGTGACCATCATGAACATGCTTGACCGTCCACCGATCGCGGTGGAGTTCATCATCTATGTGGCATTGGGCGTGATCTGGGCGGTGCCGCTCAAGAAAGTGTTCTTGGGCGTCGGGCAAGCGGACCCGGACGCAGCCGAAAAAGACAAACCCTGACGCGTTGCGCCAAAAATCTGGATCGCAGCATATGGCGGAATGCAGTCCAAAAAGGGGATGTTACGCGTATTCCGGAATTATCTGACGTCGCAGCTTAACAGCAGGACACCGTGATCAGCCCGCCGAGCACTTTGCGCGCAAATGCAACCTTGCTGGGTCAAAAAAACGCGTGGTCGTCGATGTAACTGGCCACTTCCATGCCATCCACGTAAAGGATGTGCGGATCGTCAAAAAGCAGATCGTAGACAGTGATCACCGTCTTTGGTTGAAGTGTCACAAACTCTCCGTCTACCAGCCGTTCAGCCGGGACAAGCACCACTTTCGACCCAAACAAAGCCTGCGCCCGCCAATCCCGAACCAGTATGCGCTGACCTGCGGGCAAAACGGTGTCATCCTCTGGCCGGTTGTGGCCAAGGGACCGCGCCGCGATCTTTACCAGAGGCACGTCCACTTCCCGCGCGCGCAGATCATCGAGAACGACCATGCCCTGATCCCGCGTGACGATCCTGTCGCCGGGCGCGAGCGTGTCAATGCACCGCTCCCCCGCCGCTGTCATGATATTGGATTGGGCCAATAATCCCCCTGTCGACTCCGTCGCTTCAAGGGTTAAAATCCCATAGCCCCGATCAAATGTCGGTGTCATGTGCCTGTCCTCAGAACTTTTGCCTGCTTATTTTTCAACACCATAAGACAATTTTTTCTTAATGTCGCCCGCTTTATGCGATCGCAGCAGGTCGCTGCTGTAAGATTTCCTCTCGCGTCCTTTGATCTGCTTTGCTAAGACGCGCGCTCATGCGGGTGTGGCGAAATTGGTAGACGCACCAGATTTAGGTTCTGGCGCCGCAAGGCGTGGGGGTTCAAGTCCCTCCACCCGCACCATTTTTCAGCGATCTGCCATGCGGGACGCTGCCGGAAGCCCTCTTTACAGACCCGCGCGCGCAGCCCGTCGTCAATGGAAAATCAGAGCGTCGCGCGCATCGCGTGTCCGGCGGCGAAAACCAGCCGAACCTTGGTGACAGACACCGCGCCATTCCATGTCAGACGGTCCAGCACAAACACCGCCGTGCCCGTCCCGCAGCCCAGTGCATCCGCTTCAACCTGGCTGGCATTGGCGGCGGAAAATGCAATCTCCCCGTGCGTGTATGGCGCATGGTTCAGCAGCCACTCATTGCTGCTGGTCTCCGCGAAATCCTGACCCATCGCCTCCGGCACGGTGGACAAGTTTATCCACCGATCCTCCAGCGCATAAGGCTGCGCATCGGCCATGTGAACCGCGCAGAGATGCAAAAGCCTTTGAGGCACATCTGTTCTCATGGCCGCTGATATCGCCCCGGGCGGACGTTCGATCCGGCGGGCGATCAATTGGTGGCGGTAGCATTGCCCGCGCGCCTCCACGTCCTGCCGGATCACAGCAATGTCGAGCGTGGCCTTGGCAACGGGGTGTTCTGCAACGCGTGTGCCTGCCTTGCGGCGTCGATCCAGAAGGCCGGTTTGCGCAATCTGACGCAGCGCACGATTGACCGTCGCGCGGGCACAGCCAAATTCAGCCGCCAGATCAGCTTCATGGGGGATCATCTCCCCAGGTTTCCACGCGCGGGTTTGAATGCGGCGCAGCACCTCATCATGAACGCTCTGCCAGCTGCGAAAGTCTGGTCTCGTCACAGGTCGGCCCTCAGCTGGCGTATGGCGTGTCGATAGGTGCTCTCAATGGCCTCACGACGGATATGCCGCCCGTCCCTCACCAAATGCCGTCCGGCAGACCAGAGATCGGTCACCATCCGGTCGTCCCCCGCGAAAATCCAGGCATCCAGCCCGGTGTCCCCACGCCGCCCCTCCAGGTGAACGGACGCATCATCAAGCGCCAATAAATCCGCCCACCGACCCACAGCCAACGCCCCGCTATCACGTTCTGCTGCCTGCGCACCGCCTGCCACCATGGCATCGAATATGCGTCGCCCAGTGGTGTGTTTTTCGCTCGCCAGCGCGGCCCGGCTATGATCGCGCAGACGTTGCGAATACTCCAGCGTCCGCAGCTCCTCCGTCAACGATATCCGGATGTTGCTGTCCGACCCGATGGCCATTGCACCGCCATTTTCGATCCAACGCGGCCCGTCGAAAATGCCATCGCCAAGACTGCTTTCGGTGATTGGGCAGAGCCCGGCTACAGCACCGGTCTGCGCCAGACAGACCGTTTCCTCGGGTGTCATTTGCGTGCAGTGGATCAGGCACCAGCGGTTGTCCAGATCCAAGTTATTGATCGCCCAGGTCACAGGCCGGGCGCCCCACCGGGTTTGCACCTCATCCACCTCTGCCAATTGTTCGGCCAGATGCATGTGAATGGGACCGGTCGGGAAGTGCTTCGCGTAGGTTTTCAGGTCGCCCTGACCAACGGCGCGCAAGGAATGGGGTGCAACCCCCAAACGGGCATCTTCGGGCAGATCGCCCAAGGCTTGGACCGCGCCTGCGTGCAACCTCTGAAACCGCTCCAGGTCATTGCCAAAGCGGATTTGGCCATCCGTCAACGCGCGCCCGTCGCAACCGCCGAATTCATAGTGCACGGGCAACAAACACAGCCCGATCCCCGTGTGATCAGCCGCCGCCGCCACGCGTTCCGACATCTCGGCCAAATTGTCGTAAGGTATGCCGCCCGGCTGGTGGTGAAGGTAGTGAAATTCGACCTGTGCGGCGTATCCCGCCTCCAGCATCTCCATCTGCACCAACGCGGTGATCGCCTCCACATGCGCGGGAGTCAGTTGGTCGAGAAAGCGGAACATCAGCCGACGCCACGTCCAGAAGCTGTCGCCGGCATGGGGACCGCGCGCCTCAGTCAGGCCGGCCATAGCGCGTTGGAAGCCGTGGGAATGGGCGTTTACGGGCGCGGGCAGTAAGCGACCGACGCGATGCCCGGCTTGCGCTGCATTCTCGGAAACCGCCACGATCCGCCCATCCGCGCCAATGTCGATCCGTACATCCTGCGCCCAACCGCCCGGCAAAAGCGCCTCTTTCGCCCAAACTGATGTCATTCAAGCCTCGCTTGACAGGATATTATGTGCATACTTATTAACATAAAAAGTGTACCTGACAAGTGAGTCCCATGCTCCTGATCAATGCCACCCTCGCAACGATGGCCCCTGATGATGGGTTTGGCCTGATGCCAGACGGTGCCATCGCGATGCAGCGCGGGCGGATCGTCTGGGTCGGGCCTGCACGCGATGCACCCGATGTCTATCGTGATGGCCCGGTCCAAGACATCGACGGTCGACTGGTCACCCCGGGACTGATTGATTGCCACGGCCACGTCGTCTTTGGCGGCCACCGCGCGGCGGAATTCGAACTGCGTCAAAACGGGGCAAGATATGAAGAGATCGCGCGCGCGGGCGGCGGGATCATGTTGACGGTAAATGCCACGCGGGATGCAGGCGAGGCGGCATTGCTGAAAGATGCACTCACACGCGTGGACGCGATGATCTGTGAAGGGGTAACGACGCTTGAGGTCAAATCCGGATACGGTCTCGATCAAGAGACCGAGTTGAAGATGCTGCGCCTTGCCCGCAAGATTGGGCAGGAACGTCCGCTGCACGTGGTCACGACATTCCTCGGCGCACACGCGGTACCAAGCGGCCACGACCCCGGCGCCTATATTGACGACATGTGCATCCCAACCCTGCGCGCGGCCCATGCCAAAG
>JBCCCZ010000125.1:0-7965 GCA_039033255.1 Pseudomonadota bacterium
CTTGCCTTGCATCAGCTGGAAGGACCCGATGGGTTTGCCGAACTGCTTGCGCTCGGACAGGTAAGGCATAATTTCATCCAGACAGGCCGCCATGATGCCCAGCCCGATCCCCGCCAGCACGACACGTTCATAGTCGAGCCCAGACATCAGCACCTGCACGCCCCGGCCTTCTTCGCCCAGCACGTTCTCAAACGGCACTTCCACGTCTTCGAAAACAAGCTCTGCGGTGTTCGACCCGCGCATCCCCAGCTTGTCGAAATGCGGCGAGGTCGAAAACCCTTTCATTGTCTTTTCAATGAGAAACGCGGTGATCCCCTTGGACCCGCCCTCCGGATCGGTCTTCGCATACACGACCAGCGTATCGGCATCCGGCCCATTGGTGATCCAGTACTTGGTGCCGTTCAGCCGGAAATGATCATTGCGCTTCTGCGCCTCCAGCTTCATCGACACCACGTCGCTGCCCGCGCCCGCCTCGGACATGGCCAACGCGCCCACATGTTCTCCGGACACCAGCTTGGGCAGGAACGCCTGCTTTTGCGCCTCCGACCCATTCAGATTGATCTGATTGACGCAAAGATTGGAATGCGCCCCATAGCTCAACGAGACCGAGGCCGACGCCCGCGCCACCTCCTCAATCGCCACGGTATGCGCCAGATAGCCCATATCCGCGCCGCCATAGGCCTCCGGAATGGTGATGCCCAACAGCCCCAGCTCGCCCATCTCCTGCCACAGCTCTGCGGGAAATTCGTTCTGCCGGTCAATCTCTGCCGCCAACGGCTTCACACGTTCCTGCGCCCAGCGATGGGTCATATCCCGCAGGGCATCCACATCTTCACCAAGGTCAAAGCGCATCGTGGCGTTGAACATGGGGCTTTCTCCTGTTTATTGAACAGTCGTTCATTTATAAGGCAAGATAGCCCACGCGTCAATCTTAACATGGCCTGCGGCGCAGACCCCGTGTTTCATCTTGCCAAAAATACTCAAGTCCCGCACAGGCGACAGGCACGCAGCCAGATCAGGCGGCCTGTTCTTGCCATACCGCGCCGACTTCGGACCGAATGATCCGCGCGATCAGCGCGCAATCCTCAAGGCTGAAGGTCAACGGCAGGCGCATATCAATCACGCCGCGCAGCACGCGGTCACTGGCGGGCATGGGCGTGCTTGGCGCGTAACGCCAACTGTCGTAGCGGGAGGTGAATCCCACCGGTTCTTCCCCACCAAACCACTTCAATTCCACGCCTCGGGCAAGACAGCGGGCCAGCATGTCCTCAATCGCCGCATTCGGCCAATCGAGCAGAAGAAACTGAATAGAAGACCCCACATAACGCTCTTCCTCCGGACGGTTGACCAAAGTCAGGCCGGGGGTATCGCGCAGCCCCTCCTCCACCACCTGGTAACGGGCATTCCAGGCGTCGCATTGCGCATCCAGTTTTGCCAGTTGCGGCCGCAATATCGCCGCGCGCAGATGATCCATCCGGCCCGACACATTGGGCGTGTCGTACTTGACGGCCTCAAACGCCTCAGACTCCGGCACCGCGCCGTGGCGATTGTAGAGCATGTAGGATCCCGACAGCATCGTTGCCCGTGCCGCAAGCTCCTCATGATCGGTCACCAGAAACCCGCCCTCGCCAGAGTTCATGTGCTTGTAGGTCTGCGTGGAGTAGCACCCGATTACCCCGTGCCGACCGGACGGCACGCCGCGCCAGGCAGCCCCCATGGTGTGGGCGCAATCCTCCACGATGGCCACCCCAGCGGCGTCGCACATCTCCACCAGCCGATCCATGTCGCAGACATGTCCGCGCATGTGGCTCAGCATCAGGACACGCGCCTGACCCAGCTTTGCTTCCAAATCATCGAGATCGATCACCAAATCCTCGGTGACGCCGACAAAGACCGGCACGGCATTCACCGACGCTATGGCGCCCGGCACTGGGGCCAGTGTGAAAGCATTGGTCAGCACCTTATCCCCCGGGGCCACGCGCAAGGCGCGCAGGGCCGTGGCCAGAGCATAACCGCCCGAACATACCGCGAGCGCGAAACGCGACCCGACATAGGCCGCGAATTCCTGCTCCAACAAACCCACCTCCCCCAGCTCACCGGGGGCCAGATTGTAGCGATGAAGCCGCCCACTGCGCAGCACGTCGAGCGCGGCTGCAATCCCATCGCTCGGGATCGGTTCCTGCTGGGTGAAATTGCCGTTAAATACCTCTTGCATGCAACAGTTGTGAGGCTTCATTCGCCGCGCGTCAACTGTCAGATCGGTCGCAAATACCGCGCAGCAAGATCCGGCAAGTCATCGAAGTGATGCAGCAAAGCATCGGGTCCCAATTCGTCCACATTTTGCCGCCCCGGCGCAAAGGTCACAAGGATTGACGGCACGCCTGCCGCGCGCGCGGTGTCATGGTCGGTGATCGTGTCGCCGATCATGATCGCGTCAGAGGTCTCACCACCTGCGCGGCGCACGGCCTCTCGCAGGGGTTCAGGATCAGGTTTTCGCACCGGCAGCGTGTCCGCCCCGATCAGACTGTGAAACACCTCCAGAACGCCCAGATTGGTGAACAGAAGCCGCGCCAGACCTTCCGGTTTGTTGGTGCAAATGGCAACGCGATGACCCCGGGATTTCAGCGCCTCCACCGCCTTCAGCGCGCCGGGGAAAAAGCGGGTGTGATGGTCGATATTCTCCTCATAGGCCGCAAGCAACGGGGGGTACCAGCGGTCAACCTCGTCTTCGTCTTCCCGCCCCAAACGCTTAAGGCCCAGCCGCAACATCGCCTTGCCTCCCGTCAGCGCCGTGGCCGCATCACCACCCGGCACCAGCAAATCGCCCGCACCCATCTGACGAAAACAGGCATTGGCGGCGGCGATCAAATCGCCGCTGGTGTCGGCGAGTGTCCCGTCGAGATCAAAAACAACTGTTCCCATCATTCCCTTTCTTGGCGCTATTCCGCCGCCCTTTATGTCACGCCGCAACAACCTTTGATGCGGGATGTCTTGCACGCCCGGTGCCAGCGGATAAAACCTGTCCCGCATGTAATGGAACGAGGCCAAATGACAACTGCGCTGATCCTTCTGGCGGCTGGAAAAGGCACGCGGATGAAATCTGATCTGCCAAAGGTGCTGCATCCCATCGCCGGCGCGCCCATGCTGGCCCATGCGATGCGCGCCGGTGCGGCCTTGAACCCTGAGCGTGTGATCGTTGTGGCGGGCCACGGGGCGGAGGCTGTTATGGCCGCTGCGCGAAACGCCGACGAACGCGCGCAAACGGTGATGCAGGAAAAGCAACTGGGCACCGGCCACGCCGTGGCGCAGGCAGCGGGCGCGCTGGAGGGGTTTTCCGGCGACGTGGTCGTGCTCTATGGCGATACGCCTTTCGTGCAGCCTCAAACGCTTGCGCGCATGGCAGAGGCGCGCGCCGCCAATGACATCGTGGTGCTGGGCTTTGACGCCGCCGATCCTGGTCGGTACGGGCGACTGATCATGGCGGGTGACAGGCTCGAACGTATCGTGGAATTCAAGGACGCTTCAAATGAAGAGCGCGCCATAACCTTCTGCAATTCAGGCATTATCATGGCCAACGCGGCACGGATAATGGACTTGGTCGCGCGTCTGGAAAATGACAATGCGGCGGGTGAATATTACCTGACTGACATCATAGGGCTGGCCCGCGCCGATGGTCTGTCAGCCACTGCCATCGCCTGTGATGAGGCTGAAACGATTGGCATCAATTCCCGAGCCGAACTGTCCATGGCAGAGGCGACATTTCAGGCCCGCGCGCGCAACGACGCCATGGAAAACGGGGTCACCCTGCCCGCGCCGGAAACGGTGCATTTTGCGCTCGACACCCATTTGGGGCGGGATTGCATCGTGGAACAGAACGTCGTCTTCGGCCTCGGCGTGACGGTCGAAACCGGCGCCCGAATCCGCGCCTTCAGCCACATCGAAGACGCCCATATAGCGCGCGGTGCGGTGGTGGGCCCTTTTGCGCGCATCCGAGGCGGCACAGAGATCGCAGGGCATGTCAAAATCGGCAATTTCGTGGAACTGAAGAACGCGCAGCTGGAGGAAGGCGTGAAGGTCAGCCATCTCAGCTATGTGGGCGACGCTCATTTCGGAGAAGACACCAATGTGGGTGCAGGCACCATCACCTGCAATTACGACGGCGTCATGAAGCATCGGACCACGGTGGGCAAACGCGCGTTCATCGGATCCAACACCATGCTGGTGGCCCCTGTCAGCGTGGGCGATGACGCGATGACAGCGTCCGGGTCGGTGATCACGAAAGACGTCGAACCCGGTGCCCTGGCCATTGCCAGAGGCGAACAGGTCAGCAAACCGGGCCTCGCCGTCAAAATGATGAACATGCTGAAAATCAGAAAGAAAAAGCAGGAGCAGAGCTGATGTGTGGCATCGTTGGCGTGTTGGGTGACCATGAGGCCGCGCCCATTCTGGTGGAGGCGCTCAAGCGTCTGGAATATCGCGGCTATGACAGTGCCGGGATCGCCACCATAAATGACGGCAAGCTTGATCGCCGCCGCGCGGTGGGCAAGCTTTATAACCTTTCTGACCTCTTGGTGCATGAACCGCTCGCGGGCAAATCCGGTATCGGCCACACCCGCTGGGCCACCCATGGCGCACCCAACATCTCGAACGCCCACCCCCACAAGGCCGGGCCCGTCGCCGTGGTGCATAACGGGATTATCGAGAACTACCGCGAATTACGGGAAAAGCTTGCGGCGGAAGGCGTGACATTCGTCACGGATACTGACACCGAAACCGTCGCCCTCTTGACACAGTATTACATGCAAAACGGCATGGAACCCGTTGATGCAGCCAAGAAAACTCTTGACGAACTAGAGGGTGCTTACGCGCTTTGCTTTCTGTTTGAAGGCGAGCAGGATCTGATCGTGGCCGCGCGCAAGGGCAGCCCGTTGGCCATCGGTCATGGCGACGGGGAAGCCTTTGTGGGCTCGGACGCCATCGCTTTGGCACCGCTCACCGACAAAATCACCTATCTCGAGGAAGGCGATTGCGCCGTGGTGACGCGTGACAGCGTGACCATCACGGATGCCGAAGGGCGGCTCGCCAATCGCGACATGCGCGTCGTTCAGATCGAAAACGCGCAGGTGGACAAGGCTGGGCACAAGCATTTCATGGCCAAGGAAATCGCCGAACAACCCGGCGTGATTGGTGATGCCCTGCGGCATTACCTGACGGCGGACGGTACCGGCATCGAAATCGACGCGAAATGCCCCGATTTCAAAGACATCGACCGCGTCACGCTGGTCGCTTGTGGCACGGCTTATTATGCCTGCCTCACCGCCAAATACTGGTTCGAACAAGTGGCCGGCCTGCCCACGGAGGTCGATATCGCGTCCGAATTCCGCTACCGCGAACCACCGATCCCGACGCGCACCATGACGATCTTCGTCAGCCAATCGGGCGAAACGGCCGATACGCTGGCCGCTTTACGGTATTGCGACGAAAAATCCACGACGCTTGCCGTGGTCAACGTATCTGAAAGCTCCATTGCGCGCGAAGCGCAGGTCGCATTGCCCATTTTTGCCGGAACTGAAATCGGCGTGGCGTCGACCAAAGCCTTCACCTGCCAATTGATCGTTATGCTGCTTCTGGCGTTGAAGGCCGCACAAGATCGCGCATCAATTGATGATGCGCGCCTGTCTGACACACTGTCCGCCCTGCGCGGCCTGCCCGCATTGATGCGCCGCGCGTTGGATGAAAGCGCCCGGATCCGCGATGTGGCGGCTGGGCTCTCCGAGGCCACAAGCGTGCTGTTTCTTGGCCGCGGCATGCTTTTCCCATTGGCGTTAGAGGGTGCGCTAAAACTAAAAGAAATCAGCTACATACACGCCGAAGGTTATGCGTCGGGTGAACTGAAACACGGGCCCATCGCGCTGATTGATCACAAGATGCCCGTGGTGGTTATGGCACCGCGTGACGGACTTTTCGACAAGACCGTCTCCAACATGCAAGAGGTGATGGCGCGCGATGGAAAAGTCTGTCTTGTCACCGATGAGACCGGCGCGAAGGAGGCGAGCGACGGGGTTTGGCAAGTGCTGACGCTGCCCGGATGCGATCCGTTATTGGCGCCCATTCTCTATGCCATTCCAGCCCAGCTTTTGGCCTATCACACAGCCGTGGCGAAAGGCACGGATGTGGACCAGCCGCGCAACCTGGCCAAGTCGGTCACTGTTGAATGATTTCAATATGTTGAAGTGCGGTCCTTAACGTTTATCACGCGCGCTGATGTCAACGCGTTCATGAGTATTTTTGGAAAGATGAAACCGTAAAGCCTGCTCTTCATCTTTCCAAAAATACTCAAATCAAGCGGGCCGCCGGGCACAGGTCTCAATTGCTGCGATAAACCCGCATCTCGGTTAAGGCCGTCAGATCGACCTCCAAGAGGCGCATCGCGGCCAGAGAAATCCGGCTGCCCGCGCTCGCCTCGCCGTCGAGTGGGATCAGATCGACCGCCACGGCGCGGCCCGTCTGAACCACCTCGACCCGGCCCTTGGACTGCGTTGAAATCAAGGGCGTTTTCAACCAGATCCCCGTCTGCGCCACGTCCCCCAATGACGCGATGGTCACGCCCAGATTGGCCTCCCCCCCCGTGGCAGACGCCCCTTCAAGTGCTGCGGCCCGGTCTCCGGTGCTGGTGGTGTCAAACTCTTCCACCGTGCGGGCGTCTTCGGGGATCGCGCTTGGCTCCAACGCCTCAACCGGGGCCTCCTGCGGGGGCAGCGCATCGCGATTGCCAAAGAGCTCCGCAGGTGTCAGGCCGCACCCGGCCAAAGGCGCGATCAGTGCCGCCAGAAAAACCCGTCTTTTCATCTATTTGCTCCTATCGCGACAGGCTGCATGGCGACTGATATCATCGCTCTTGCCAGCCCACTCCCTCCCCCTTAACTTAACCCTATGACAGCCCCGCTGATAGACCCTTTCCAGCGCGCCATCACATACTTGCGCGTCTCCGTCACCGACCGGTGTGATTTTCGGTGCGTCTATTGCATGGCTGAAAACATGACCTTTCTGCCGAAAAAAGAGCTTCTGACCCTGGAGGAGCTGGATCGCATGTGTTCCACCTTCGTCCGCCTTGGTGTTAAAAAGTTGCGCATCACCGGTGGTGAGCCTCTGGTGCGTAAGGGAATTATGAATTTTTTCAATGGCATGACGCGCCATCTTGAAGCGGGAGACCTGGAAGAACTGACCGTGACCACCAACGGCTCTCAGCTGGAACGCTATGCCGATGACCTTTACACGGCGGGGGTCCGGCGGATCAACATATCGCTCGACACGCTGGATGATAAAAAGTTTGCAGATATCACCCGCTGGGGTCGCCTGCCCCAGGTCATACGCGGCATCGATGCTGCACAACGCGCAGGAATGCGGGTCAAGATCAACACCGTGGCGCTCAAGGGTTTCAACGAGGATGAGCTCTTCCAACTCGTGGGCTGGTGCAACAACCGCGACATGGATTTGACCTTCATTGAAGTGATGCCGATGGGCGATATCGGCAATGAACGGCGCTTGGGCCAATATTGGAAATTGTCGGACCTGCGCGCGCGGCTCAGCGACCATTTTACTGTTATCGACATTCCCGAACGCACCGGCGGCCCGGCGCGTTATGTCAAGCTGCAGGAAACAGGGCAGAAGATTGGCTTCATCACACCGCTCACACATAATTTCTGTGAAAGTTGCAACCGCGTCCGGCTGACATGCACGGGTGAGCTCTATATGTGTCTGGGTCAGGAAGACATGGCCGATCTGCGCGGTGCCCTGCGTAATACGCCCAGGAATGATGCACCCTTGGAAGACGCGATCCGAGCTGCCATTGCCGCTAAGCCCAAAGGCCATGATTTCGACTATGATCGTCAGAACATCACCGGCCAGATGTCCCGCCACATGAGCCACACCGGCGGCTAATGATGCTCGGAAAACCTTTGCCCC
>JBCCCZ010000126.1:0-7931 GCA_039033255.1 Pseudomonadota bacterium
CTGCTCCATCAAGGTCTTCCGCTATCAACTGCTCTTTGCCTCCGTGAAGGTGCAACTCCAACGCATCTACTCCCCCCACGGCATCTTCACCCCCCGCTATCAGGGCCGCCCGGTGGTCGATGACGTGCTGACCTCGGTCATGTCCTTCTTCGTCTTCTTCGTGGTCACCCTCGGCGTCATGTCCGTTGCACTGGGCCTCACGGGGTCTCGATTTCGTCACCTCCGTGTCCGGCGCGTCCGCCGCCCTTGCCAATATCGGCCCGGGCTTGGGCGACACGATCGGGCCTGCGGGCAACTACGCGCCTCTCAATGACGCGGCCAAATGGGTTCTGTCCGCAGGCATGCTCATCGGCCGGCTAGAGCTGTTCGCTGTCTACGCCATCTTCACCCTAAGTTTCTGGAGAGTTTAAATGTCCCACCGCCCACTTGGTGCGCAAATCAGCCACATGCTCAAATCCCGCGGCGTCGATGTGATTTTCGGCATCCCCGGCGTGCATAACCAAGAGATGTATCGCGGCATCGAAGAGGCGGGTATCCAGCATGTGCTCGCCCGCCATGAACAGGGCGCAGGTTTCATGGCCGATGGCTATGCCCGTGCGACCGGCAAACCGGGCGTGGCCTACATCATCACGGGGCCGGGGCTCTGCAACATCATGACCCCGCTGGGACAGGCCTATTCCGACAGCGTGCCGGTGCTGGCGATCTCGTCCTGCCTCGATGAAACCTCCTCGACCCGCGGCCAGCTGCACCAGATGCTCGACCAACGCGCGGCCGCCGATTGCGTCTGCGATTGGAGCCATGAGGCCCGCTCGGCCGAGGCCGCCTATGGCCTGATCGACCGCGCGCTAACCGAATTCAGCGCAAACCGCGCCCGGTCCAAACACCTGCAGGTCCCCATCGCGCTGCTCGAAGGCACCGCCCCCGCCGCCCCTGACCGTGATTGGGCGAGGCGCGCCCGCGAGGGAGCGATGAGCCTCCCCAACCCGGGCCAAGTCAAAGCCGTCGCAGACATGCTGCAAAACGCCTCCCAGCCCCTTTTCGTCCTCGGGGGCGGTCTGGCCCAATACGGTGAAGCCGCCGAGGCCGCCACCCGCGCCCTCGTCAAACACACAGGCGCGGCCACTTTCATGACCTACGCCGGCTGCGGCCTCTTGGCCCCGGACGATCCGTTGAACTATGGCAGCTACCTCGCCCGCCCCGACAGTGCGGGCATTATCGCGCAGGCCGATCTGGTCATGGTCATCGGGTCCGAACTGTCCGAATGCGATCTCTGGCGCACCGATCTGGGCCATAGTGCACCCTTGATCCGCGTCGATATCGACCCCGAGGTCCTCTCCGATCAGCAAGGCGCGGAAACACAAGTGCAAGCCGACGCGCTCGCCTTTACCCAAGCGCTTCTGGATCACTTGCCGGAAGAGGTCTCCCCCAAGTGGAACACCGAAGACATCACCCGCACCAAAGCCCGCTTCAAAGCGGAAACCGACGCGGAACGCCCCGGCATCGTGCCCGTCTGCGATGCTCTTGCCGCAGCACTGCCCGATGACACGATGATCTATTCCGACATGACGCAGTTTGCCTATGTCGCCAAAGAGGTCTGGGACATGCCGCACGCAGGCCACTGGCACCACCCCAATGGGTTCGGCACGCTGGGCTATGCACTGCCCGCCTCCATCGGAGGGGCGGTGGCGCGCAAAGGCAAGCCCACGCTGTGCATCGCGGGCGATTATGGCTTCCAATACACCGTGCAGGAACTGGGTGCGGCTGTGGAACTGGGCCTGCCATTGCCCATCCTCGTCTGGGACAATTCCAAGCTCAAGGAAATCGAAGACAGCATGGTCCGCGCCCAGATCGCGCCAAACGCGGTGATCGCAGGCAATCCCGATTTCGCCGCACTTGGCCGGGCCTATGGCGCCCTGTCCGAAACGCCGCAAACGGTGGAAGAGGTCGTGCAGGCCGTGCTGAAAGCCTTCAAAGCCGACCGCCCCACGCTCATCCATGTCGCAGCCGGTGTGGCCGGTTAAGCTCCTGGCGCGGAATCAAGGCCCTTGGGCCGCTGCGCCTTCGTCAGGCCCCCGCCAGGGCCTGGCGAAATGCCAATTGCAAGCTGCCGCTCGGATGTCGTCCGGGAACTCAACAATAAAGTGCTGCTGTTTGTAGGGCAGATCGCCAGACCGGGGCCAGCCGAAGCCGCTCTGTTGTCCTGCTTCAGAATTGCCATTCAACACGGCCTCAAAACCATCTAACTTCTCATCATGCGATACCTGCTCACCATCCTCGTTCTTTGCCTGACACTCCCGGCCAAGGCCGATATGCGCGTGCCGGGCAGTGAGGCGGAAATCTCCATGGGCTTCGTCCCTGTTGTCCAGTCCGCAGCCCCCGCGGTCGTCAACATCTACGCCCGTCGCGTCGTCAACGTCCAAAGCCCCTTCGCCAACGACCCGTTCTTCCAGGGCCTCTTCCGCGATTTCGGCACTCCGCGCCAGCGGGTGGAAAACTCGCTTGGCTCCGGCGTGATCCTTAGTACGGATGGCATCGTGGTTTCGAACTACCACGTGGTGGGCGACAGCACTGACATCCGCGTTGTTCTCAATGACCGCCGCGAATTCTCCGCCCGCGTGCTGCTCTCTGACAAGGAAAGCGATCTTGCTATCCTGCAAATGGAAGAAGCCCCCGCCATGCCCGCGCTGCCCTTGCGTGACAGCGACACCGTGCAGGTGGGTGAACTGGTCCTCGCCATCGGCAATCCCTTCGGTGTGGGCCAGACCGTCAGCAGCGGCATCGTCTCCGGCCTCGCCCGCTCGGGCACGGCCACGGGCAATCTGCGCGGCTATTTCATCCAGACCGACGCGCCCATCAACCCGGGCAATTCGGGCGGCGCGCTGGTGGACATGAACGGCGCGCTCATCGGCATCAACACCGCGATCCTCTCCCGCTCAGGCGGGTCCAACGGAATCGGATTCGCCATCCCCTCCGCCCTGGTCGCGCAGTTCGTGACCCAGGCCCGAACCGGCAACACGGCCTTCATGCGCCCCTGGGCGGGCATCGACGGGCAAACCCTGACGGCAGACATGGCCGAAGGCTTCGGCCTTGATCGCCCCGGCGGCGTCGTCATCTCCCAACTGCACCCGCTCAGCAGTTTCCTCAACGCGGGCTTCCAACCGGGCGATGTGGTGATCAAGGTCGACGGGCAGGAGGTGAACACACCCCCCGAAATGATCTACCGCATGTCGATCACCGGCCTCGGCCAAACCGCTGACATCACCCATATCCGCGATGGTCAGGCTGTCACCACACCGGTCGACATGATTGCCGCCCCCAACACCCCCCCGCGCGCGCAACGCGTCACGGGCGAGGGATCGGTCATCCCCGGTCTTACGCTCTCCACGGTGAACCCCGTGACCCTCGCGGAATACAATCTGGTGCTCTCGGCCCGTGGCGCGGTGGTGGACGAACCGGGGTCCATCGGCCTGCGCGCAGGGCTGCGCAAAGGGGACGTTCTGCGCGCCATCAACGATGTGATGGTGACAGACGCCGATGCCGCCGAGACCCTGCTGGAAGAAGCCTCCCGCCGTCTCAGCCTTGAAGTGCAGCGCGGGCCGCGCCGTCTCACCATGAATTTCCGGCTCTGAGCCATGGCCGACCTGTTTGACAGCGCCCCGGATGCTTTGCCCGACACGGCACCCCGCCCATTGGCCGACCGCCTTCGCCCCAAAACGCTGCAAGACGTGGTAGGCCAGGATCAGGTCATGGGGCCGGAGGCACCGCTGGGCGTCATGCTGGCCTCAGGTTCTTTGGGGTCCATCATTTTCTGGGGCCCGCCCGGCGTGGGCACAACCACCATCGCCCGGCTTCTGGCCGACGCCACCGACCTGCATTTCGTCCAGATCAGCGCCATTTTCACAGGCGTGCCGGAGCTGCGCAAAGTCTTTGAAGAGGCGCGTCTGCGGCGCACGAACGGGCAGGGGACGCTGCTCTTCGTCGATGAAATCCACCGCTTCAACAAGGCGCAACAGGATGGCTTCCTGCCGCATATGGAAGACGGCACGATCCTTCTGGTGGGGGCAACAACCGAGAACCCCAGCTTTGAGTTGAACGCCGCGCTTCTAAGCCGCGCGCAGGTGCTCGTGCTGGAACGGCTCGACCTGGCCGATCTCGAACGTCTGGCCCAGCGGGCGGAGGCGGAGCTAGGCGCGCAACTCCAACTCGACGGCCCGGCGCGCGAGACGCTGTTGGAGATGGCCGATGGCGATGGCCGCGCGCTGCTCAACCTGATCGAACAGGTGGCCGCGTGGAAGGTGGATGGTAAACTGGACGACGCAGGGCTGCGCCAGCGACTGACCCGCCGCGCGGCGAAATACGACAAGGCGGGGGACGAGCATTACAACCTCATCTCCGCGCTGCATAAATCCGTGCGCGGCTCTGATCCCGATGCCGCCGCCTATTGGTTGGCGCGCATGCTGGAGGGGGGCGAAGACCCTCGCTACCTTGCCCGCCGCATCACCCGCATGGCCGTCGAAGACATCGGGTTGGCCGATCCGCAAGCGCAGGCACACTGTTTGCATGCCTGGGAGGTCTATGAACGGCTGGGTTCTCCTGAGGGCGAATTGGCGCTCGCGCAGGCGGTGATCTATCTGGCGCTGGCGCCCAAATCGAATGCGGCCTACGTGGCCTACAAGGCCGCCCGTGCCGAGGCCAAACGCACCGGAAGCGAGCCGCCCCCCAAACACATTCTGAACGCGCCCACGTCCCTCATGAAAGAACAGGGGTACGGCGCGGGCTACGCCTATGACCACGATGCAGAGGATGGATTTTCGGGGCAGAATTACTTCCCCGATGGGATGAAAAGGCCCGTTCTCTACCAGCCGCCCGACCGCGGGTTTGAGCGCGAACTTAAAAAGCGGGTGTCGTATTTTGCCAAGCTTCGGGAAACGCGGGGCTGAGTTGAGCAGAGCGCCTTTGCCTGGCCCCGGTCTGGCGATCCTGGCCTTTGAACAGCAGCACTTTATCCTCGGGTTCCCGAATTCTAGTCGAGCGATATCCTGCAATTGCCAATTCGCCAGGCCCTCGGTGGGGCCGGGCGAAGGCGCGGCGGGCTAAAGCCCTTGATTCCGCGCCGAGAGATACTGTTGTACCTGCGTCCGTCAAAGACGGTTTCGTTCGCCAAATCTGTCGCAAACGCACCAATTAACTTGACGCAAACCTCCGAAATCAGCGACTCTGATGTCGTTTTTGACACATTTTGGACCGGTTGACTCAAGGTTAGCTTTCGGTGTTGCCGGATGCGACATGAGGATTTGCCCTTATTTCCATAATTTCACGGAAAAAATCGCCGCATTGAGGCCGAAGGGGGTAGATGCACCAAAAGTTTCGTGTTTTGTTAACGACATGTCGCGAACAGGCCATCCCAAAAGACAAACACGGGACAGGCTCCAAAAAGCTTCCGCTTAAGCGGGGGACAAATAATAAATGTAAGTTAGTGACCAGGGAGACACTATGACAAAGATCACTGATCAAGCGATGTTGGACCGGCTCGCAGAGGCTGCCCGCCAGGGCAAAATCTCGCGTCGTTCTTTCATGCATTATTCGATGGCGGCTGGTTTGACGACCACCACGGCCACAGGGCTTTGGACAAGCTCGGCCAAAGCTGCACCTCAATCGGGCGGGACGTTCCGCATCGCGCAGCACGACGGTAACACGTCCGACACGCACGATCCCGGTACATACCTGTCCTTCGGGTCCATCGCGCTGGCGCACACGCATCGCGCGTATCTGACCATGATCAACCCCGACCAGACGTTGGGTGGCGACGTGGCTTCCGAATGGTCCGCATCGCCCGATGCGACCGAATGGACCTTCAAGCTGAACCCGAACGCCACGTTCCACTCCGGTGGCAAGGTGACGGGCGCCGATGTTGTGGCGTCCATGAACCACCACCGCGGTGAGGACAGCAAATCGGCGGCCAAGGCACTGCTCGACAGCGTGGAAGACATTGTCGACAACGGCGACAGCGTCACCTTCAAACTGTCCGCACCCAACGCCGACCTGCCGTGGATCATGCCGGACTACCACCTGCCGATCCTGAAGGCACAGGCCGATGGCTCCATCGATTGGGCCTCCGGCGATGGCTGTGGACCTTACCGCCTCGTGGAAAACGAATTCGGCGTGGGCTCGCGTCTTGTCCGTCACGATGACTGGCACGGCGAAGGCGCTTACTTCGATGAAATCGTCTACACGATCATCAACGACCCGAATGCACGCCAGACAGCCCTGCTGACTGGTGACGCAGACTCCGTGTCGCTGATCGAGAACAAGACGATGGCGCTTCTGGCCCGTGACCCCAATGTCGAGATCGACAACGTGTCCTCGGCCCAGGCGATCACGATGCCGATGCATTGCGACACGCCACCGTTTGACAACCTGGCTGTGCGTCAGGCGCTCAAGCACGCGATCAACCGCGAAGAACTGGTCGAAAAGATCACCTTCGGCGCGGCCACGGTGGGTAATGACTTCCATCACTCGCCCGCGATGCCGTACTGGCCCGATGACATTCCGCAGACCCCCTATGATCCCGACAAGGCGCGTCAGCTTCTGGCCGATGCCGGTGTCGAAAACCTGGAGGTCAACTTCTCCACGGCGGATTCGATCACCACGGGTGCGGTCGACGCAGCGGTTCTGTTCTCGGAGCATGCCAAGGCAGCCGGGATCAAGGTCAACGTTGTGCGTGAGCCCAACGATGGCTACTGGTCCGACGTGTGGCTCACAAAGCCCTTCGTCATGGTCACATGGGGTGCGCGTCCGACGCCGGACGTCAT
This sequence comes from Pseudomonadota bacterium, assembly GCA_039033255.1. Taxonomy (GTDB): domain Bacteria; phylum Pseudomonadota; class Alphaproteobacteria; order Rhodobacterales; family Rhodobacteraceae; genus Roseovarius. The sequence continues at coordinate 6,813 of JBCCCZ010000126.1, forward strand.
GTACACCCTCGCCTACAAGGACGACGCGCCGTGGAACGAAAGCCGCTGGCAGAATGCACGCTTTAACGAGTTGCTGCAGACGGCCAAGGCGGAACTCGACGACACCAAGCGTGCCGGCATGTATCGCGAAATGGCGATGATCTCGAACCAGGATGGCGGGACGATCATTCCGTACTTCCCGAACTTCGTCTATGCACGTCGCAAGAACGTGCGCCACACTGGCCAACTGGCGGCAGCCTGGGCCATGGATGGCGCCCGCGCACCACATCGCTGGTGGTTCGAAGGTTAAGGAAAACTGCCCCGGCGCCAAGGTGCCGGGGCTTTTCGTTTGCCGAGAACCATACCGACGTAATACCGACGCGATACCGACGTATTACCGACGCAGCTTTCGGCAGACCAAATCGCGAGGTGGGATCGCGGTGCGTGGGATAACAAACCAAGATGCCACCTAGCAAAACAACCATCCGTGGAGCCCGTTTTGATGTCGGGTAACCACACAAGGAGGGACACATGGGAGACATCTTAGGGCTCGTTGGAAAACGGCTCGGATTGGGTTTGATCATTCTTTTGATCATTTCCATCATCATCTTTTTCATGGTCGAACTGCTCCCCGGCGACATCGCGCAAGCGGTGCTGGGGCAGGGCGCGACGGAAGAAAACCTGGCAGCCTTGCGAGAGCAAATGGGCCTCAACAAACCAGCCGTCGTGCGCTATCTCGAATGGCTCAGCGGCGCTGTTTTGCTTGATTTCGGCAACTCGATCGTGACGCAGGCACCGGTGGTGCAGGTGATCGGCGAGCGGTTCATGAACACGCTCTTCCTCGCGGCCTATGCGGCCGTGATCGCGGTTCCGATTTCGATCATTCTGGGGGTTCTGGTGGCCTTGCTGCGCAACACGATCTTTGACCGTGCGGCCAACGTGGTAACGCTCTCCTTCATCTCTTCGCCTGAGTTTTTCCTGGGTTACATCCTGATCCTTTTCTTCGCGGTGAAGTGGCAGATGTTCCCAGCGATCTCCAGCTTGAGCGACAGCATGACGTTCCTTGAGTTGCTGGAACGGGCCTTCCTTCCCGCGCTCACGCTGGTCCTTGTTGTGATGGCCCACATGATGCGCATGACC
>JBCCCZ010000127.1:0-7916 GCA_039033255.1 Pseudomonadota bacterium
TAATTGCTTGAATTTGGGAGAAGCCTGTCAAGAATGATGCTGGGGAGATGTCGCTTGACGAGGAGTCCAAGAAAGGTGCATGGAAGGAGCACTACGAGCGACTACTCAATGTTGAGTTTGCTTGGGAACCTGAAGACTTATCTCAGGAAGAGAAGACAGATGTATCGACCTGCACCAAAACGTTGTCCTTGGTGATGGCGTCCTGGCTTGCCGTCGGAAGCTGACGTTCCAGGATGGAGATTTTATGCGCGACCACATCCAAGAACGGAATGATCAGGTTGATCCCCGGCCCAAGCACGGATCGCAAGCGGCCAAAGCGTTCGACCACGTGCTGCTCTGATTGAGGAACGATCTTTACCGCCTTGAAAAGCGTCACAAAAACCAGAACCGCGATCAGAATAAAGATCAGGTTCGATGATAGAAAATCCAGCAATGCTTGTTCCATTCAAACTGCCCTCTTTTTGGTATGCATTTGTATACAGATAGGTAAGCAACCTTCGTTTTGCAAGTTTGCCCCGACCGGATTAAGGAGAAGCAAAGACCTGACTTGAGGTGTGATTTGTGCAGTTTTCCTTTGATTTGAAGGCCACAGATGGATCAGCGCGAACAGGTGTGATCCAGACGCCACGCGGCGAGATACGCACGCCGGCCTTCATGCCCGTGGGCACCGCCGGTACGGTCAAGGCAATGATGCCGGAAAGCGTGCGCGCGACGGGCGCTGATATCGTCTTGGGCAACACCTATCACCTCATGTTGCGCCCGGGGGCGGAACGCGTGGCGCGGCTGGGCGGGCTGCATAGGTTCATGAACTGGCACCGGCCCATCCTGACCGACAGCGGCGGGTTTCAGGTGATGAGCCTGGCCGGGCTGCGCAAGCTGACCGAAGAAGGCGTGACGTTCAAATCTCATATCGACGGGTCCAAGCACGAGCTGAGCCCGGAAAGATCCATGGAAATTCAACGTCTTCTGGGATCGGACATCGTGATGTGTTTTGATGAATGCCCCGCCCTGCCCGCAACGGACAAGGAAGTGGCGGACAGCATGCACCTGTCGATGCGATGGGCCAAGCGATCCAAGGATGCCTTCGGGGATCGTCCCGGCCACGCGCTCTTCGGTATTCAGCAAGGCGGCGTGACGAAAGACCTGCGCGCCGAAAGTGCGGAATTGCTGCAAGAGATCGGATTTGACGGCTATGCGATCGGCGGCCTTGCCGTGGGCGAAGGGCAAGAGGCGATGTTTGGCGTGCTGGATTATGCCCCCGACATGATGCCCGTCGACAAACCGCGCTACCTGATGGGCGTGGGCAAGCCCGATGACATCGTGGGCGCCGTCAAACGCGGCGTCGACATGATGGATTGTGTGCTGCCTACACGCTCCGGTCGCACAGGGCAGGCCTTCACGCGGCGCGGTGTGGTGAACATCAAGAACGCCCGCCACGCCGATGATCCGCGCCCCTTGGATGAAGACTGCACCTGTCCCACCTGTCAGCAGTTTTCACGCGCCTATCTGCATCACGTCTATCGCAGCAATGAGATGATCGCGGGCATGCTGCTCAGTTGGCACAATGTGCATTACTATCAACAGATTATGTCAGAGATGCGTGACGCGATCGCGACCGGAAGATTTGCGCAATGGGAGGCTCAGTTTCATGCCTTGCGCGCCGCTGGTGACATCGAACCACTGTAAAAAAGAAAAGCCCGCGTCACGACGGACGCGGGCCTCTCGGTTATCTCGTTGCGTTATTCGCCATTGACGCCTGTCTGGGTGTCATTGCCCACGTCGGGCAACGTGCTGTCGCCCGTGTCGAGGTCAAGCGACTCGCTCACGCTGTCTACCGTGTCTGCCGCCGCATCAGCTGCATCATTTGCGACATCGCTTGCGGTATCAACTGCGTCAGACGCTGCATCCTGGGTGGCGCCCACTGCATCGGACGCTGCGTCCTGTGTGGCATCCACTGCATCGGATGCGGCGTCTTGTGTGGCATCAACCGCGTCAGAGGTCGCGTCTGCCGCCGAATCTGCAGCTTCATCCGCCGCTTCATCCGCAATGCCCAGCGCGTCATTGATGGTGTCACTGACCGCATCCACCGCATCGCTTGCGGCGTCGCTGGCCGCGTCAGCGGCGTCATTCAACGCATCTCCGGCCTGTTCGGCGGCTTCCTGTGCTGCATCTTGCGCATTATCAAGCGCCTCGCTGGCTGCGTTTGTGGCGTCGTCTACGGCTTCCTCAACCGTGGACTGCACATCTTCAACCGTCGTATCGACTGCGTCCTGCGCATCAGTGGCTTCCTCTTCGACGGTGTCAGCAGCGTCGTTGACCTCTTCTGTCAGCGGTGCCGGATCTTCTAGCTGATTTGTAAAAAGCAAGTAACCGCCGCCTATCACGGCGACCGCGATGACGATCCATAGCAGACTTCTCATGATAAACCCCCTTTATGTTCGTTGGGCTGTACTGCATCGCAGCAACATTCGTCAGTAACGATGTCTCATGACGACATCGAACAAAAGCAGCAAGCCAAAAATCCGACTTTGTCGGCTCAGACCCGCTGATATTGTCGCTTGAAGAACGCCTTGGGCGGGTTTAGGTTCCCGCACCAATGCACGACTTCACTTAGGAGACACAGTCATAGCCCGCAGACCACACAACGCGCCGCCGCAACGGGATACTGGACCGCGCGTAAACGACCGCATTCGCGGATCTGACATCCGCCTCATTGGCGCAGAAGGTGAAAATATCGGTGTCGTGAGCCCTGAAAGGGCCATGGAACTGGCGGAAGCCGCGGAACTGGATCTGGTGGAAATTTCCCCCAACGCCAACCCGCCCGTCTGCAAGATCATGGACTATGGCAAGTACAAGTACGAACAGCAGAAGCGCGAATCTGAAGCGCGTAAGAAGCAGAAAGTCATCGAAGTCAAAGAGGTGAAGTTTCGTCCTAACACGGACACTCACGACTATGATGTGAAGATGCGCAACGTGACCCGGTTTCTGGAAAACGGCGACAAGGTGAAAGTCACCCTGCGCTTCCGTGGCCGTGAAATGGCGCATCAGGATCTGGGCCGTGATCTGCTCGAACGGGTGGCCGAAGACATCGACGGTCTGGGCAAAGTGGAAAACATGCCCAAGATGGAAGGCCGCCAGATGATCATGATCATCGCTCCCGCCGGAAAATAAACGAAAACAAGCCGTTTCGTCTCAGTTTCAATGCGCGTGACCGTGATCGCGCATCAAACCTTGTCATCGACCGCGTCGGCGTCATCTCATAGGCGACATTGCGTAAATAATACGGATGGAAGGGGACGCCATGTCGTTGAAGCCACTCCTTTGCAGCTTGATCTTTTTCTTTGGCGCCGCCTCGGTGGCGATGGCTGAGCGCGGCCGGGACGGGCTGGTCAACATCCTCTTCTGGCAGGCCCCGTCATTGCTCAATCCTTACCTGTCTGGCGGCGTGAAAGAGATTGAAGCCGCCAGCCTGATCATTGAACCGCTTGCACGTTACGACACCGGTGGCGCGATGGTGCCCTGGCTGGTCGAAGACATCCCCACGCTCGACAATGGCGGTGTGGCCCAAGACCTGACATCAATCACCTGGGTGCTGCGTGACGGGCTCACATGGTCCGATGGCACGCCGCTCACCTCTCGGGATGTCCGCTTCACCTGGAGCTACTGCACGGCAGAGGGCGGTGGCTGCGCCCAGCGCGAGAAATTCAAAGACATCGCGGACATTGAAACCCCCGACGACCGCACTGTGATCATTCGCTTCGACGGGCCCAAACCCTTCCCCTATGACGCGTTCGTGGGCGCTACGGCCCCGGTCATTCAAGCCGCGCAATTCGCCGATTGCCTGGGCCCGCGCGCGCCCGAATGCTCTACGGCCAATTTCGCGCCGATCGGCACGGGGCCATTCGCGGTGGATGATTTCCGTCCCAATGACGTGGCCGTGTTGATGGCCAATCCCAATTACCGCGATCCCATCAAACCCGCCTTTGCCCGCGTTGTGCTCAAGGGCGGCGGGGATGCCGCCGCCGCAGGCCGCGCCGTGCTGGAAACCGGTGAATACGACTACGCCTGGAACCTTCAGCTCGCGCCCGAGGTCCTGACCCGCATGGAAAGCGCGGGCAAAGGTCAGGTGGTTTCTGCATTCGGCAACTTGGTCGAACGCATCGTGCTGAATATGACAAACCCCTCCCCGGATCTGGGTGAGACACGCTCGACCGTGCAAGCCCCTCACCCATTCCTGTCAGACATATCCGTTCGGCGAGCGCTGTCCATGGCCATCGACCGCGCGCTGCTCGTTGAAATCGGCTATGGCGACACCGGCCAGACCACCTGCAACATCCTGAATGCGCCCGAGCAATTTGGCTCGGACGCCAATGACAACTGCCTCACGCAGGATATAGACGGCGCGCGCGAACTGCTTGAAAGTGTTGGATGGACCGACAGCGATGGCAACGGCGTCCGGGACAAGGACGGGCAGGAGCTACGCCTCGTCTTCCAGACCTCTACCAACGCCGTGCGGCAGGATTTCCAAGCCCTGATCAAGCAATGGTGGTCCCAGATCGGCGTCGAGACCGAGCTGCGCAACATCAACGCCTCCGTCTTTTTCGGCGCCGATCCGGGCAGCCCCGACACATTCCAGAAGTTTTTCGCCGATGTGCAAATGTTTGCAGGCACCTTCGACGGCACGGATCCAGAGGCCTACATGGCCGGGTGGCAATGCGACCGCATCCCCTCGCCGACCAATCAATGGCAAGGCAGCAACATCGCGCGCTTCTGCTCGGAAGACTTCGATGCCATGGCGGCTGAGATGGCCCGCACGGGGGAACTCGACAAACGCGCAGACATCGCAAAGACCATGAACGACATGCTGATGCAGGACTACATCCTGCTGCCCCTCGTGGATCGCGGCCGCATCTCGGCCCATGCCAACAGCCTGCGCGGCGTTCAGATCAACGCCTGGGACAGTGAATTGTGGAACATCGCAGATTGGCACCGTGCCCAGTGACGGCTAGCGTCATCGCATGCTGACCTATGCGACCCGGCGGCTGATCCTCGCCGTCCCGACCTTACTGGCCATCGCATTGGTGATCTTTGCGCTGTTGGAACTCGCCCCCGGCGACCCCACCGCGCAAATCCCCCCGACCGTTCCGCCCGAGGTGAAGGCCCAGATCCGCGAGGCGCTGGGGCTGGGCGAACCCGCCCATATCCGCTTCGGCAAATGGCTCTACCAGTTTTTCGTCATTGAGCCGCTCGTGTGGGTGGATCAGGCCTTTGGCACCGCCACTGCCGCTGGTGAGCCGCGCGTGATCAGCTGGCAAACCCGCGCGCCCGTCATGGACACGGTGCTGGAACGCATGCCGCAGACGCTTTGGGTGGTCGGCATGGCCTATGTGGTGGGCGTGCTGATCGCGCTGCCCATCGGCATCTATTCCGCCTATCGCCAGTACTCCACGTTCGACCAGGTGGGCACCTTCGTCACCATGGTGGGCTATTCCGTGCCGCCCTTCTTCTCCGGCATCGTGGTGATCCTGATCTTCTCGGTTCAGTTGGAGCTTCTACCCTCGATTTACGACACCACCCATGTGGTCAGCGATTGGGAGAGTTTCAAAATTCAATTCAAGCAGATGATCATGCCCGTCATGGTGCTGGCCTTGCAGACCACCGCACAACTGAGCCGCTTCATGCGCTCTGCCATGCTCGACGCGCTTGGTCAGGATTACGTGCGCACCGCCCGCGCAAAGGGTCTGTCGGAATGGTCGGTCGTCATGGTTCACGTCTTGCGCAACTCCATGATCCCGGTGGTCACGGTCATCGCGCTGGGCCTGCCGCAGGTCTTTGGCGGCGCGATCATCACCGAACAAATCTTCGGCGTGAACGGGTTGGGGCAGCTCTTGATATCCGCCATCAACGCCAATGACCTGCCCACGGTGCAGACGGTCACCTTCATGCTGGCCGTCCTGATTGTCCTCTTCAACATCATCGCCGATCTGCTCTACGGCGCGCTAGACCCCCGGATCCGCTATGACTGATGGCGCGCTGCCCCCACCTAGGTCCCCATGGCGCGACGCATGGGACGACTTCACCCGCCATCGCGGCGCGCTGATCGGCATGGTCGTCTTCGCCGTCATCCTTCTGGCCATCTTCATCGGCCCGTTCCTCTGGCGCATCGACCCTAGCTTCATCGACCCCCGTATCCGGAATCAAGGCCCAAGCTGGGCGCACCCGTTCGGCACTGACCAACTGGGCCGCGACACGCTGGCCCGCGTGCTGACGGGCGGGCGCATCTCCATCACCGTGGGGCTCACTGCCATGGCACTTGGCTTGGGCCTCGGAACACTCATCGGCGTCCTCGCAGGCTTCATTCGCTGGCTCGACGGCCCGCTCATGCGCCTCACCGATCTCTTCCTCTCCCTGCCCCTCCTGCCGCTGCTGCTGGTCATGGTGATGCTCTTCCGCGAGGCGCTTTCGAGCGCCTTCGGGTTGGAAACTGGCATTTTCCTCTTGGTCGTCATGGCCATTGGCCTCACCAGTTGGATGGCCACCGCCCGCGTCGTCCGGGCCGAGGTGCTGGCCCTCAAGGAACGCGATTTCATCCTCGCCGCACGGTCCATCGGCACGCGCGACACCGCATTGGTGACGCGCCACGTGCTGCCCAACATCCTCTCCCCCATCCTCGTCTCCGCCAGCTTGGGCATCGCCAACGCGATCATCACCGAAAGCGCGCTCTCGTTCCTCGGGCTCGGCTTCCCGCCCGATTTCCCCACTTGGGGGCGGCTCCTGAGCGACGCTCAGGTCTATATCGCTGACTTCCCCGAACGCGTGATCTGGCCCGGCCTCGCCATTTCCCTGACCGTGCTCAGCATCAACTACATGGGCGACGGGCTGCGCGACGCGTTTGACCCCAGATCGCGCCGCTAAACCTCGCACAAGAATTGCCATTGGGTCTCGGCCCAAAACCCGTTAATGTCCCGCACGACCAAATGAGACAGGCAAGTGCATGCAGTACGAATACAAGGTTGTCCCGACCCCGGCCCCGCCGCGCAAAACCCCTGGTGTCAAAGGCGCTGAGGCCAAATTTGCCTATGGACTTGAGGCCGCGATGAACACCTATGCCGCTGACGGCTGGGAATATCTGCGCGCCGACATCCTGCCCAGCGAAGAACGCCGCGGCTTTCGGTCGACGCAGACCGTGTATCGCACTGTGCTGGTCTTCCGCCGTGCCATCGCTGCACCTATATCCACCGGTGCGGATGACAGCGCGGCCCAACCAGCCCCACAACCACAACCTGAACCTCAAATCGAACGCGCGCCAGAACCCGGTCCCGCGCCGCAATCAGAACCCACCTATGAAGACTCCCGTGAGGCCGAACGCAACGCCCGCTTTTCGCTTGTGGGACCCGCCCGGCGTGGAGACGACACCGGCGCGCCCCCGCTCAGCGCACCCCATGTGCATGGCGATGACGCAGGCGGGTCTGACGACCGACGCTGACATCCCGGCGGATAGGTGCCCATCCGCGTGGGCGCAGGCAAGATAATCGTCACACCGGCGCATTTTCTGGTCCGAAACCACTTCAAATCGGGGCTGAGTGATCTAAACTCCATTCTCCGACTCGAAACCGCACCCTGAAGGAGACGCTCATGACCAAGGAAGATCCATTCGGCTTCGACATGTCCGTCAGCGCCTCCAAGAAGAAAAACCCGCGCGGTCGGCGCGGCATGTCGGGCGCGTCAGAGACATCCAAGCGCACCTGCGAAAAAGAGGGCTGCAACGAACCCGGCCTCTACCGCGCGCCCAAAGCGCCGGACGTGCTGGATGATTTTTTCTGGTTCTGCAAGGACTGCGCGCGCGAATACAACGCCAAGTGGAATTTCTTCGACGGCACGACCGAGGCGGAAATGAACGCGCAGATGTCCAAGGA
>JBCCCZ010000128.1:0-7835 GCA_039033255.1 Pseudomonadota bacterium
CCGGATGATCGCCACCTCGATCACCAGATCATAAAAGGTGCGCGGGCGCATACGCGGCAGAAAGTTCATCTGCGCGCGGCTTTCCACCTGAAACACCCCCACGCTGTCGGCCTTGCACAGCATGTCATAAACAGCCGGGTCTTCTGCGGGCAGGGAGGCCAGCGTGTAATCCAACCCATGATGCTGCTCCAACAACGCAAAGCCCTTGCGAATACAGGTCAGCATGCCCAGCGCCAGCACATCCACCTTCAGGATCCCCAGCGCATCAATATCATCCTTGTCCCAGCAGATAACCGTGCGCCCCTCCATCGTGGCGTTCTCTATGGGCACAAGTTCATCCAGCCGCCCCTCGGTCATGACAAACCCGCCCACATGCTGGCTCAGATGGCGCGGAAAGCCTTCGATCTCATGCACCAGCGCCATGGTCTGCCGCAGGCGCGGGTCATCCGGATCAAGCCCGATCTCCTGCAAGCGCTGCCGTTCAAGATTGCCATTGGAGAAAAACCCCCAAAGCTGCGAACTCATCGCGCCAATCGTGTCCTGACTCAGCCCCATGGCGCGGCCCACCTCACGGATCGCCCGCTTGCCGCGATAATGAATGACTGTCGCGCACAGCCCCGCGCGTTCCCGGCCATAACGAGCATAGATATGCTGGATCACCTCTTCACGGCGCTCATGTTCGAAATCGACGTCAATATCGGGCGGCTCATCGCGCGCCTCGGAGACAAACCGTTCAAACACCATCGTCCCCATCTCCGGGCTGACCGAGGTGATGCCCAGACAAAAACACACGACCGAATTGGCCGCAGACCCCCGCCCCTGACACAGGATCCCGCGCGACCGGGCAAAGGCCACCACGTCCCGCACCGTCAGGAAATAAGGCTCATAGTTCAGCCGCCCGATCAGGTCGAGCTCATGCTCAATCATCCCCCGCACCCGCTCTGACGCGCCCCCGGGATAACGCCAGCGCAGCCCCTCATAGGCCAACCGCCGCAACCGATCACCCGGCGTCTCATCCCCCGACAGCTCACTGGGATATTCATACCGCAACTCATCGAGGGAAAAGCGGAGCATCTGCGCAATCTCCCCCGCCCGATGCACCGCCTCTTCATGCCCCCGGAAAAGCCTCAGCATCTCCGCCTCAGACCGCATCCGCCGCTCTCCATTGGCCAGCGCCGCGCGCCCCAACTCCTCCACCCGGCACCCCTTGCGGATCGCAGTCAACACATCCGCCAGCCGCCTGCGCCGGGCGTGATGCATGACCGGCAGGGCGGACGCAACGGTGTCGACCCCCAACTCCTCCGCCAATGCCGCGACCTTGGCAAACCGCGCCTGATCCTGCCCGTCATAGGACGGCGCCATCAACAGATGCGCGTCCCCCCCAAACACCCGTACGACCCGCGCGGCAGCCCCGCGCCAAGCGGCCTCAAACCCCCGCTCGGGCGGATGCAGCAAAAGCGCCATATCCGCCCCCCAGTCCAGCAGATCGCTTAAGCCAAGATCGCAGGTCCCCTTCTCTGCCCTGAGTCGCCCCCGGCTAATGAGCCTGCACAGATGCCCCCACCCCACCCGCGTCTTGGGCAGCGCCGTCACCTCAAGCCCTTCGGTCAACTGCACCCTCGCGGCCGGGATCAAACGCGGCACCGTCACCCAAGCCGGGGTATCCCCATCCGGCGCAGGCGGCCCAATCAGCCCATCCCGCGCCTCAATCTCTTGGCGCGCTTTGACAACCCGTCCAATCTCCCGCGCCGCCGTATGCGCCCGCACGATCCCGGCCACTGAATTCCAATCCGCCACGGCAATCGCGCCCAACCCCAAAAGCGCCGCCCGCTCCGCATACTCCTCCGGATGCGAGGCCCCGGTGAGGAAGGTAAAATTCGACGTGATCGACAGCTCGGCAAACATGATTCCAGCATTATATTCACGTTTTGTTCTCATTGGGAGTCAGCATCTTTGATTTCATGCCTCCGGCGGGGATATTTTCAGCCAGAAGAAACATGAGCCTTCTTCTTCTGGCTAGAAATATCCTGGGGGAGGACACAAAGTGTACGGGGGCAAAGCCCCCCTAGAACCCAAATTCAGCGAGCACTTTTTCATAAACAGCGCGTTTGAATGGCACGATGTTATCCGCCACTTCATCAACAGACAGCCAGCACCATTCCGAGAATTCCTGATGATTCGTGAAGATATTCACATCCTCATCTTCCCCGTGAAACCGCATCAAGAACCACTTTTGCTCCTGCCCACGATAGCGGCCTTTCCACAGCTTGCCGATCAGATCCTCGGGCAGGTCATAGCGCACCCAACCTTTGGTTTCGGCCTCAATAGTAACAAGGTGGGCCGCCACCCCCGTCTCTTCTTCCAGCTCCCGCAAGGCCGCCTCACGCGGGCTTTCTCCCGCATCTATCCCGCCCTGCGGCATCTGCCAGGCAGCCACCTCACTGTCCTTGCGCTGACCCACGAACACCTCGCCCGCGTGATTGATCAGCATAACACCCGCACAGGGACGATAGGGGAGGTCCTCAAAGCTCACGCAGCCAGCCCCCGACCCTTCAGCAAAGCTTCAACTCCCGGAAGCCGACCGCGGAAGGCGAGATATAGCTCTTCGGCATCCTTGGAGCCGCCAGCGGACAGGATATGTGTCTCAAGCGCCCGCGCGCGGTCTTCATCAAAGGCGCTGCCGGCCTCCTCAAAGGCGGCAAAGGCGTCGGCATCCATCACTTCGGACCACATGTAGCTGTAATACCCGCTCGAATAGCCATCACCCGAAAACACATGCGCAAATTGCGGCGTCGCATGGCGCATGCGGATGGCGCGCGGCATGCCGATCTCGGCCAGTACTTCGGCCTGCCGCGCCATAGTATCGGCCGGTGCCGCCCTTTCATGAAACGCGAGGTCCACCAGCGCCGACGCCACGTATTCCACCGTCTGGAACCCCATATCAAACGTCGCCGCGCCCAAAACCTTGTCCAGCATCTCCTGCGGCATCGCCTCGCCCGTCTCGGCATGGATCGCGTATTCCGCCAGCACCTCGGGCACCTCCAGCCAGTGTTCATAAAGCTGGCTTGGCAGCTCCACGAAATCGCGCGCCACATTGGTGCCCGACAGGCTTTCATAGCGCACATCGGACAGCATCTGATGCAGCGCATGACCGAATTCATGAAACAGCGTGCGCGCGTCGTCATAGCTCAGAAGCGCCGGATCCCCCTTGGCAAAGTTGCACACATTGATCACCACCGGGCCCTGCACTTTGGGCGTCTTTGCCTGCCCGCGCATCGCCGAACACCACGCGCCCGACCGTTTGGACCCGCGCGCGAAATAGTCGCCGATAAACACTGCTATGTGTTCACCCCCACGCGTCACTTCCCACGCGCGACAATCGGCATGATAAAGCGCCACATCCAGCGGTTTGAACTCCAACCCGAACAGACGGCTCGCACAGGCAAATGACGCCTCGATCATCCGTTCCAACTGCAGGAAAGGCTTGAGCGCAGCCTCATCGAGATCATGCTCCGCCTTGCGCCGTTTCTCCGCGTAGTATCGCCAATCCCATGGCTCCAGTTCGCCGTTGATGCCATCCTCCCGCATCATCGCGGTCAGCACTTCGGCATCCGCCTCTGCCCGGGCCTTGGCGGGCTCCCAAACCTGCATCAGCAGATCACGCACCGCACCGGGCGTCTTGGCCATCTCGGTTTCCAGTTTGTAGTCCGCAAAACTGTCATAGCCCAATAGCCCCGCGCGTTCCTCCCGCAGGCTCAGAATTTCTGCAGTGATCGCCCGGTTATCCGTCTCCCCACCGTTAGCGCCGCGCGCCTCCCACGCTTCAAACGCAGTCTTGCGCAGGTCGCGCCGCGGTGAGAATTGCAAGAACGGCACGATGATCGAGCGTGACAGCGTCACGACGGGCCCGTCCGCCTCCTTCTCCCGCCCCGCTTCTTTTGCGGCGTCTATGACGAAATCAGGAAGCCCTTCCAGATCATCCTCAAATAGCGCCATGTGCCAGGCCGCTTCATCCGCCAACAGGTTCTGCGTAAAGGACGTACCCAACTCCGCCAACCGCGCGCGGATCTCCCTCATCCGCGCCGCCTGCGTCCCGGTCAGCGCCGCACCCGCCCGCACGAAACCCCGCCGGGTCAGCATCAAAAGCCGCTCCTCTTCGTCGGAAAGGCCCAAGCCCGCGCGCCGCTGCCAAAGCGTCTCAATCCGATCAAACAGCGCCTTGTTCTCATAGATATCCGAGGAATACGCGGCCAGTTTCGGGCTAAAGCTGCGCTGCAATTCCTGCCGCCTGGGGTTGGAATCTGCGCCAGACACGGAAAAGAACACCGACAACACCCGATCAAGCCCCTTGCCCGCCTGTTCCAGCGCCTCAATCGTGTTGGCAAAAGACGCAGCCTCCGGATTGTCCGAAATTGCCTTGATCTCCGCTCGCGCCTCCTCCAACGCCGCGTCGAATGCAGGCTCGAAATGCGCATCTTCAATGGCGTCAAAAGGTGCGATGTCAAACGGGGTGGACCATGCGGTCAGCAGCGGGTTGGTCATGGGGGAACTCCTTTCCCCACAAACTAGGGCTGACAGTGTCGGATTGAAAGGTCGCGGCCTCAGGTCACCTTCTGGGATCCGCAAACGGGGCAATCGGGATCGCGATTGATCTTCACTTTACGGCTCTCCCCGTAAAGCGCGTCGTAGATCAAAAGCTGCCCGCGCAACGTCTCACCGGCATCCGCCAGGTGCTTGATCGCTTCGGCGGCCATCATGGATCCCACGATCCCGGCAAGCGGGCTGAACACCCCGGCCTCCGCGCAAGACGGCGCGAGGCCCTCGGCGGGTGGTTTTGGAAACACGCAGGCGTAACACGGCGTGCCGTTGGCAGGGTCAAACAGGCTCAACTGCCCTTCCCATTGCGACAATGCGCCGGAAATGAGCGGCGTTTGCGTGGCCACACAGGCGGCATTGACCAGATAGCGGGTTTCGAAGTTATCGGACCCGTCCAGAACCAGATCGTAATCGGCAAAAAGCTCCTCCGCGATCTCTGCGGTCAGGCGGCGCGTGTAGCTGCGCACATCAATGTTTGGGTTCTGCGCGCAAAGCGCTTCATAGGCCGATTGCACCTTGGGCCGCCCGATGTCGCGGTCGCGGTGTATGACCTGCCGCTGCAGGTTGGAATTGTCGACCAGATCATCGTCAATGACGCCCAAGGTGCCGACACCAGCCGCCCCCAGATACATCAGCGCGGGCGATCCCAGCCCACCGGCACCGACCACCAAAACCTTGGCATCCTTCAGCGCTTTCTGCCCTGGCCCACCAATCTCCCGCAACACGATGTGGCGGGCATAGCGCTCCAGCTCAGCTTCGGAAAACGGCCCCTTCTGCTCGGGCGTGTTCCGCCGCTCCGCCGTCTCCTTCAGGAAGGCGATCCCCTTGCCATAGCTGAACGCAATCGCCGTAAACACCGCCAGATAGACCCAAAGCGAGGCCGACCCGCCAGTGGCATTGCGCAGCGGGTGACCCGCAGGCAGCAGGATATGCATCGACACAACGCCCACCCACAAAAGCCCGATCATCAGCAACCGCGCCTGTTGCGGCGTGCGCAGCGCCGCGCCCAGACCCCAAAGCCCGGCGGCCAGACCAAACACGACCATCATCGGCCTACTCCTGTCGATCCGAAACCGCCCGGCCCCCGCACGGTATCCGACAACGCGCGCACCTCGACGAACCCGGCCTGCATGACCGGCGCGATGATCATCTGCGCAATCCGCATGCCATGGGCGATCTCAAACGCCTCGGACCCGGCATTCATCACGATCACCCCCAATGGCCCGCGATAATCGCTGTCCACCGTGCCGGGCGTATTGGGCAACGTGATCCCATGCTTCAACGCCAGGCCAGAGCGCGGCCTCAGCTGCATCTCATAGCCCTCCGGCACCGCCACCCGCAGCCCCGTGGGCACCAAGGTACGGCCACCCGGCAACAGGCTCACCGCGCCGCGATCTGTAAAATTCGCGCGCAAATCCGCCCCCGCCGCGCCTGCGGTTTCATAGCGCGGCAAGCCAAGGGAGGTATCCGCCCCCTCGTCCCAAAAGCACTCGATTGTCACCGTGTCCCGTGACTTCATCTTTCCAAAATACTCCCGGCCGAAACCTGAACTGAGGCACTCAGTTCAAAGCCGCCGCCACACGCTCCGCCAATCGCTTGGCCACCTGATCTTTCGACATGCGCGGCCAATCCTCCGCGCCCTCTGCCGTGATCAACGTCACATCATTCTCCGCACCGCCCATGATGCCCGTCTCGGGCGACACGTCATTGGCCACGATCCAGTCACAGCCCTTCCTGTCCCGCTTGGCGGTGGCATGGGCCACCACATCGTCGGTTTCCGCTGCAAATCCCACGACCAACCCGGGGCGCCCGCCATTCATCTGGGCGACAGTCGCCAGAATGTCCGGATTTTCCGCAAATTCCAGCTGCGGCAGACCCGCCTTGGACTTTTTCAATTTGCTATCTGAGGCAGATGCCACCCGCCAATCCGCCACGGCAGCGGCAAACACGGCCGCATCTGCAGGCAACGCGGCCTCCACCGCGCTCAACATCTCAACCGCCGATCCCACCGGCACGACCGATACCCCACCGGGCGGGGCCACATCAGCAGGCCCGGTGACAAACACCACCTCCGCGCCCAGCGCCGACAATGCCCGCGCAATCGCCGTGCCTTGCGCCCCCGATGACCGATTGGCGATATAGCGCACAGGATCAATCGGTTCATGGGTCGGACCAGAAGTCACCAGCACGCGCTTTCCTTTCAACGGACCATTGGCAATTCGGTCTTCCACCGCCGCCACGATCTCCAAAGGCTCCGCCATGCGCCCGGGACCGAATTCACCGCACGCCATATCCCCTTCATTTGGACCAACAAACCCAATCCCGTCGCCTTTCAGCACGTCAATATTCCGCTGGGTCGCCGCATGCTCCCACATCCGCACATTCATCGCCGGTGCCACCAAAACAGGCGTGTCGGTGGCCAAGAGCAGCGTCGAGGCCAGATCATCCGCCTGCCCCCCCGCCATCTTGGCCATCAAATCCGCCGTCGCAGGGGCCACCACGATCAGATCGGCAGAGCGGCTGAGCTCAATATGCCCCATCTCGGCCTCGTCGGTCAGATCAAACAGATCCTGAAACACCTTTGTCCCTGCCAGCGCCGACACAGACAAAGGCGTCACAAACTCCGCCCCGCCCCGCGTCAGAACAGGCGTCACAGACGCGCCACGCTCCCGCAGCCGCCGGATCAGATCCAGCGATTTATAGGCCGCAATCCCGCCGCCAATAATCAATAATATGCGTTTGTCAGCCAGCATGGGCGCACTCCGGCTTGTCCTGTGGAGAACCTAGACGGGCCAAGCGTCAGGTACAATAGCCGCGCACATCGCCATCCTGAAACAAATTGTCCCGCGCAAACCCTGCGCGGGACACGTCACCCTTGCGAAAGGACTGCGGCTTCACGCCAGCAGATTATGCACCTCGGACCCGTGCCGCTCCAGATGCTTGCGCATCTTCTGGAACGCCGCCGCCTCAAGCTGCCGCACGCGCTCTTTGCTGAGGCTCAACTCATCGCCCAGGCTTTCCAATGTGCGCGGCTCATCGCGCAGCTTGCGTTCCCGCACGATAAACCGCTCCCGGTCATTCAACTTGGACATCGCATCACCCAACCATCCACGCAGCGCGCTCAGGTCGTGATCCTCTTCCACCAGCTCGTCACCGCGGGGGCCTTCATCCTCTATGGTGTCGATCCACTCGCGGCCTTCGTCCTCAACGGACTGAGTCGCATTCAGCGAGAAATCAGA
>JBCCCZ010000129.1:0-7785 GCA_039033255.1 Pseudomonadota bacterium
AGGTAAGGCTCATCAGTCCTGACGGACTGCCTCGCCAGATACCCACGCCATGATCGCGCTGATCACCCTTTCGGGCGCTTCTTCATGGGCAAGGTGGCCCAAGCTTTCCAGTTCGACATACTCCGCATGCGGCATTGCTTGAGCGGCGCGTTTGGACACCGCGGGCGGCACGGCCCGATCCCCACCGCCCGCGATCAACAGTGTCGGTGCGGTCTGCGTAAAAAGCCGCGCGGTCAGCAGATCCACATCCCACTGCGCCATCATCTGCAGGGTGCTGTCCACGTGGGTGTAGTCGGAAAAGAGCTTTGTATAGCACTGCAGGCTGTCGTCCGGGATCTGCGACCCCGTCGTGCCGATAAGGCTGCGCACGCGGGGCAGGGTCTGTCCGCCCATGGTGAGCGCCATCGCCGTGAGCGGGTTGAGCGCCAGCATCTTGGCCATGGTCGGGAAGAGCCAACCGGCGATCCCGTCAAAGGGTTCCAGGGCCGCATTGATGCCCACGACGTGAACAGCCTGATCCATCAGCGACGCCAGATGCAGACCAAGCGCACCCCCGGCGGAGTGACCGATGATGAGGGACGGCTGCCACCTCTGATCCTGCAGCAAACTGCGCAGGTCTTGCGCCATGTGCTCAAGGCTCAGACGCCGTTTGGTGCCCGCGCGCGTGAAACCCTGACCGGGCAAGTCAACGGCCACGACGTGATGGTCAACGGCCAGCAGCGGCATCAAACCCGCCCAGCTATGGGTCGACCCACCAGCGCCATGGAGCATGAGGGTGGTCTCACCCGCGCCCATTTCCACCACGTGCCAGTCATGGGGGCGGGCGTGGATTGACCTTGCGTGGGCGGCCAACGGCCAGTCTGCCAGATCGCGCGCGCGGTCCATTATCCTGTCAGGGCGGCATCCGTCGCCGCGCTGATCATGCGGGCATCGGCGCGCGGCAGGGGCAAGTAGTCGCCTCGCAGCCATTTCGCCAGTTCCGCCCCTTCGCGCCCGGGGCGGTTGGCGGTGTCGATGACCACGGATTTAAGGCCCTGATGTGCGACCGCCTGGGACATGGCTTGCGCGTCCTCGCGCGCCTGCGCCCGACCCTGCACACCGCCCAGTCCGATATTGGCTCGACCATCGGTCAGGATCGCCAGCGCCGGGGATGTGCCTCGCACGCGGCCCAGTTCGGCCATTTGAAGCGCGGCCTGAAGCCCCGAGGCGAGCGGTGTGCCGCCGCCGCCCGGCAGGAGGGAGAGCTGTTTTTTCGCCTGCACAAGGGAGCGGGTGGGGGAGAGCAGGATTTCTGCCCCCTCACCGCGAAACCCGATCAGAGCCACCTGATCGCGTTTGGCATAGGCTTGCGCCAGCATGCACTCCACCGCGCCCTTGGCCTCTGCCATCCGCGCCATGGCGGCAGAGCCAGAGGCATCGACCGCAAAGATCACCAACCGGTCAGAGCGTTCTTCATAGCGTTTGAGGCGGATGTCGGAAGGGTGGATGATGAGCCTTGGTGCCTCTGGCCGCGCTCCCCGTCGCAGCGCTTGCCAAGGCGCAGCGGTGCGCAGGGTCGCGACCACATCGATCCGGGCGCGCCCATCGAGCCGCCCAGGACGCGGGGGCAGGGGACGGCCACGGCGGGTGGCCACGCGTTTGAGGCCTGCGCCACTGCCTGTTGCGGCTCGTTTGGTGCGCGCCCGGCTTTCGAGGCGGGTCAGGAAATCAGGCGGAAGCATCGCGCGGACGGCGTCAATCAGCATCTCTTGCGGAATGTCTGTGAGGGTGTTTTCGCCGGTCTCGCCTGCGTTGTCCTGCTCCGCCTCGGGTTGGTCAGGGTCGGTCTCGGGCTCTTCCACCTCCGGGATGCGTGTGGCGCGGGTGGGATAGACGAGCTCGGCCGCCTCCTGCAAGAGCTCATCGGTGACCAAGTTTTCCCCATCAAGTGCCGCCAAGCTGCGAGCCGCGTTCGCGGCGAGTTGCGGCGCGCGTAAGCTGTCGATGCCAAAGGCGGCGGCAAGGGTGACGAGGGATGCCAGTTGCACCTCTGTCAGGTGCTGATCGCCCAGCCGCGCGCGAGCGGCATCGAGATCGCCAGGTGCGGGCATCAGGGGTTTGGCGTCGGACCAGCGCACTTCGGACAGGTCTACGTGGAAGGCCAGCCGTTCCGTCAGCGTTTCATGGGCGGCCTCTTCGGGACCCGCCCCTTCATCGAGGAGGAGGAGCGCGTGGTCTGATGCGCTGTCCAGCAAAAGGCCGAGGCGGGCTGCCAAGCCCGAAGAGGCACGCTCTGCCATGGCCAGAACCAACGTGGCGGGCACCTCGGAAATCCCGCGGTCGCGCACCATTTGCCCGTCCGCCAGAGACGCAGCGACATTCACCCCGCCGAAAAGCTGTACGTCGGAGAGGTCGGGATGAATGCGGCGCAGAGGCAGGGGCATGTGGGTGAACTGATCCTCAAACACCTGCCGTGCGGGCGAGGGCCGCGCGCGCACGGTCATGCCCTTCAATCCTACCGGGTCAATGCAAAGCGCAGCAAGGGCCCGCAGGGCCCGTTTCCAGGCCGCAGCACTCATGCCCCAAACCCGATCATGTCAATGTTTCCGCCACGGTTCGGTCCACGCGGGTCGATGAACCCGCTTCATCCAGCGGGTCGCGCCGCAAACGGTGGCTCAGCGCAAGCGGGGCCACGCGGCGCAGATGGGACCGGGTGACCGAAGCGGCCCCTTCGAACGCCGCCAGCGCGCGGCCGGATTTGAGCAGGGTCAGCTCACCACGTAGCCCGTCCGCCCCGAGCGCAAGGCTCAAACGCGCGCAGTCTTCCAGCACCTCGTCCGGGGTGGCGGTCTGACCCAGCGCCTCACGGGCGGCGATGATGGATTTGCGGATCCGTGTATTTTGCCCGTTCCATTTTCGCATGAAGCGGCTTGTGTCGTGTTCAAAGGCGTCGCGACGGCGGATCACTTCGACGCGTTCGGCCACGGTATCGGGGGAGCGCACTTCGACCGACAGGCCGAACCGGTCCAGCAGCTGCGGGCGCAACTCGCCCTCTTCGGGGTTGCCCGATCCCACCAGCACGAACCGCGCAGGGTGCCGGATCGAAAGGCCTTCGCGCTCCACTGCATTCACGCCCGATTGCGCCACGTCGAGCAGCAGATCAACGATATGATCTTCCAGCAGGTTGACCTCATCAATGTAGAGATAGCCGCGGTTCGCCTTGGCCAGCAGTCCGGGTTCAAACGCCTTTTCGCCCTGCGTCAGCGCGCGTTCGATGTCCAAGGCCCCTGTGACCCGGTCCTCGGTCACGCCGAGGGGTAGGTCCACCACCGGGGTGGGGCGTTCGACGATGCGTTTGTCCTCAACATTGGCCCAGTCAGGGCAGTCTTTGACCGTTGCAGAGTTCACGGGGCAGCCCGCCACCATCTCCATGGGCGGCAGAAGAGCGGCCAGCGCGCGCACGGCGGTGGATTTACCGGTGCCGCGATCCCCAAAGACCAAGACCCCGCCCAAGCTTGGATCAATCGCCGTTAGGATCATCGCGGTTTTCATGTCGTCCTGGCCAACGATGGCGGAAAACGGGAAATGCACGGTCATTTTGATAATCCAATGCTTTCAAGAGGTTGCTTTCCTTCCCATGTGCCGTCACTGGCGGCTACATGGAAGCGAGCATAGAGTTCTTCGCGAAACCAGTCGCCCATGCGCACGGCCTTGATGGCGCGGGCATGGGGCCCGTCATGCCGGGCGAAATTGGCCATGGCGGCGGTATCTGGCCAGATAGAGAACGTGATCTGCTGCATCAGCGGCACCTCGCCGATGCCGATCTTGAAGACCACGCTTTCGTCAAAGCCGATGACCGAGCTGATATCGGGCACCCGCTTCCAGAATTTGAGCGCGGCGCGGGGTTTGACGGTTGCGCGGGTCAGCGCGGCCACCGGCCCTGTCTCGGCCTCGCGGGTCACCTTGAAGGGTGTTACGCCAGACCATTGTCCCCGCACGGAGGTGGGTGAGAGATACACAGTCCAGTCTTCTTCGGACCGCCCGCGGTAACGGCGGTAAATTCCCGCCGTCTTGGTTTGGCGTTGCGCGGTGTCCAGATCGGGCCAGGTGGCCAGGATCGCGTAGACGCCCGTATTGGGCACCGGGGTAAACCCTTCGCCGGTGCCGGACCCGCAAAGCTTCCAGAAGCCGATCTGATCGACACGCGCCATCGCCGGTCGGGCGAGCCCCATCATGGCAAACGCCCAGATCCGCGCCCATCCCGGCGCGAAGCGGAAGAAGCTGATGCTGACGGTCGTGATTTCACTCACCCCTGACATTTATAGAATTGGCGCATCGCCCGCGCGTGATGCGCGGGATCTATACCCCTAATAAAGAACAGCAATCGCGGATTGTCAATTTAACTAGACACATGTAGTCTAAAGATATGTTGACAGATACCTCATCGGCACATCCTGTCCCTCAACCCCATGCGCTGATCATTGGCGCAGGGCTGGGTGGTTTGGCCTCTGCCATGCGTTTGGGGGCCAAAGGGTACCGGGTCACCGTGCTTGACCGCCTGGAAACGCCAGGCGGACGCGGCTCTGCCATTTGGCAAAACGGACATCGATTTGACCTTGGGCCGACGATTGTGACAGTTCCGCAGGTTTTTGAGGCGCTTTGGGAGGCCTGCGGGCGCAATTTCTACGAAGATGTCTCGCTACAGGCGCTGGATCCATTTTATGAAATCCGCTGGCCCGATGGCAGCAGCTTTCGCGCGCGCCAAAACACGGATGCGATGATGGCGGAGGTTGCAAGGCTGTCACCCGCTGACGTGGCGGGCTATGCAAAATATCTCATGGCCAGTGAGCGGCGTTATTGGCTGGGATTTGAAAACATGGGGCGCCGTCCCATGCATGAATTCATCCAACTGCTGAAGGTTCTGCCCGCCTTTGCCCTTTTCCGCGCGGATCGGTCGATCTATCGCATGGTCTCGCGCTATGTCAAAGATGAACGCCTCCGCATGGCGCTCAGCTTTCATCCGCTGTTCATCGGTGGCGATCCGTTCAATGTGACCTCGATGTATGCGCTCGTCAGCCATCTTGAGAAAGCCTATGGCGTGCATTACGCGATGGGCGGGGTCGATGCGATTGCCCGCGCAATGGTGCGCGTGATTGGCGTGCAGGGCGGTCATGTGCAGCAGGGCGCAGAAGTCGATGAGATCATGATGGCGGCCGGGCGCGCCACGGGCGTGCGCCTGCAGGGCGGCCAACAGATCCGCGCCGATATCGTGGTGTCGAACGCCGATGCGGGCCATACTTACGATCATCTGATGCGCAATGCCCCCAAACGCCGCTGGACCTCTCCGAAGCTCAAGCGGACGCGCTGGTCCATGGGGTTGTTTGTCTGGTATTTCGGCACCAAGGGAACGCGTGGGAAATGGGCGAATGTGGGCCACCACACCATACTCAACGGCCCGCGCTACAAAGGGCTGGTGCAGGATATCTTTCTCAACGGCAAATTGGCCGATGACATGAGCCTCTATGTCCACCGGCCGTCGATCACCGATCCCTCTGTCGCGCCGGAGGGCGATGATACCTTCTATGCGCTCAGCCCGGTCCCGCATCTGGGCCATGACAATCCGGTGGATTGGGCGCAGATGGCGGAACCTTACCGTCAAAAGGTGCAAAAGGTGCTGGAAGATCAGATGCTGCCTGGCCTCGGTGATCATCTCAGCGCATCCGAGGTGTTCACGCCGGAGACCTTCCGTGACCGCTATCTCAGCCCGCACGGGGCCGGGTTCTCCATCGAGCCGCGCATCCTTCAAAGCGCTTATTTCCGCCCTCACAACGTGAGCGAAGAGGCGGATGGTCTGTATCTGGTCGGCGCTGGTACCCATCCAGGTGCGGGCTTGCCCGGCGTGATCTCCAGCGCCGAGGTTCTGGCTCAATTGGTGCCGGATGTTGCGGTACAGCGCCAGGTTCTGCGCGAGGCAGCCGAATGAGAAAGACAGAATGATCGACCCAAAGGACATGGCCCATTGCGTGGAAGCGATCCGTCATGGGTCTCGGTCGTTCCACGCGGCTTCCAAAGTGTTGCCCAAACGGCTGCGCGATCCAGCATTGGCGCTTTATGCCTTTTGCCGGCTGGCCGATGATGCGGTGGATTTGCAGTCGGAAAAGGCCCGTGCCGTGGTGCGGCTGCATGAGCGGCTCGACAAGGCCTATGCGGGCAGTCCCGAAGATGGCCCGGCGGATCGCGCTTTTGCGTCGATCATTGAGGAGTTTGACATGCCTCGCGCGCTCCCTGAAGCGCTGCTTGAGGGGTTGGCCTGGGACGCGATGGAGCGGCGGTACCAGACGCTGTCTGAATTGCGGGATTACTCCGCGCGCGTGGCCTCCGCCGTGGGGGCCATGATGTGCGTTCTGATGCGCGTGCGTGACCGCGATGCGCTGGCGCGGGCCTGCGATCTGGGCGTGGCGATGCAGCTGACGAATATTGCCCGCGATGTGGGCGAGGATGCCCGCGAAGGGCGGCTCTACCTGCCACTGGATTGGCTCGAAGAAATGGGTATCCCGGCGGAGGCGTTTTTGGAACGCCCACAGATGACCCGCGAACTGGAACTGATGGAACGGCGGTTGTTGACCGAAGCCGAGCGGCTTTACCGGCGCTCGGAATCCGGTGTTGGCGCGCTGCCCCTTGATTGCCGCCCGGGCATTTTTGCCGCGCGTTTCATCTATGCAGGCATCGGTGGTGAGGTGCGCAAACTTGATTATGACGCGATCAATCACCGGGCCTATACGACAGACGGGCAGAAACTGGGCTGGCTGATGGTGTCGCTGGCGCGCAGTTTTGGTACCACCTTCATGCCGCGCTCGGCCTTGATCCACGCGGAACCCCTGGCCGAGACCGCGTTTCTGGTGAATGCCGCCGCCGCACCTGCGCCGATCACGGCGGATTGGAGTGATGGCATTCTGGCCACCATGGCCGGGCTCAAGACCCGCGACCGGGAAGAAAACGCAGCGCTTGCGTCTGCGACAAAGGGAGCGCGGTAACACGATGTTCTGGTTGTTGTTTTCTATTTTCCTTGCCGCCTGCGTGGCCGCCGGGGCGATGGGTGCGATCTTTCCGCCCGGGGAATGGTATGAACGGTTGGAGAAACCTTCCTGGACGCCGCCCAATTGGCTGTTCCCGCTGGCCTGGACGTCGCTTTACGTGTTGATGTCGATCGCGGGCGCGCGGGTCGGCGCGTTGCCCGGCAATGGCGTCGCGTTGGCGCTTTGGTCCTTGCAGATCGCTGTGAACGCGCTCTGGACACCTGTTTTCTTTGGGTTGCAGAAACTGAAGGCTGGCATGATCGTTTTGGTCGCGCTGTGGCTGTCAGTGGCAGCCTCAATGGTCGCGCTATGGGCGGTTGACGTGTGGGCGGGCCTCATGTTCATGCCCTATCTGGTTTGGGTGACCGTGGCTGGCGCACTAAATCTAGCTGTCGTTCGACTGAATCCAGAGGTTGCTCAAAACGGCTAACACAGGAGTGGGGGCCAGCCCCCACACCCCCGGAGTACTTTCGGCCAAAAAGAAGCAGGCTCAGTTTCGGCTTCTTTTTGGCCGGAAATACTCCCGCCGGAGGCTTGTAAACTTTTAGCTGAACCGCCAACCCGCGCGCCGTGGTACGCGAACGGCGAGCATGGGTTTCAGAAGCGGGGATCGGAAGCGGCGCAGATCAAGCGCTTCGTGGACGCCCTCGCAAAGTTCCCCGTCCAGCTGTGTGCGGATGGAGGAGCGGCTGTAGAACGGGGCGTCGAGCATGTTCTGGACTTGTTTGGG
>JBCCCZ010000130.1:0-7750 GCA_039033255.1 Pseudomonadota bacterium
GGAAAGTGCGGGAGGCGAGGGATATGTTCATTACGAAAACCTCATCGTCAGCGCCGACCGCGTGATTTTCTATTCGGCAGGCAGCGCCAAGCACTTCTTCAGGACAACGCGGGGTGAACGATTCTTTGAGAAGCTCGAATGAAGCTCTCGGCGGAGCTCAAGGCCTTTGAAGACCGGCTGGGCTATGCGTTCAAAAAGCCTGAGCGCCTCGTGCGGGCGGTGACCCACGCCTCCATGTCGTCGCCCAACCGCGATGACAATCAAAGGCTGGAATTTCTGGGCGACCGCGTGCTGGGCCTTGTGATGGCCGAGGCGCTGCTGGATCAGGACCCCTCCGCGCAAGAAGGCTTGCTGGCCCCCCGTTTCAACGCGCTTGTGCGCAAGGAAGCCTGCGCCGATGTGGCCCGCGAGATTGATCTTGGTAAGGTCCTCAAACTCGGCCGCTCAGAGATGCTGTCGGGCGGTCGGCGAAAGCAAGCCTTGCTGGGTGACGCAATGGAGGCGGTGATCGCCGCTGTCTACCGCGATGGCGGGTTTGACGCGGCCCGCGATATGGTGATCCGTCTTTGGGGCGACCGCGTGGGTCAGGTCGCCGACGACGCCCGTGACGCCAAGACCGCGCTGCAGGAATGGGCCCAAGCCCGCGGTCTTTCCCCGCCGCAATACGTGGAATTGTCCCGCGACGGCCCCGACCACGCCCCGCAATTCACCATCGAGGCCCGCCTTGAAAGCGGCGAAGGCAGTCAGGCCAAGGCAGGCTCCAAACGTCAGGCCGAACAGGCCGCGGCAGGCGCCTTGCTTGAACAGGTACAGGATCAATGACCGAAGATACCACCACGCGCGCCGGCTTCATCGCCCTGATCGGTGAGCCGAACGCAGGGAAATCCACGCTGCTCAACCGCATGGTGGGCGCGAAAGTGTCCATCGTCACCCACAAAGTGCAAACCACCCGCGCCCGCATTCGCGGCGTGGCCATCGAAGGCGACGCGCAACTGGTCTTTGTCGACACGCCGGGTCTTTTCCGCCCGCGCCGCCGACTTGACCGCGCCATGGTCGCCGCCGCTTGGGGTGGGGCCGCCGATGCCGATATCGTCGTTTTGTTGGTGGAGGCCCATCGCGGCATCACCGAAGGCGTGGAACGCATCCTCGAAGAACTGCCAAAGGTGGCTGGGTCGCGCCCCGTGGCGCTCGCCATCAACAAGATCGACCGCGTGAAATCCGATGCGCTGCTCAGCCTCACCAAGGATCTCAACGACCGCTACGGGTTCGTGGAAACCTTCATGATCTCCGCCGAAAAGGGCCACGGCGTGCAGGACCTGCGCGCATGGCTTGCAGGCACCCTTCCTGAAGGCCCCTGGCTCTACCCTGAAGACCAGATCGCCGATCTGCCCATGCGCATGATCGCCGCCGAGATCACCCGCGAGAAACTGACCCTGCGCCTGCATCAGGAACTGCCCTATCAGCTCACGGTCGAAACCGAAGGCTGGGAAGAGCGCAAAGATGGATCGGCCAAGATCGACCAAATCATCTATGTCATGCGGGACGGCCATAAGGGCATTCTGCTGGGCAAAAAAGGTGAGACGATCAAAGGCGTCAGCCAAGCCGCCCGCACCGAACTGGAAGACTTCCTGGGCCGCCGCGTGCATCTTTTCCTGCAGGTTAAAGTGCGCCCGGGCTGGCTGGAAGAGGCAGAGCGCTACTCCGAGATGGGGCTTGATTTCAAGGACGGCGCGGGGTGACCCGGCTGACGTCGGAGTTCTGGGTGCAGGCCTATCTGGCCCGCCTCCGAATGTCCGGCATCCCGGCTTTCGTGACAAGCCATGGCGATGACACCGCAGGTGCCATTCTGGTCAAACTCAACACGCTCAACGGGCAGGCGCGGCTCTTTCAACGCGGCTTTGACCTCATGACAGACAAACGCAGCTGGGATGTCCTCGCCGACGGCGCAGAGACTGACGTGGACGCCGCCATCACCCGCCAACGCGGCTTTGATCCCGACCTCTGGGTGATTGAGGTGGAAGACCGCGCAGGCCGCCACCTTCTGGATGAACCGGGGCTGGCGGACTGATGGAATGGCGCGATGAGGCGATTCTTTTGCAATCCCGCCGTCATGGCGAAAGTGCCGCCATCATCGACGTCTTCAGCCCGGACCACGGCCGCGCTAGCGGTGTCGTGCGCGGTGGCACCTCGCGCAAACTGGCCCCGATCCTGCAACCCGGCGCGCAGCTGGATGTAACGTGGAAGGCGCGCCTGGAGGATCATCTGGGCAGCTTCACCGTTGAACCCATCCGCTCCCGCGCGGCGGCGTCACTGGGAGACCGACTGTCGCTTTCTGGGCTGAATGCGGTGGTGTCTTTGCTGCTCTTTTGTCTGCCTGAACGCGAACGACACACCCGCCTCTATGACAAAACCCGCGCGCTTCTCGATCTGCTGGGCCAGCCGGAGATTTGGCCGCTGGCCTATCTTCGCTGGGAACTCGCGCTTTTGGATGATCTGGGCTTTGGCCTCGACCTGACCGAATGTGCGGTGCTGGGGCAGGGGGGCGATGCGCTGATCTATGTCTCGCCCAAAACGGGCCGGGCGGTGTCAAAGGCGGGTGCGGGCGACTGGGCCGACAGGCTGTTGCCACTGCCGCCCAGCCTGCTGGAACAAGGCAACGGCGAGGATGCAGATGTGCTGGAGGCGCTTGGCGTCACAGGCTACTTCCTCACCCAACGCGTCGCTCCGGAACTGGGTCACAAACCACTGCCTGATGCCCGGGCGCGGTTCGTGGATCGCTTGGAACGCCGCGTGCGGGGTTAGTTTTCCGCCCGGAACACCATCTTGCGCCCGTCATCATTGCTCAAAAACAGTGTGTCCACGCCCACTTCGGCCAGCGTCATCGCCTGTAACGCGTCGAAAAACGCAGCCTCCGCCTCCAAGTCCGGGCATGCCATGCGTGTCACGGCAATCCCTTCGGCATTGAACCACGGATAAGGCACCGTCTGACTGCCGGAAAACGTGTTGCACGGTGCCTGACCCTGAATGCGGCCCTCTTCGGGGAAGCTCAAAACCGCGCGCGCCTCAAAGGTCGCGCCGTCCAACTCGGTCAGCACCCATGCAGTGTCCGCCGCGCCATAGCCGCTCAGCGTCTCATCCCCGCATGAAAAGAGGCCCAGCATCGCCGTCAGGCCAACACCGGCGCGCATCATCTGAGCGCCAGCACCAGATCGACAAGCGATCCGATGGCCTCTGATTTGTCGCGGGTTTTACCGGTCTTGACCATGCCGATCCCGACCGCCGCGCCATAGACCATATGAGCAACCTCCGGGTTGCCGATGCCAATATGCTTGAGCACGGTGGTCAGCACATCCATCCGCGCTTCATCCACCCGCGCGACCACGTCGTGGGCCAGTTTTGCATTTGTGGACCAAGCCCGCACCGCCGTCTCGCCCCGCAGAATGCTGTTGCGCTTGTCCGGATCGGCCAGCGACTTTGCCAGCGTCTGAAAGCAAGCCACGCCGCCGGTTTCCTGTTCCAGCACGCGGGAAAGCTCCGCAATTGCGGCTTGTTCCCAGAGATTCAGGATGGCGATGTGGAAATCCTCCACATCCTTGAAATGCCAGTAAAAAGAGCCCTTGGTGGTCTTCATGTGCCGCGCCATGGGCTCGGCTTTGAGCGCATCCGAACCCTGTTTGCGCAGCACATCCATGCCTGCGTCCACCCAGACTGACCGCGTCAGCCGTTTATTTTTCTGCGCTTGCATAGTGATCCCATACGCCTGCGTTCGCTAAGGTGCAAGGGACCGGCCCATGCTTGGCGATTTTGTGCGTGTCGATGGCTAAGAAACGGGCAATTCCCCCGGCGCGCAATCAAGGCCCTTGGGCCGACGCGCCTTCGTCCGTTGCCCGGCAAGCGATTGCTTGCAATCGCTTTGAGGAGGGCCCCACCCAGGGCCTGGCGAAATGGCAATTGCAGGCTATTGCTCGGATATTGTCCGGGTTCTCATGGATAAAGTGCTGCAGACTAGAGGTCAGGATCGCCAGACCGGGGCCAGACGAAGGCGCTCTGTCGCGTCTTAACCCAACGCTCTGCGCCGCTTCAGAGGCTCGGATTTCACCGCCTCCTTCTGCGTTTTCTCCAGAAACTTGATGGCTTTCAGAAACTCCCGATGGTTCGGCGTGTGCTCCAGATAATCCATCAGGCGAAACAGATTGATCGGCTGCACCGTGATCAACTGCGCCACCCGCTCCACCGCCTCTTCATGACCGTAGTGATCAATGAACTGACACGCGGTTTGCGTGGGCGTCAGCAAGTAGAAATCCTGATCCCGACGGGGCGTGTATCGCGTGATGTCAAAAGGCGACGCCCCCAACGCGTGGGATTTGGGCATCAGACACCGGCGGTCTGCCGCGCGATCCTCCAGCACATTGCCAGACACCTGCCGAAACCCGATCTTGCCCAACCGTTCAAAGGCATGATTGCGCATCGCAGGCGACAGCATGTCCGCATCCGCGCGATCATAGTAAAGATCATCAAACACCGAAAACACCCGCAACCGCGCATCGGCCAGTGTCATGTAATGCCCGAAACTCACGTCGACCGGATCGACAGATTGGACCGTGTCAGCATCGGCCTTGGCAGAGAAAAAACGAAACATGGATGATCCCTTGATTGATCCAAGATCATAGCCCGCGAACAGCCCGGATCAATCATCCCCCACGGTCAGAGTGACGCGGTCACCGGCAAACCATGTGCGGCCATACTCGACCGGCGCGCCGGCCTCATCCACGCTGAGCGACACGGTGCGCAAAAGCGGCGCACCCTCACTGATCTGCAAATGCCTTGATTGCGTGGCAGAGGCCTGCTTGGCCGTAAACCGGGTCCAGACACGGGTGTAATCAGCCAGCCCACATTCCTGCAATGCCTTGCTGATGGAGTGATATCGCCTCAACTCCCGAGGCAAATCAGGAAACCGCGCCGCCGGAAAGATCGTGCGGGCCAGCGCTACGGGCTGGTCATCGGCGCGGGAGATGCCTTCATAGACATGCACCATCGCGCGCGGCTCAAGCGCCAACATGTCGGCCTCGTCCTTCCCCGCTGGGCGCGTTTCCAAGGCCAGTACCTCTTTGGTCGGCAGCCGCCCTGCTGCCTGTAGATTCTGGTGAAACCGCACGCGCTTGCCAATGGGATAAAGCGTGGGTTCCTGCGTGACAAACACCCCCGCACCGCGACGGGCATGGACGGTTCCATCCTCGGCCAATTTCGCCAGCGCCCGGCGCACTGTGTGGCGATTGACGCCGAAGCGCCGGGACAACGCGGCTTCCGTGGGCAATTTATCGCCCTGCGCATAGCGACCTTCGCCGATGTCACCGCTCAGCGTGCTGTAGATCGACCGCCAAACCGGGATTTTTTCTGTCTTATTGGGCATCACGGGCCTTTTGTCATGGAAATTTCATGTGCGGATGGCTTGTGCGGACACCAAAAGGGAGATAAAGATTTGTCTAGTTGTATAGTAAAATAGACAAATCCGCAAGCTGTCTAGAAAGAGACGACATGCCGCAGACCGAAGCCCGCAAAGCCTGGATGAGCCTTCTGGCGAAATCCCCGCCCGCTGAATTGGAGCGGTTGTGGGATGTCTTTGATGGCGCTGAGCCGCACACATGGCTGCGCGCGCCAGAGGCGGGCGGAGTGATGGTGCGCGGCCGGGCGGGGGCCACCGGCGCGCCCTTTAATCTGGGCGAAATGACGGTCACGCGCTGTTCGCTGAAATTGCCCGGGGGGCAGGTCGGTCACGGCTACGTGCAAGGGCGCAACAAAGCCCACGCCACCCGCGCGGCCCTTGTCGACGCACATATGCAAACGACCAAGGCCACTGCGCTGCGCCGGACGGTGTTGGACCCACTTGAAAAAGCCATGGTTGACGCGAAACACACGCGCGCGGCCAAGGCAGCTGCCACCAAAGTTGATTTCTTCACACTGGCAAGAGGAGAAGACTGATGGACGGCAAAAGCTTGGACGGCGGGTTTCATGACGCCCCGGTGGAGGCCGCACGCGCCTTTCGTGCGGCGATGTCTGCGATGGCCCGTCCGGGACGGATCGAACCCCTTGATGCAGCCACCCCACCTGCACCCACGTCGAAGGCTGCGGGCTCTTTGTTGCTGACGCTGGCGGATCATGAAACAGGCGTCTATCTGGCAGGCGATCATGATTGCGCCGCCATGCGCGATTGGCTCACCTTTCACACCAGCGCGCCACTCGTCGCCCCGCAGGACGCCGCTTTCGCCCTTGGGGCATGGGAGGCGCTTCTGCCGCTTTCTTCCTACCCGGTCGGCACGCCGGAATATCCCGACCGATCCACCACACTGATCGTCGAAATGGAGGATCTGCACGGCGAGGGTGCTTTGCTCAAAGGGCCGGGGATCAAAGAGGCGGCCCGTCTTAACCTGCCGGATGCCAATCTGATGCAGGCCAACAATCGCCATTTCCCGCTGGGCCTCGATTTCTTCCTGACCTGCGGGTCGCGTGTCGCGGCTTTGCCGCGCTCAACAAAGGTGATGGCTTTGCCGCGCTCAACAAAGGTTATGGCTTTGCCGCGCTCAACAGAAGTGGCGTCAGACTGATGTATGTGGCGGTGAAAGGTGGGGAGAGGGCGATTGACAATGCCCATGCGTGGCTGGCCGAAGAACGGCGTGGGGACACGCAGATCGCGGAACTCACCCTTGACCAGATCCGCGAACAACTCGCTCTCTCGGTGGCACGGGTGATGGCCGAAGGCTCGCTCTATGATCCCGATTTGGCCGCTTTGGCGATCAAACAATCCCGCGGTGATCTTATCGAGGCGGTCTTCCTCATCCGCGCCTATCGCACAACCTTGCCTCGCCTTGGCGCGTCTCACCCTATCGATACTTGCAAAATGGCCTGTGACCGGCGCATCTCTGCCACGTTCAAGGACGCGCCCGGCGGTCAGATTCTGGGACCCACCTTCGACTACACGCACCGGCTTCTGGATTTCAAACTGGCCGCCGATGGGGAATGCCCCCCGGTCGCCAACTGCAAATCGCCCACCCAAAACGTCCCTCACATCACCGAATTTCTGAACCAAGAGGGCCTGATTCAATCCGAGACGCGCAGCGATGAGGTGCCCCGCGACCTCACCCGTGAACCGCTGGAATTGCCCGCAAACCGCGCCCTGCGCCTGCAGGCGCTCACGCGTGCCGATGAAGGCTTCCTCCTTGGTCTCGCCTATTCCACGCAGCGCGGCTACGGGCGCACGCATGCTTTTGTGGGCGAGCTGCGCATCGGCGCGGTTGCGGTGGAAATGGACATCCCCGAACTGGGCTTTTCCATCGAGATCGGAGAGATCACCGTGACCGAATGTGAAACCGTGAACCAATTCCAAGGCTCCAAAACGCAGCCTGCGCAATTCACCCGCGGCTACGGCCTCGTCTTTGGCCAGTCAGAGCGGAAGTCCATCTCTATGTCGCTGGTGGATCGCGCGCTCCGCTGGCAGGAACTGGGCGAAGAAAACTCCGGCGCCCCCGCACAGGATGAAGAATTCGTGCTGATGCATTCCGACAACATCCAGGCCACCGGCTTTCTCGAACACATCAAATTGCCCCATTACGTCGATTTCCAATCCGAGCTGTAACTGGTCCGAAAAATAAGCGCGGAGGCCACCGGTCAAACCGGGGCCTCCGCCCGTTGCACCACCGAGGAGGCGGCGCAATGATGGATTTTACGCAATCACTTCTGAGTATCGTCGTCGGCC
>JBCCCZ010000131.1:0-7700 GCA_039033255.1 Pseudomonadota bacterium
GGGTCTTTCACATCTTTCATCCAAGCTGGTTCAGCCCTGGCGAGCTTTGAACCGACGCTGGGTTTTGTTGATCACGTAGACGCGGCCTTTACGGCGCACCACGCGGCAGTCGCGATGCCGGTTCTTCAGCGAACGCAGCGAGTTCTTGACCTTCATGGTCCTCTCCTCTTTGTCGCGGCGCGGCTGGATCAACTGGCGTGTGATCCGGGACGCCTTGGGTTGCGGGTGTTGTGCGCCAGAAAACGTCTGATGCACAGCAAATCATTATGGTGGGCGATACTAGGATCGAACTAGTGACCCCTTCGATGTCAACGAAGTGCTCTACCGCTGAGCTAATCGCCCGTGTCACCGGCTTGGTTTCAAAAACCCTATGCCCCAAAATAGATGGGGCGCGGGAAATCCACGCCAGCATTCACGCCGTATAAAAGCTATATCCCACCGGATCAAGGGCTTTTAGATCGGCAATTTCGCTCTATGATGCAGATGCGAAAGGAACGCTCATGTCGCGAAAGGCATATCACATCTACGCGCCTGTGGCGCGCAACACCTGTGCGGTGTTCGCCTCGCCCCATTCCGGGCGTTATTACCCCATGAGCTTCATGCGCCAGAGCCTGCTCGACAAACACGCGATTCGCAGCTCTGAAGATGCGTTCGTCGATACTCTTTTCGCGGCCGCGCCCGAACACGGTGCGCCGCTGATCACGGCAGGCATGCCGCGCGCCTATGTGGATGTGAATCGCTCCGAGGATGAACTTGATCCCGCCCTCATTCAGGGCGTGCGGCGATCAGGTCACAACCCCCGTGTGGCCTCGGGCCTGGGCGTGGTGCCCCGCGTGGTCGCCAACGGCAAGGCGATCTATTCGGGCAAGATCACCCGGGCGGAGGCTCAGCGCCGCATCGATGCGTATTGGCGCCCCTACCACACGGCCCTGCGCGCAGAGCTTGACGAGGCCAAAGCGATGTTCGGACAGGCGATCCTGCTTGATTGCCATTCCATGCCCCATGAGGCGATGGACAGCGTTGCCCAAACCGGCACGCCTCGCCCTGACGTGGTGCTTGGCGACCGGTTCGGCGCGGCAGCCAGCGAACAGGTTGTAGGGCTGGTGGAAGAGGCATTCCACGGCGCGGGCCTGACGGTGACCCGAAACACACCCTTCGCGGGCGCCTATGTGACCCAGCATTATGGCCGCCCCTCCAGCGGGGTGCACACGATCCAGATTGAAATCGACCGCTCGCTCTACATGGATGAACGACAGATCAGGCCCCATGACGGGTTCGATGCGTTCCAGAAGCTGATCACCGACGTTATCGCGGATATCGCGCAAATCGGTCGACCTTTGGAAAATCCCCTGGCGGCAGAATAGCGGCTGCGCATGCGCCACAGTGCTAAGGTAATCTTCACATCTTGGACGTAAGCGTTTGCCTGTTGGCCTGTGCCAACTAGTTCAGGCTGACTGAGCCCAGCCTTCAAATCCTGTCCGGGAACCGACCTCGTGCAAACGTCATTGCTTCTGCCGCTTATCCTGATGTCAACCAACGGTCCGACTGTTCCGGCAGGGTACAGCACAGCCACCGCAGGTTCGATATCCCAACACGACGCGGCCCATCATGCGGCCGGTCAAAGGTTCTCTATGCCCAACCCGGCAACCCGCAAAACCCATGTGACGGAGATTTTTGATGGCTGCCGCCCGCCCGTGCTGGACATGCGCGAGGCCAGCAAGATCCTCTATCAGAAACGGCTTAACGGTCTGCATGATGCATTGCGTACGAACTTGCCCAATACGGTCGATACTCCACTTTTTATTTCCCGCTGCGGGTCTGAATTCGTTCTCTTTCACCGGCGCGCCGCAGATCAGCCCGGCGACATTCTGTATCTGCGCTTTAAAGAGGGCAGTTTTCAACTGCTTGATGAAGTGTGGGGCTAATACCTCTTGGGCGTCGTGCGCTTTCAATCAGACGAAACCGCCTGTGGTACACCTAGATGCTGCGTATTTGTGACCAGATGAAACAAGAAGCGCCATATTTCATCTTTCCAGAATTACTCGACGGCGCTGCCTTTAAAAAAGTCGGGCCGGCCCTTTTGATGCGGCACTTTAAACCGTCCGTCCTATCTCAAAGTCCGGCCCTTGATGATCGCATCATCGCCAAACTTTCGGCGTATCTCATCGGTGGCGCGCTCTGCCTTTTCGCGTACGCGCGCGCCCGGATCCAGCAGGTCGCCTGACAGATCGGCCTCATTGGCAGAGACAAGATGCGACAGCCCAACACCGATGAGGCGATAGGGCGTGTCATGGTCAACCTGATCCATCAGCGCGCGGGCCTCATGGTAGACCGTGTCGGCCATTTGCGTGGCATCGCGCAGCGCATGGCGTCGGGTGATGATCGAATGATCCGCGCGTTTAAGTTTCAATGTCACCACGCGTCCCGCCAGATCCTTGGCCTTGGCCCGGTCAGAGACCTTTTCGGCCATGCGCCAGATATGCCCGTCCAGAATATCAAGATCGGCGGTATCTTCGCCAAAGGTCGTTTCATTGGAAATGGATTTAACCGGCTCATGGGCCGTCACACGCCGCCTGTCCTGGCCGCGCGCCAGATGCCAAAGCCGGTCGCCCATGGCGCCAAACCGCGCGGTCAGATCTTCGCGGTCCCAGCGCAATAGATCGGCAAAAGTGCGGATGCCCGCCGCCTCCAGAGCAGACCGAGTGGCATGGCCCACGCCCCAAATCAAGCTCACCGGCTTGGGCCGAAGATAGCTTTCCGTCTCTGCGACGCCGATGACAGAGAAGCCCTGCGGTTTGTCGAGGTCAGAGGCCACTTTGGCAAGAAACTTGTTGTGGCTGAGACCAATGGAGCCGGTCACGCCCACCTCCTCCTGCATGCGCTTTGTGAGCCGCGCCAGCATCACCGCAGGCGGCGCGCCGTGCAGGCGTTCGGTGCCCGTCAGATCAAGGAATGCCTCGTCCAGCGACAAAGGCTCAATCGACGGCGTCAAATCTTCCATCATCGCGCGGATCTGGCGCGAGACCTGCGCGTAGACCTCCATCCGAGGGCGCACCACAACGGCCTCGGGGCACAACTTCAACGCTTGAAACATCGGCATGGCCGACCGCACCCCACGAATGCGCGCAATGTAACAGGCGGTAGACACCACACCGCGCCGCCCGCCACCGATGATGAGCGGCATGTCCCTCAGTTCTGGATTGTCGCGCTTTTCGACGCTGGCATAGAACGCATCGCAATCCATGTGAGCAATCGAAAGATCAAAGAGTTCAGCGTGCTGCGTCACCCGGGGGCTGCGGCAAGAAGGGCAGCGGGTTCCGGTGTCAAATGTGGTCAGGCAGGCACGGCATAGGGCAGGCATAGTTCACATGGTTTTTCAAATTCTGCGCAGGCAGTATACGCAGCGCGCGCAACAAGAGCGAGAGGCGGCGCTGCCCGTCCTGACAGAATGCGTGACTGCGATACGTACCGCCCCGCATTTTCGCGACCGCATGCACGCCATACCGAGCCTCGCCCCTGACGCGCAAGGCGCATGCGTATTTGTGGTAAGATGAACATTGGCGACAGGTCCCCTGCTTCATCTTGCCCGAAATACTCCGGGGAACGTCGAGGCCATCGGCGTCGACGTGGGGCAGAGCCCCATGCAAGGGTGGTGCTAGGCGATGTCGTCCAGAATAGCGCGCGCCGCTGCGGCAGGGTCTGGGGCGGCATGGATCGGGCGGCCCACAACGATGTGATCGGCACCGTTCGCCAGCGCCTGTGCGGGGGTGGCCACGCGTTTTTGATCGCCAAGGCTTGCCCCCGCGGGACGCACGCCGGGGGTGACGATCAGACGGCCTGACGCCTCGGGCAGGGCGCGGATCAGGGCAGCCTCTTGCGGGGAAGTGATCACGCCATCGGCACCTGCGTCAAAGGCGCGGCCAGCTCGGTCTTGCACCAGATCGGGCATAGCGCCACCTTTGATGAGGCTCGCATCAAGGTCATCGCGGTCCAGCGAGGTCAGGATCGTCACGGCAAGAATTTTCATAGGCGATCCCGCAGCGCCTTCTTGCGCCGCGCGCACCACGTAGGGGTCACCATGGACGGTCAGGAAATCGAGATCGAACTGCGCCAGCCCGCGCACGGCGGCCTCCACGGTCGCGCCGATGTCGAAAAGCTTCATGTCAAGAAAGATACGCTTGCCGTGATCCTGCTTCAGCTCATTGGCGAGCGCCAGGCCACCACCTGTCAGCATACCAAGGCCAATCTTGTAAAACGACACAGTATCGCCCAGCTGGCTCGCGAAATTCATGCCATCAAGCGCGTTGGGCAGATCAATGGCGACGATCAAACGGTCATCCGGCATGGGCGCATCCTTTGGCGACAGGGTGCGCCCTTGTCGCGGGCCTGCCTCAGATCGTCAAGGTGGCGCGGCGGTCAGGCCCCCAGAAACCCACCCAGCGCTGGAGTGTCGGCGCGGTGTATAACGGCGCGGACAGTATCGCGGAGGAACCGCTGCGTGCGTTCGCGTGCCTGGGCATGTCGCGTCAGCGCTTGGGCGTTGAGACCTTTGATGACGGTTTCAAACTCAGCGTGGGGAAGAGCTGGGAACGTCACTGGGTAGGAAAAGACGGCGCCCCCTTCCCGTACTTCGGCTTTTGCCTCAAAAGCGCCGGTTTCCGGGTTGTAGAGTGCCAACCCAAGCGTCACGGTTGCAGTCATCTCATTGATACACATGGATAAGTTCCTTTCACCCACTGCCTCGCGGCGATCTGCGACTGAAATGGAAACGCAGGGTGCAATTGGAAGACGCGCTCACAAGAATATGCGAAATGTTGGGGCTTTTCGTGATTTGACCACTAAATATGGGCAAAAATCCGCCAAAATGCTTAAATATTAGGCGCTCTTGAACACGGTCAAGCCGTTCCCCATCTAAAAGGTCAAGGTTCCCGAAAGACGTATGCCTCAAAGAGGGTGCGCCGACGGGAGAACGCTTAAAAGGAGAAAAACGATGGACTTAGGCAAGTTCACGGAGCGCTCGCGCGGGTTTTTGCAAGCGGCCCAGACGATCGCCATGCGGGAAAACCACCAGAAACTGGCGCCCGAACACGTACTCAAGGCATTGATGGATGATGATCAGGGGCAGGCGAGCACCTTGATCAAGCGCGCGGGCGGGAAGCCTGAGCGCGTGGTGCAGGCGTTGGACCTGGCGCTTGGGAAGATTCCGGTTGTCACCGGCGATACGGGTCAGGTGTATATGGATACCCAGACCGGGAAGGTGCTGGATGAGGGTGAGAAGCTGGCCAAGAAGGCGGGCGACAGTTTTGTGCCCGCTGAACGGCTGCTGACCGCGCTGGCGATTGTGAAATCTGCTGCGAAAGACGCGCTGGATCAGGGGGGCGTTTCGGCGCAGACGCTGAATGCCGCGATTGAGGATGTACGCAAGGGGCGCAAGGCCGACAGTGCGACGGCTGAAGATACCTATGAGGCGTTGGAGAAGTACGCCACCGACCTGACGAAAGCGGCCGAAGAGGGCAAGATTGACCCTATCATTGGCCGCGATGATGAGATCCGCCGGGCCATGCAGGTGCTGAGCCGGCGGACCAAGAACAACCCGGTGCTGATCGGGGAACCGGGCGTGGGTAAGACCGCGATTGCCGAAGGTCTTGCGCTGCGGATCGTGAAC
Organism: Pseudomonadota bacterium; assembly: GCA_039033255.1. GTDB lineage: Bacteria > Pseudomonadota > Alphaproteobacteria > Rhodobacterales > Rhodobacteraceae > Roseovarius. The sequence continues at coordinate 5,666 of JBCCCZ010000131.1, forward strand.
CGGGATGTGCCGGAGAGTTTGCTCAATAAGAAGCTGCTCGCGCTGGATATGGGCGCGCTGATTGCCGGTGCGAAGTATCGCGGGGAGTTTGAGGAGCGGCTGAAGGCTGTTCTGAATGAAGTGACCTCTGCCGCCGGTGAGATCATTCTGTTCATTGACGAGATGCATACCCTTGTGGGCGCAGGCAAGACGGATGGCGCGATGGATGCGGCCAACCTCATTAAGCCTGCGCTGGCGCGGGGGGAGTTGCACTGTGTGGGGGCGACGACGCTCGATGAATATCGCAAGCATGTGGAGAAGGATGCGGCGCTCGCGCGGCGGTTCCAGCCGCTGGTTGTGGCTGAGCCCACCGTGGAGGATACGATTTCGATCCTGCGCGGGATCAAGGAAAAGTATGAATTGCACCACGGGGTGCGGATTTCGGACAGCGCCTTGGTGAGTGCCGCGACGCTGTCGAACCGCTACATCACGGATCGGTTCCTGCCGGATAAGGCCATTGATTTGGTGGATGAGGCCGCGAGCCGTTTGCGCATGGAAGTGGACAGCAAACCCGAAGAACTGGACGCGCTGGACCGGGATATTCTGCAAAAGCAGATTGAGGCGGAGGCATTGAAGAAAGAAGACGATGCGGCCAGCAAGGACCGGTTGGAGAAGCTGGAAAAAGACCTGGCCGATCTGCAGGAGAAATCCGCGCAGATGACCGCCGCGTGGCAGTCGGAGCGCGATAAGCTTGCCGGTGCGCGGGATCTGAAAGAGCAACTGGATCGCGCGCGCATTGAGTTGGAGAACGCCAAGCGTGCCGGTGATCTGGCCAAGGCGGGCGAGCTTTCCTATGGCGTGATCCCGGATCTGGAGAAGAAACTGGCGGAGGCTGAGGCCACGGAAGAGACCGGCGTGATGGTGGAAGAGGCGGTGCGGCCTGAACAGATCGCACAGGTGGTGGAACGTTGGACCGGAATCCCGACAGCCAAGATGCTGGAAGGGGAACGCGAAAAGCTGCTTTCCATGGAAGACGGGCTGCATAAGCGCGTGATTGGTCAGAACGCGGCGGTGAAGGCCGTGGCCAATGCCGTGCGGCGCGCGCGGGCTGGCTTGAATGATGAGAACCGGCCGCTTGGGTCGTTTCTGTTCCTCGGGCCGACGGGCGTGGGCAAGACGGAACTGACCAAGGCCGTGGCGGAGTTTCTGTTTGATGATGACAGCGCGATGGTGCGCATTGATATGTCGGAATTCATGGAGAAACACGCCGTGTCGCGCCTGATCGGGGCCCCGCCCGGTTATGTGGGCTATGATGAGGGCGGTGTGCTGACCGAAGCCGTGCGGCGCAGACCCTATCAGGTGGTGCTGTTTGATGAGGTCGAAAAGGCGCATCCGGAGGTGTTCAACGTGCTGTTGCAGGTCCTCGATGACGGTGTGCTGACCGATGGGCAAGGTCGGACCGTGGATTTCAAGCAGACGCTGATTATTCTGACGTCGAACCTTGGGAGCCAAGCGCTGAGCCAATTGGCTGAGGATGCGGATGCGTCTGATGCCAAGCGCGACGTGATGGATGCGGTGCGGGCGCATTTCCGGCCGGAATTCCTGAACCGATTGGATGAGATCGTGATCTTTGATCGTCTCGCCCGTGCTCAGATGGATGGGATCGTGGATATTCAGATGTCGCGGCTGCTCAAGCGGTTGGCCAGCCGGAAGATAACGCTCAATCTGAATGAAGGGGCCAAGACTTGGCTTGCCGATGAGGGCTATGATCCGGTTTACGGGGCGAGGCCTTTGAAGCGGGTCATTCAAAAAGCGTTGCAGGATCCGTTGGCGGAGGCGCTGTTGGCGGGGGACATTCTGGACGGGTCAGAGGTGGACGTCTCTGCTGGGCCGGATGGCTTGATCATCGGGGATCGGGTTGGGTCGACCAAGCAGGAGCCTCCGAAAGACGCGGTGGTTCACTGACGCTTAAGTCGGTGTAGGGGGCCAGCCCCCCACGTCGAAAACCACCGGTTTTGGCCCACCCCCCCCGCAAAATTTATACAAAAAAAAAACA
>JBCCCZ010000132.1:0-7649 GCA_039033255.1 Pseudomonadota bacterium
CCCATATGGCATCTCAATGAGGCTCATCACCTCCTGCCCCGGATGCGAGGACGCAAAAGACGAATGCCCCGCCGGGTGCCAATCCTGCGTCAGCACCACCGCGTCCATCTGATCCATCAACGCATTGATCCCCGGCACAATCTCATCCCCACCGGCCACGGCCAGCGCACCGCCCGGGCAAAAATCATTCTGCACATCCACAACGATCAAAGCATGCATGGGGCCTCTCCTTCGCGCCTGAGTGCGTTCAGTCTGACGGATTCGCGCGAGGAGGTCACGCGTATTGGATTTGCGCGCGAAATCGTCCATACCGCGCCCCATGTACACCATCGCCGCGCTCTATCATTTCACGCATGTGGAGGACCCCAGCGCCCTGCAAGGGCCGCTCCATGCGCTATGCATGAACGCGCGTATCTCCGGCACCCTCATCCTCGCCGAAGAAGGCATCAACGGCACCATCGCCGGGCCAGGCATTGGCATCCGCGCAGTGCTCGACCACATCCGCGCCCTGCCCGGTTTCGACACTCTGGTCTGGAAGGAAAGCCATTCCACACACCAACCCTTCCGCCACCTCAAAATCCGCGTGAAGGCAGAAATTGTGACCATGGGTCAGCCTCACGTGGACCCCCGCGCTGGCACCGGCCGTTACGTCGCGCCCGCCGACTGGAACGCCCTCATCGAAGCCCCCGACGTGGCCGTCATCGACACCCGCAATGATTTCGAGGTCGCCATCGGCACGTTCAAAGGCGCGATTGACCCGGAAACCACCTCCTTCCGCGACTTCCCCGACTGGTGGGCCGCCAACAAGGATCGGTTCGACGGCAAACGCATCGCCATGTTCTGCACTGGCGGCATCCGCTGTGAAAAATCCACCAACTACCTGCTGGGCGAAGGGGTGGAGGAGGTCTTTCACCTCCAGGGCGGCATCCTGAAATACCTCGAACAGGTGCCGGAGGAAGAGAGCCTCTGGCAAGGCTCCTGCTTCGTTTTCGACAACCGCGTCTCCGTGGATCACGGGCTGGAGGAAGGCCAACACATCCTCTGCCACGCCTGCCGCCGCCCCGTCCTGACCGAAGACACCGAACGCCCGGAATATGAAGACGGCGTCTCCTGCCACCTTTGCGCAGATGAAACCTCAGAAACCGACAAAGCCCGCTTCCGCGAACGTCAGAAACAAATGGTGCTATCCGAAGCCCGTGGTGAAAAACACATCAAGATCGTCCACGAAGACTGAACCCCAGCCGCTTCTTCTGGCCAAAAATATCCCCGGCAGAATCTTTCACTGAGGCACGAAATTTCTGGCCCTCAAGCCACCGCCATCCTCGGCGCCCTCGGCCGTGTCCGCAGCAAAATGATCACCATGATCGTGATGTTCATCGCATTCCACGCAATCCCGTTCACGAACGCCATCTGGTAACTGCCCGTCACGTCGTAAATCCACCCCGACATCCAACCGCCCAACGCCATCCCCATGATCGTCGCCATCATCACGAAACCCACACGCCGACCCGCCTCCGCACTCGGCATATATTCCCGCACCACGAGCGCATAGCTCGGCACGATCCCACCCTGCGCCAGCCCAAACATCAGCGACACCAGATAAAGCGAGGCGAGCCCGTCAAATGGCAGATAGAAAAACAGCGCCACACACTGCAGCACCGACCCGATGAGCAGCGTCTTCACGCCCCCCAACTGATCCGCCACCAGCCCGGAAATGAGCCGCGACACCACACCGCCCAGCAGCATCAGCGACAGCATCTGCCCCCCGGCCACCGCGCCATACCCAAGGTCAATGCAGAGTGCCACGATATGCACCTGCGGCATCGACATCGCCATGCAGCACCCCACGCCCGCAATCCCAAGCAAGATAGCCAAGGCCCGCGGCGAATACCCCGCCGCCTGCGCCCGCGCATTGGAAATTTGATCCGCCCGGTCCCTTGCCGCCTGCGGCACCTTTCGCCGCAACGTCAGCGCCAGCGGGACCACCACGACCAACACAATCACCGCCAGCAGCACATAGACATAGCGCCACCCTTGCTCGGCAATCATCCCCACCAAAAGCACAGGCCAGATCGCGCCCGCCAGGTAATTCCCGCTCGCCGTGATCGCCACCGCAATCCCGCGCCGTTTCAAAAACCACAGCGACACATCCGCAATGAGCGGCCCGAAACAAGCCGCCGTCCCCAGCCCTACAACGAACTGCACCAGCGACAGAACCCCGATCGTCGGACTGACCGCAGAGGCCACCATCCCCGCCGCCACCAGCCCGGCGGCAATGATCATGGCAAGCGTCACCCCGAACCGATCCACCACCCGCCCGAACACCATGTTTCCGGTCGCAAATCCGATCATCATCAGCGTATAGGGCAGCGACGCATCCGCCCGGTTCACGCCAAACTCGGCCTGAATGTCGGGCAACATGACGATGATCACCCACATCCCCACATTGCCCACCAGCGACATGGTCAGCGCAAGGCCAAGCCGCGTCCAGGAATAACGACTGTCGAGAATATCTGCGTCCGTCATGGCCCGACCCTAGGGGGCCAGCCCCTTACGCGCCAGCACGGAAACGACACTTCCCCTTCCTCTCTGGCCGGGATATGTCAGTGCACCCAAGAGGGAGGTGTGACCCGTGACATCCGATCAACGCCCCAAAGAAATCGCCCGCGATGTGCTGCGCGTCGAACGCGACGCGATAGGCCAGATGCATGACGAACTTCCCGATGGGTTCGACGCGGTTGTGGAACTGCTTTTGGGCGTCACGGGCCGCGTCATCGTCTCCGGCGTGGGGAAATCGGGGCATATCGCGGCCAAGATCGCCGCCACCATGGCCAGCACCGGCACGCCTGCGCAGTACGTCCACGCGGGCGAGGCCAGCCACGGCGACATGGGCATGCTGACCCGCAACGACGCCGCGATCCTCATTTCCAATTCCGGGGAAACCAAGGAACTGGCCGACATCATCGCCCACACGCGCCGGTTCTCCATCCCAATGATCGCCATCACGGGCAAGCCAGACAGCTCGCTCGCCCGCCAGGCCGATCACGTTCTGCTGCTGCCCAACGCGCCTGAGGCCTGCGCCATCGGCATGGCCCCTACGACCTCGACCACCTGCACGCTTGTTTTGGGCGATGCGCTGGCCGTGGCGATGATGCGCCTGCGCGGCTTCGACAAGGACAGCTATCTCGCCTTCCACCCCGGCGGCACTTTGGGCGCACAATTGCTGCGCGTCTCCGCCGTGATGCATGCCGGGGCGGAACTCCCACTTGTGCATGAAACCACCCCCATGGGCGACACGCTGCTGGAAATGACGGCGAAGGGCTTCGGCGTCGCCGCCATCGTCGAAGGCGGCCGCCTCACCGGGGTGATCACGGACGGCGATTTGCGCCGCAACATGTCAAGTCTCATGACCCGCACTGCCGGTGAAATTGCCACCCGAAATCCGCGCACGATATCACCCGATAGTCTTTTGGTCGAAGCACTCGGGATTATGACGATGAACGACCCGAAAATCCTCACGCTCTTCGCCGTGGATGAGGATGGTCGCCTTTGCGGCCTTGTCCATATCCACGACGCGTTGCGCGCCGGTGTGGCCTGACGCGCGCCACACATTTTCTTCGAAGAAAATGCGTCAGAAAATTCGAATTTTCTGACGCAGAATTTTGCAAAATTCTGCGGCGCTCAACCGGTCTCTTCCGCCAAAAGCGCCTGCAACCCGCTGCGATAATCGGGATAGATCAACTCCACCCCCAACTCCTCCCGAATGCGGGTGTTATCCACCTTCTTACTCTCCGCATAGAAACTGCGCGCCATCGGGCTCATCTCCGCGTCCTCGAACGCCACCTCGAGCGGCAGCGGCACGCCCAAAAGCTCCGCCGCATACCCAATCACATCCTGCGGCGGCGCCGGATCATTGTCGCACACATTGTAGGCCGCCCCCGGATTGGGCCGCGCGATAGAGGCCGCCAGCGCCTGCGCGATATCCTCCACATGAATGCGGCTGAAAATCTGCCCCTTTTTGATGATCCTCCGCGCCGTCCCGTTCCTCACCTTCGAAAACGGCCCGCGCCCGGGGCCATAAATCCCCGCCAGCCGAAAAATATGCAGCGGCAGACCCGGGATTGCCCCCCAAGCCGCCTCCGCCTCCAACCGCATCTGCCCACGCTTCGTGGCAGGGGTCAGGGCCGCACTTTCATCGACCCACTTGCCTTGATGGTCGCCGTAAACTCCGGTGGTCGACAGATACCCCGCCCAGTCCAAACGATCCGCAATGCCGCTGATCTGAGCTTGATAGCGCGCCAGTACCGGATCACCCGCCTCTTCCGGGGCGGCGGACAATAGAATATGCGTGGCCGTGGCAAACGCCTCTGACAGGTCCCCGCCCGGCCACAGCACGGGCGTCACCCCTTCGGCTTCAAGTACCGCGCATTTTTCGGCCTTGCGCGTGGTGCCATAGATCACCCAGCCCTGCGGCACCAGCAAGCGCGCCAGCGCCCGAGCAGAATAGCCATGGCCGAAAGAGATCATCGTCTTCGTCATTGGCCATCTCTTACGCAAAGCGCCAGGGCCCGTCCACTACGGTTGATCGTTACACGGCAGCGTGTCATGGTTTTTCAGAATCCACGATCAACGTGGAACACGAAGGTCAGAGTAGCGACAAACATTGAAACCGAAGATGCACCTGGTTCGTTTGAGCAAGGGAATCACGGTCACCTGGGCGTGCAAAACGCCCTGCATGGCGTTGTTTTCGAGAAACAGCATTCTAAGCTTGAGAAAAAAAGCACCTAAATCTGCAGAAAAGCCTTGTTTATATACACAATGCGTTGTGTTTAGACACGATATACAGTTAAAACTGACCCAGAGGCCCATAGGTTTGGGCAGTTCAAGGAGACCATAAAATGGCAAAACCAATGACAAAAACACAGCTGGTGGCAGCACTGGCAGATGAGATGGACAGCGACAAGAAAACCGCGAGCGCGGCACTCGACGGGATCATCTCCGTGATCACGCGGGAAGTGTCCGGCGGCGGCGCCGTCACACTGCCCGGCGTGGGCAAAATCTATTGCCGTGAACGTCCCGCCCGCATGGTCCGCAATCCCGCCACCGGTGAACAGATCCACAAGGACGCCGACAAGGTGGTCAAGATGACCATCGCGAAAGCGCTCAAAGACAGCGTGAACGACTGATCTTGTAAGTCAGCCGAGTTTCCGAAAGGGTCGCCAAGGGGCGGCCCTTTTCCTTTGGGCAGCAGGCAACAGGGCAGATGACACATGGACATTCGCGCGATCCTGATGGGGCTGGCATTCGCCTTCATGTGGTCAAGCGCGTTCACCTCTGCCCGCGTGATCGTTGAGGCCGCACCACCGGTATCAGCGCTTGCCCTACGCTTCCTCGTCTCGGGTCTGCTGGGCGTCCTCATCGCACGGATGCTGGGCCAAAGCTGGCACCTGACCGCTGCCCAATGGCGCGCGACGATAATCTTCGGCATATGCCAGAACGCACTGTATCTCGGCCTGAACTTCGTCGCCATGCAAACGGTGGAGGCGTCACTCGCCGCCATTATTGCCTCCACCATGCCGCTTCTGGTGGGGCTTGCCCTCTGGATCATCTGGGGCGAACGGATCGGATCTGTTGGCATCGCAGGCCTACTGGCAGGTGTGGTCGGCGTGGCGATCATCATGGGGACACGGCTGCAAGGTGGTGCAGATCTATACGGCATCCTCCTCTGCATCATCGGTGTGATCGCGCTGGCCTTCGCCACTCTGGCAGTGCGTGGTGCCACATCGGGGGGCAACTTTCTGATGGTGGTGGGGCTGCAAATGCTGGTGGGCGCGGCTGTGCTGGCCTTCGTGGGCGCCGCCACGGAAACGATCAATGTCACTTGGTCCTGGCAACTGATCGTCGCATTTGCTTATACAACCTTGGTGCCGGGGCTTCTGGCCACCCTGGTCTGGTTCATGCTGATGGATCGCGTCGGTGCAGTGAAGGCCGCCACCTTCCACTTCCTCAACCCGGTCTTCGGCGTTGCCATCGCGGCCCTGATCCTAGGTGAAGCCATGGGATTTTGGGATATCATCGGCGTGGTCATTGTCACGCTTGGCATCCTCGCTGTGCAGCTTTCACGACAAAAGCAGGACAAACCATCAGATATGTCGCAGAAAAACTGTTAACGAATATTCTGCGAATTTTCTGATCTATCCAATCACACCCCTTGGACCATCGCCCACCTGACCGCGATGCAGCAGCAGATGGTCCAGCAGAACGCAAGCCACCATCGCCTCGCCCACCGGCACGGCGCGGATTCCTACGCAGGGATCATGCCGGCCCTTGGTGATCACCTCCGTTGCACTGCCATCCATCCGGATCGACTTGCGCGGCGTCAGGATCGAAGACGTGGGCTTCACCGCAAACCGCACCACCACATCCTGACCCGTCGAAATGCCCCCTAGAATGCCTCCCGCATGGTTTGAGGAATATTCGGGTCCGTTCTCCCGCATGAAAATCTCATCGGCATTGTCCGTGCCCTTCAGACGCGCGGCGGCCATTCCCTCACCGATCTCAACGCCCTTGACCGCATTGATCGACATGCAGGCCGCCGCCAGGTCAGTATCCAGCTTCCCATAGATCGGCGCGCCAAGCCCCACCGGCACACCGCGCGCACAAATCTCAATCTCCGCGCCCACGGAATTCTGCCCTTTGCGGATCCCCTGCAAATACACTTCCCAATCGCTCAAAGCCTCCGGATCCGGCATCCAGAAATCATTGCCATCAATTGCGTCCCAATCAAACCGGTCGCGGTTGATCTCCATCTCTCCCATCCGGGTCATGTAGCCTTTGATGTCCAACCCGGGCGCCAGCTGCGCCAAAGCCGCCCGCGCCACGCCGGAGGCTGCGACCCTTGCCGCTGTCTCCCTTGCTGAAGACCGGCCGCCACCGCGTGGATCACGATGGCCGTATTTCAGATGATAGGTGATATCGGCATGTCCCGGCCGAAAGGTCTCGGCAATGTCACCATAATCGCGGGACCGCTGATCTGTGTTCTCGATCATCAACTGAATGGGCGTTCCTGTGGTCTGCCCGTCAAACACACCTGACAAAATCCGCACCGCATCCGCTTCCTTGCGCTGCGTCGTGTGCTTGTTCAGCCCCGGCCGCCGTTTATCCAGAAACTGCTGAATGAACGCCTCATCCACCGGCACGCCGGGCGGGCAGCCATCGACCGTCGCCCCCAGCGCGGGCCCGTGGCTTTCGCCCCAGGTCGTTACGCGAAACAGATGTCCGAATGTGTTCAGGCTCATAGCCGTCTCCCTTCACGTTCAACCCCGATAGCGCCGCGCGTGCCCGGTCTCAAGACCAAAGGAGGGATAACAGGTGCGCTTAAGTGCCCTGACCTGCAAAACGAGCGCAGTGAGGCTGGAAATCGGTGGAAAACGAATCAGGGCCATTGACCGATTCGCAACGCCTCGCCTATACGTTGATGAAGCGTTCATGAAACCGGGCAAAAAATGCACCGGCATGACACATTGGGGGTTTTCACAGCGAACAGATCGCGGGCGAGCGGTACTTAAAGACCATCTGAGCGCCCATTATCTTTCGTCGCCAAATCTGCGCCGCACGCGTCGGCGCAAACGCGACATCACCAGTCAACG
>JBCCCZ010000133.1:0-7511 GCA_039033255.1 Pseudomonadota bacterium
AACATCAATATGGCCCCCGCGGTGATCAGCAGGATCGAGGTGCCAAGGTCGGGTTGGCGCAGCACGAGCCCCACGGGCGCGAGGATCAAGGCGCAGGGGAAGAGCACCCAGACCGGGTGGGATATGCGCGACATGGGCAGCCAGTCATAATAGGCGGCCAGTGCCATGACGAGGCTGATTTTCATCAGTTCAGAGGGTTGCAGGCGCATGAAGCCCAGGTCGATCCAGCGTTGCGCGCCTTTGCCTTCGAAGCCTGCAAATTCCACGGCGACAAGCAGGACCAGGGCCACCAGATAGGCCAGCACGGACATGTTGCGCCAGAACCAGATGGGCACCATGGCCACGAAGAACATGAGTGCAAAGCCCACAGCGAAGCGCTTCATTTGCGGCTCTGCCCAAGGGGAGAAGGATCCGCCGGCGACGGAGAAAAGCATGAGGAAACCGACGCCTGCCACAGCGGTCAAAAGCACGGCAAGGCCCCAATTGAAATAGAGCACTTTGCGCAGGCCGGTGGGCGTGGTTTTCAGGGTGTATTCAAGATAGCTCACGCTTGATCACTCCCGTCTCGCATGGCCTCTTCCTGCAATTTGCGCAGCGCTTCTTGCTGGGTGCGGATGTTGGCGCGGTCTTTGTTCGGGTAGACCTCCAAGGGTGGATCACCTTTGTAAAGCGCTTGCAGTGTGATGTCGCGGGCGATGGGGGCGGCGGCCTTGGATCCGCTACCACCGTGTTCGACGATCACGGCCACGGCGACCTTGGGTTCGTCATAAGGCGCGAAATTTACAAAGAGCGCGTGGTCGCGGCGTTCACGCGGCAGGTCTTCATTGCGGAAGACACCGGCGGCGCGTTCGGCGGCGGTGATGTTGCGAACCTGGCTGGTGCCGGTCTTGCCTGCGAGGCGGACGGAATCGTCGATGATGCGGCTGGAATAGGCCGTGCCTTTGCGGATGTTGGAGACATCGAACATGGCTTTTCGTACGGCGCGCAGGTGGTTTTCATTCAGCTCCAGTGACCCGGCGGTCTTGTTCTGCACGCGCGCAGGCTTGGCCACACCGCCCACGGATTTCACCAGATTGGGCAGGATCGCGCGGCCCGTGGCGATGCGCGCGGTCATGACCGCCAGTTGCAGTGGAGAGGCCAGCACGAAGCCCTGCCCGATGGAGGCGTTCACACTGTCGCCAATGACCCATTGCGCGCCTCGGTTCACGAGTTTCCAATCGCGTGTCGGGGCCAGCCCTGCGGCCACGGATGTGAGCGGCAGGTCATACCGCTGCCCCATGCCGAGCCGTTCGGCCATGGCGGAGATTTTCTCGATGCCGACCCGCAGGGCCATTTCGTAGTAATAGACATCGCAGCTTTCGACGAGCGATTTGTTGAAATCCACATTGCCATGCCCGCCGCGTTTCCAGCAGTGGAAGCGGCGGTCGCTCACCTCCAGATGGCCGGGGCAGTAGACGGTTTCGCGCAGATCGAGCTGGTCATCTTCCATGGCCGCAAGGGCCGTTGCCATTTTGAAGGTAGACCCGGGCGGGTAGATCCCCTGCACCGCCTTGTTGGGCAGCGGGCGGTATTCGTTTTCCAGAAGCTTGTTGTACTCGGTGACGGAGATACCACGCACGAAGAGGTTGGGATCGAAGCTGGGGGTGGAGACAGAGGCGAGGATGTCACCCGTTTCACAATCTATCACCACAGCCGCCGCGCTTTCGCCCGAAAGCCGCGCATGGGTGTAGGTTTGCAGCGCGCTGTCGATGGTGATCTGCATGTCGGCGCCGGATTGGCCTTCCTTGCGATCCAACTCACGCATCACGCGGCCTGCGGCGTTCACTTCGACGCGTTTGGTACCCGCCTCCCCGCGCAGGGCGTCCTCGTTTTCAGATTCCAGCCCAATCTTGCCGATCTGGAAGCGGGGGATCAGAAGCAGCGCATCGGGCGCGTCGATCTTTTCCAAATCACGGTCTGAGACAGGCCCCACATAGCCCACCAGATGGGCATAGGCATTGCGCATCGGGTAGTGGCGCGACAGGCCGACCTCGGGTGTCACACCGGGAAGGGCGGGGGCATTGACGGCGACCCGGCTGATCTCTTCCCACGTCACCCGTTCCGCGATGGTGACGGGCGTGTCACCGCGTAGACGTTCGATATCGCGCAGCGCACGATCCAGTTCATCAGGATTGAGGTCTACCAGTTGGCCGAGGCGTTCGATGACCTGGGCTACATTGCCCATTTCTTCGCGCACGACGGTGATGCGGTAGCTGGGCACGTTTTCGGCCACAATGCGCCCTTCGCGGTCGAAGATGCGGCCGCGCGCCGGGGGGATGAGGCGGATATTGATGCGGTTTTCTTCGGCCAGAAGACGGAATTCATTGGCCTGATCGACGGAGAGCTGCCGCATCCTGATGCCCAAAGCACCTATGGTGGCGGCCATGGCACCGCCCATGATCAGACTGCGGCGGGAGATGCGGCGGAAGCTTTCTTCGTTGTCGCGAACGGGGCGGCGCATCAGGCGTTCCTCATCGCGTCAATCTCACCTGGCGCGATCTTGCGTACGCGGAAGATTGTTTGGGAGGCGAGCACCACGAAAGGGTAGGCCGCTAGCGTCATCAAAAGTTGCACGAGGCTGAGCGAGAGGGGCGGGACATCGACCACCAGAAGGGCCAGGATAATGCGATAGGCCAGCGTGATGGCGATGAGCGAGGAGGCGACGCTGAGCCATTCCATGGAGAAGGTCAGATCGCGCAGGTCCAGCGCCTTGGACCGCAGCGTGTATGATCCGATGAGGACCAATGCTGACCAGAGCCCGGGGGGGCGTTGCAGTAGGAAATCGGCCAGCAGGAAGATGCCTGCGATCAGAACCAGTGGCGCGAATTCCGGTCGGCGGAGGACCCAGGCGAAGGTGAGCGCGATCATGAGGTCAGGGGCCGCCCAAAAGCGAGAGACGGGTTCGAGGGGCAGAAGATGCAGAAACATCACCAACCCGCAGAGGGTCACAAACAAGCACCGCATGGCCCAGAGATGTGTGACGGACCGTTCAGCCATCGGCTGGCTCCGCCTCACCAATGTCTTCTGTAGGTGTGTCGGCAAGATCTTCTGTTTCAGGGTCGACGATGCTGCCGGGGTCCTCGATGCGATCTTGCGGCCAGCTGCGCAGGACGCGCAGGAATTCGAGGCGTTCATAGTCGGCGGAGAGGCGAATGCGCATACGGCCGCCCGCATCTTGCGTGACGCGTCCGACCACCAGACTGGCCGGGAAAACACCGCCATCGCCCGAAGTGATCACCCGATCGCCGGGGCGGACGCCATCATCGTCATCAAGGAAGGTCAAAAGAGGTGCGGCGAAGTTGTCGCCTGCGACCAGTGCCTGTTTCCCGGAGGGTTGTACCGTGACAGGAATGCGGCTGGAACTGTCGGTCAATAGCACCACGCGTGCAGAGTTTTCGCCCACGCCGGAGATACGGCCCACAAGGCCAAGCCCGTCCATCGCGGCCCAGCCATCGACGATGCCGTCGCGCGCGCCGACGTTGATCAGAACGGATTGGCGAAAGGGGGAACCGCTGTCGGCCAGAACCACGCCGGTGACGAAGGTCAGGCGAGGGTCGAGTTGGACGTTGTTGAGATCCAGAAGCCGCGCGTTTTCCTGTTCCAGTTGCAGCGCGGCTTCCCGCCAGCTTTTCATTTGCTGCAGCTCGCGCCGAAGTTCCTGGTTTTGTTGATAAATCCGCTGATAGCTTTGGAAATCCCGCAAGATGTTCACGGTGGCTGTGACAGGCGCCATGGCCCAGTCGAAATTGGGGACCACAGTGTCGATCACCTGCGCGCGGAAGCGTTCCACGCGCGGGCTGTCGATGCGCCAGACGATAAACACAGCCAGCAGGCACAGGACCAGAACGGCCAGAAGCAGCTTGCGCAGCTGGCCCACATAGTCGTTGTCCTGAGTACGGTCTTTGGCCAAGAACCCGTCCTGTTTGATTGTGAAATCAAGACTTAATCTATCATGAGAATTCGGCGGAATTCCAACATCTTCGCTTGATCGGACGCCGAGCCCAAGTCTTCATGCCTCCGGCTGGAGTATTTTCTGACCAGAAAGACGCGCAGCGCTTGGGCTTCTTTCTGGTCGACAAATACTCAAACGCGATCGTTCAACATGTGCCGCTTTGAAGGATGAAAGACCGTGTTATCGAAAAAGGCGTCAGCTGTCATAGTCAATCGCGTGGCGGAGCTGTTTTTCGAACTCCAGCGCTTTGCCGGTGCCCAAGGCCACGCAGTTGAGGCTGTCATCGGCGATGGAGACGGCGAGGCCGGTTTGTTCGCGCAGGGCGAGATCCAAGTCGCCCAGAAGCGCGCCGCCGCCTGTCAGCATCACGCCCCGGTCAACGATATCGGCGGCAAGGTCGGGCGGGGTGGTTTCCAGCGCGGTCATGACAGCCTCGCAGATGGATTGAACGGGTTCGGCCAGCGCTTCGGCGACCTGTGCTTGCGTGATTTCGGTTTCCTTGGGCACGCCATTGAGCAGGTCGCGGCCTCGGATCTGCATCGACGAGCCACGCCCGTCATCGGGCATGCGGGCCGTGCCGATGGAGGTTTTGATGCGTTCGGCGGTGCTTTCGCCGACGAGCAGGTTCAGTTGGCGGCGCAGGTAGTTGATGATCGCCTCATCCATCCGGTCGCCACCAACGCGGATCGAGCGCGCGTAGACGATGTCACCCAAGCTTAGGACTGCCACTTCGGTCGTCCCGCCGCCGATATCGACAACCATGTTGCCGGTCGGATCGGTGATGGGCATGCCCGCACCGATGGCGGCGGCGATGGGTTCGGCTACAAGGCCTGCGCGCCGTGCGCCAGCGGACAGAACCGATTGGCGAATGGCGCGTTTTTCCACCGGCGTTGCACCATGGGGCACGCAGCAAATGATTTTGGGCTTGGAGAAGGTCGAGCGGCGGTGAACCTTACGGATGAAGTGTTTGATCATCGCCTCAGCGGTGTCAAAGTCCGCGATCACACCTTCGCGCATGGGGCGGATCGCCTCAATGCTGCCGGGTGTGCGGCCCAGCATCAGCTTGGCGTCTTCGCCCACGGCCAGCACCTTTTTGACGCCATCCTTGACGTGGTAGGCCACGACGGAGGGTTCCGACAGGATCACGCCCTTGCCTTTGACGTAGACCAGCGTGTTCGCCGTGCCCAGATCGATGGCCATATCAGAGGAAAAAAGCCCCGGAAGATTGTCCAGAATGCCCATGAGTACCCGCGTTCCCGTCTTTCCCAATGCGATGTGGGGCCTGAATCGCGGCCCCGTGCAACGCGCCCTGTATAAAGAGGTGTCGGGGCGGGTGAAAGTGCCTGTTTTTACGCGACTCGGCAGCATGTCGCCGGGGTGTGGGTCTTCGCTCTTGTGCGGTCGCGCCTCTTCTAGGGCCGGTTAGTTCTGAAAACAGGCCGGATCGCGCGCGCAGCGATTTATGGCCTGTTGCAACGCATCGGTCATTTCTCCGTCAACTTCTCCGTCGTAGAAGCCGTTGCCCGATAAATGGGATTGAAAGGCCCGAATGGCGAGGTCTTGGCCCACATCAATCGAATTCGCCCAATCGGTCAAAGCGGCCTCTGCATTGCCCATTTTTTGATGAATGCGCCCGCGGCTCTGCAGCGTCATGCCATTGGCGGGCTCCTGCCCCACCAGTTTGTCATAAATGGCCAGCGCATCTTCGTGGCGGCCCAACTGTTCCAGCGCAAAAGCACGGTTGGCAAAAAGCTGCGGGTTATCGGAATCGAGCGCCTCTGCCCGGTCATAATTGGCCAGCGCCATGTCGAAATTGCCAAGTTCTGCATGGGCACTGCCGCGATTCATGTAGACGTCTGCGTTGGAGGGATCGATTTCAATCGCCGCATCGAAATCCTCAATCGCGCGGACAGCATCGCCGCTTTGACCAAAGGCCATACCGCGTTCCATCAGATAGCTGGGATTGCGCGGGCTTAAGGAAACGGCGCGTTCCAGATCGGCCATCGCAGCCTCCAGATTGCCGACACCGCGCAAGAGCCGCCCGCGATTGTGGTAAGGGTTGGGGTATTCGGGATCGAGGTCGATGGAGCGGGTAAACATGCGAAAGGCTCGTTCCAGATCGCCGCCTTGGGCATAGAGAAACCCGATATTATTCAGCGCTCTTGGATCTTTGGGGTCAATGATCGCCGCTTCGTGCAGATCGGCCAGGGCCGCCTCTGTCTGGCCAAGGCGGGCCAGCACATCACCACGATTGTAGAAAAAGTCCCGCATGGTCGGGTTGATCCGGATGGCTTCGTCAAAGGCGACAAGCGCATCTTCGAGGCTTGCCATGGCCGCGTGGGCGTTGCCCAGATTGTAAAAGGCAGTGGCGGCGTTGCGCGCAGAAAGGCCATCTTCGGCCAACACGCTCTGGCAGGCGGTGACGCGTGTGGCGGGATCTGGGGCGTCTAGACAGTCTTCTCGCGGGTCTGCGGCGGCAGGCCCTGAACACTGGATAAAAAGCGTTACCAAAAGGGCCAGGGTTGGAAATGAAGGACGCATGCCAGCCTCACGAGCGTTCGGACGGGTTCTTTCCCGAGGATGTAACATCCGCCCGACTTGTCCCAAACATTTTTTGGAGGTCGTTTTCCGGATGAGCGCTGTCTGGCCGCAAGACTTGAGGGAAACTGGTGCTGCTGGGGAGGATTGAACTCCCGACCTCACCCTTACCAAGGGTGCGCTCTACCACTGAGCTACAGCAGCTAAACCGTGGCGGGGTGCTAGACGATACCGACTAAACGCGCAAGGCATATCTGGACCGCGAAAAAGGGCTGCGTTAGAACGGGTCATGGCAACGGGCAATTCAGGCAAATCGGCAAAACAGGCACCACTGGGGCGTGATGACCGGTTGAAGGCTGCGTTGAAGGCCAATATGGCGAAGCGGAAGGCGCAGGCGAAGGCGCGTGAGGCTGCGGAAGATCAGCCAGATGATAAAGATAAAAGTTGAGAGGTAAGGGCAGATGGACGCGATTTTGGTGAAAGGCAACGGGGCGCTGAGTGGCGATATCCCGATTGCGGGGGCGAAGAATGCGTGTTTGACGCTAATGCCTGCGACGTTGCTCAGTGAAGAGCCGCTGACGCTGACCAATGCGCCGTGCCTGTCGGATATTCGTACGATGACGGCCCTTCTGGAGAGCCTGGGCGCCGAAGTGAGTGCAATGCAGGACGGCAAGGTGCTTGCCATGTCCTCGAACAAGATCACAAATCACCGGGCCGAATATGACATCGTGCGTAAGATGCGCGCGTCGAACCTGGTGCTGGGGCCATTGCTGGCGCGCCATCACAAAGCGACCGTGTCCCTGCCCGGCGGCTGTGCGATTGGGGCCCGCCCGATGGATATTCACGTCACCGCGCTCGAGGCAATGGGCGCTGAGATTGAGTTGTGTGACGGTTATCTGCATGCGACGGCGCCGGGTGGCCTGAAGGGCGCAAAGGTGCCGTTGCGCTTTGCCTCTGTGGGCGCGACGGAAAATGTGCTGAT
>JBCCCZ010000134.1:0-7507 GCA_039033255.1 Pseudomonadota bacterium
ACGGATCCGAACTTGCCCGATACGATCCAGGCGCACAGCAGATAGCCCGCGCCGAGTGCCGCCGCAGAGGCCCAGAAAAACCACATCGACACGGTGGATTGCGGCACCGACTCCAGCCCCGGCAGGTTTTGCAAACCAGAGAGCCCGTTATTGCCCCGCAACCCGCTGTCGTTCTGGAAGAGGTAGAGCGACAGCGCCAGTGTCATCGCCTGCGTCAGAATAGAAAGGTAGACGCCTGTCACCCGGCTGCGGAACGCGAGCCACCCAAAAACCAGCGCAAGAAGCCCCGGCACCAGAACCACCGCAGCAAGCTGTAGCGGCAGGGAATGGGCAAAGGCCCAGATGGGCGGAAACTCTGACGCACCCACGACACCGAATATTTGCGTCGCGATCCCGTCCGATATCTCTTGGGCCGTGGGGGGCAGGGGGGCTGCGGCCAGGCTTTGAACCACGATGATCTCGGTGCGTGCATACATCAGCCACATCCCGATCGCGTAGCCGCCTATGCCAAAAAAAGCCATGTGTCCGAGGCTCAGGATGCCGCAATAGCCCCAGACGAGATCCATCGCGAGTGCCACCAGACATAAGCACAGCGTCTTGCCCAAGGTTTTCACGAAACTCGTGGAAATCACCCCGATCCCGAACCCTTCGGCCAGCACGGTGACGCCAATGGTGAAAAGCGCCAACACCGCAATGAAGATCATCACTGACGGGTGGCGCATCACGAACGGCGTCCGCCGCAGACCGCCTGCTGCCACGTCGCTCATGCCTGCGCCTTTCTTTTTGCTGAAAATATCCTGGGGAGCGCGAGGGGGCAAAGCCCTCTCGCATGTCGTGTGAGCGCGAGGCGGCAAAGCCCTCTCGCATCTGGCCACCAAGCAGTCCGACCAAAACCCTCATGCCTCTGCCGCCCGGCCCTTGAGCGCGATGATGCCGCGCGGTCGGAACTGAATGAAGAGGATGATGAAGAGGATCATGTAGGTCTGCGCCGCCAGCGTGTTGGACGGGTTCAACCACTCAATCCCTTTCTGCAGCGTGCCCACCATGGAGGCGCCAAGCAGCGTGCCCCAGATACTGCCAACCCCTCCAACGACGACCGTCATGAAACTTTGCACGATGTAATCGGCGCCCATCTCGGATGTCACTTTGGCATAAAGCCCGATGGCCACGCCCGCGATACCCGCGATTCCCGATCCGAAGCCGAAGGTCAGCATGTTGATCTTGTCAGGGTTGATCCCCATCGAGGCCGCCATGCGCGGGTTTTGCGTGACCGCGCGCACTTCCAGCCCCAGCCGGGTGCGGTTCATGACAAAGAGAAACAGGGCAAGGAACAGGATTGCGAGGACGAAAATCGCGATACGGATGTAGCTGATCGAAATCACGTCATTGATCACCCATGATCCATCAAGCCACCCCGGTGATGTCAAAGGCCGGGCTTGGGTGCCGAAGATATTCTTGGCGATCTGCTGCAACGCGATGGACACGCCGAACGTGGCCAAAAGGGTCTCCAGTGGGCGATGGTAAAGCCAGCGCACCACCAACCGTTCCATGGCCACTCCGGCCGAGAAGGTCACCATGAACGCGAGCGGAATAGCGAGGATGATCGACAGCGTGTGATCAGGCACGAAAAGCTGCACCACATATCCAGTATACGCCCCCATCATGATAAATTCGCCGTGGGCCATGTTGATGACACCCATGACGCCGAATGTGATCGCAAGGCCAATGGCCGCAAGAAAATAGATCGAGGCGAGAGAGACCGCATCAAGGCCCAGATCAGCGACTTGGGAAATCGCGACCTTGGCCTCGATACTGGCCAGTGCCGAGGCTGCAGCCAGTGCCACCGGCGGCGGGGCTGCAGTGTAGACTTCGTAGAAGGTAAATGTGTCGAGTATTGCGGCACGTTCGGCATCTGTCGCGGCCTCTTCCGCGACGCCAAGCTCAACCAGCGCGTCATAGGCTGTGGCGCGCGCGGCATCGGTATTCAATGTGGCCACAGGGATGCCTGCGATCATGCCGTCGTCGATATTGGCGACCAAAATGTCACGGCGCGCGTCCCCCGACATGATCGGCGGGGCGAGGTCGCTGGCCACCAAAAGCGCGTAAGCGTCAGCCTCGGTAATATCCGCTCCCACAGTCAAAATACGGGCAATCGCGTCGGTTTCCGGCGCGGTATCTGAAAATTCCGTTTTGACGCGCAGCAAAGGGTTCAGCGCGGCGCGCACATCGACGCCCAGATCGCCGTCGAAGGCTTCAATGGCGGCGATACGCTCTTCGTTCGTTTCACCAAACTCAATGGTCAAAAGCCGTTCAAGCCGGATCATCTGCGCCTTGAGTGCAGCGTTCGCCTCACCCTCGATCACGTCGCGCAGCGCGGGAAGATGCGTGTCTTTTGGATCCCGCGCGATGGCATCGAGGGCCGTTTGACGCGTCGACAGATCAGGGTCGATCAGCTGAAATCTCACCAATGCTGCGGCGATCAATCCGCGCACGCCGCTATTGGGTTTGAGCTGTCTGTACGCCTTGTCCTCAACCGTACCGAGTTCCGCGCCATCGGCCACGTCGAAGATGCGGATGGTTTTGCGGTCAATCTCTTCGGCGAAAACGAAGGCGCCGGTGTCCTTGTTGCGCCAGACCTCCTTTAGCTGCCACTTCTCCAACACCGCCTGCACCTCTGGCAGGCCGCTTTCCAACAACGCATCAATGGTCGGCTGGATTGTTCTGCGCGACGGCTTGGCGAGGCTGTCGCCATGTTCCTGCATCAGGAGTTGAATGGGCGCATCCGGGTTTTGCGCCATGACGGGCAGACCCAAAAGGATGCAAAGAATTGCCGTGAAAACCCGTGTCATGCCGTACCCCGGATGGGCGAAGGGCGCGCACGCCCCTCGCTGATCGATATTGAAAAGGTTGTCAGATCAGTAGTTGGATTTGATCTGTACGCAGGTCTCTGTCGCGGTGTTGAACATACCGCAGCCGAGGTCTTTCCAGTCAGAGACCAGCACAGCCGATTCCGGCAGGAAGTCTGTCCAGGCATCGCCCGGCACTTCCGAGGTCTGGCTGATGATGTCGAACTGACCGTCTTCCTGAATCTCACCGATCAGAACCGGCTTCGCGAGATGATGGTTGGGCAACATCACCGCTGTACCACCCGTCAGGTTCGGGAATTCCTGACCGTACATCGCGGTGCGCACGGCATCCACATCGGTGGTGCCCGCTTCCGTGGCCGCGTTCACCCACATGTTGAAGCCAATGTAATGCGCCTCCATCGGGTCATTTGTGACCCGGTCTTCGCCCATGCGGGCCTTCCATGCTTCGACCCAGGCCTCGTTGGCCTCGGACTCTGCCGACTGGAAATAGTTCCATGCCGCCAGGTGACCCACGAGGTTGGTGGTGTCGAGACCGGCTAGTTCTTCCTCACCCACGGAGAAGGCGACCACGGGGATATCATCAGCAGAGACACCTGTCGCTGCCAGTTCCTTGTAGAAACCAATATTGGCGTCACCGTTGATGGTAGAGATCACGCCGACCTTTTTGCCATCCGCCCCAAGGGCGACCACATCGGCCACGATCGAGGACCAGTCAGAATGACCAAAGGGCGTGTAGTTCACGAAGATGTCTTCTTCCGCGATGCCCTTATCCTGCAGGTAGCTTTCGAGAATGTTGTTTGTCGTGCGCGGGTACACGTAGTCCGTGCCCAGCAGCGCGAATTTCTCAACGCCCAGTTCTTCGAGGAAGTAATCCGTGGCCGGGATCGCCTGTTGGTTCGGGGCGGCGCCTGTGTAGAACACGTTCTTGGAGCTTTCTTCGCCCTCATACTGCACCGGGTAGAAGAGCAGACCGTTCAGTTCTTCGATCACTGGCAGAACGGACTTGCGGCTGACAGATGTCCAGTTGCCAAAGATCACATCAACCTCATGTACGGTCAGCAACTCGCGGGCTTTTTCCGCGAAAAGCGGCCAGTCGGAGGCCGGATCAACCACGACCGCTTCAAGCTGGCAGTCCAAGACGCCACCCTTCTCGTTCTGTTGTTCCACCAGCATTTCCATCGTGTCTTTCAGCGTTGTCTCAGAGATTGCCATGGTACCGGAGAGGGAGTGCAGGACGCCCACTTTGATCGGCGCGTCGCACGCCACAGCAGGCAATGCGCCCGCCACACACAACGCAATGGCACAAGAGGTAAGTTTTTTGGACATGTGTTTTCCTTTTCATGTCGCGCGCAGCCATTGCGGAAGAAAAGACCTATCCCCATATGCCTCACACGCATTCGTTTGCGGTGTGCGGTGGTGTTTTGCTTGGTAGGCCTGCATCACCGCACAGTTTACTGGT
Organism: Pseudomonadota bacterium; assembly: GCA_039033255.1. Taxonomy (GTDB): domain Bacteria; phylum Pseudomonadota; class Alphaproteobacteria; order Rhodobacterales; family Rhodobacteraceae; genus Roseovarius. Next base: position 4,327 of record JBCCCZ010000134.1, read on the forward strand.
CCGCATTGACCACGGGGTGTTCTAGGTGGATTGGCGCCGGAAAGCCGAGTCGTGCTGTAGGGGCAATCGCAACCGCGCGGGGCCTGCGCCAAAAAATTAGACAGAGATAGCCGCTTTGCCCTTTTTTTGGGCGCGTCGGTTCGGGCTTAGCTTTCCAGCAACATGTTCTGGCAGGCAGATCGCATCATCACAGCCTGGCGTTTCGACCAGTCAGCGCGCGTCTTGTCTGTGCCGAAATGCGCTGTTGTTAAAAGGCGCGCATGGGCCATTTTGGCGTCAATCCGTGCCGCCAATTGCCGCTTGGGATTAGGGGGCGGGCCGAGGGATTCGAGGATTTCAACAAAGCGCTCGCGCTGGTTTTCGAAATGATCAGCCTCTGCGTCGTGCAAAAGCCACGCAAATTCCATCTCAGCAGACATTCGACCGACACAAGTTGCAACAATATCAGTCAGTTCCGGTCCATCAGCGGCTTCCGAGCTGAGTGTCAGACACAGCAAGAACCCTGCAATTGATGTTTTCATACTGCTCATATTCAAAGCTTTGAGCATGAAAAAATGTATATCAAGTGTGCGATTTGAAAACATTTTTCGGTGTAACCGTCCCGCACGCCCGAATCCACGCGGCAGGAATGCTCAAGAATTGGGCGTTGATGGGTGGCTGAAAGGCCGCGATTGGCTTTTCTCTGGTAACCCAAGACAGGATTTGACAATTTGCTGCACGCCACCAAAGGACGCCTGAAATTCCTGCCTTGACTGCCATAAACCCTGCGCCGACTGCCGATGATCTGCCGCGCGCTTTGGGGGAGGGGTTGATCGCAGTGCATCGCAAGGCGAATGCAAGTGTTTTGCGCGATTTGCGCATGTCGGGCTGCCTCAAATTGTTTTTTTTGCGCGCTGATACGCGGGCCGACGGGATCATCATCAACTCGTCCGGCGGGCTGACCAGTGGGGATCGGCTGTCCCTTTCGGCTGAGGTGGCAGACGGGGCCAGCTTGGCACTGACAACTCAGGCCGCGGAGCGCGCCTATCGCGCCATCGCCGGCCCAGCACAGGTCCAAACCGCGCTGCGTGTCGGGCCGCAGGCAGATATGCTGTGGTTGCCCCAAGAGCTGATCCTTTTTGATGGGGCCGCATTGGATCGCGAGCTGCATTGCGATTTGGCGCCGGGGGCACGCCTGCTGCTGGTGGAACCGGTGATTTTCGGTCGCGCCCAAATGGGTGAGACGCTGCGCGATGTCTGGTTCCGGGACCGCATCTTGATTAATCAAGAAGGCGTGCCGCTTTATCGTGATGCTATGCATTTCGACGATGACATTCCGGCCCTGTTGGCAGGGGCTGCGACGGTTAACGGCGCGGGGGCCATGGCCAATGTGGTCTGTGTCCGCGCGGATGCGGATGCGCAGTATCGCCACATCCTGCCGGATCTGCCTGCCACGGCCGGGGCATCACTTTTAGCCTCTGACCTGTTGGTGATGCGCATTTTGGCTGAAGACGGCTTTGCCCTGCGCAAGACCTTGCTGCCCATACTGGACCGGCTCACTGGTCATACCCTGCCCACATCCTGGAGACTGTAGAGATGAACCTGACGCCCCGTGAAAAAGACAAGCTGCTGGTGGCCATGGCCGCGGAAGTTGCGCGCAAACGTCTGGCACGGGGGGTGAAGCTCAATCATCCCGAGGCGATTGCGTTGATCACGGATGCGGTGGTGGAAGGGGCGCGGGATGGGCGATCTGTGGCAGACATGATGCAGGCGGGCGCTCATGTTGTGACTGCGGAACAGTGCATGGAAGGGGTGCCGGAGATGATCCAGGAAGTGCAGGTGGAAGCGACGTTTCCCGACGGCACCAAACTGGTGACGGTGCACAGGCCAATTCGATAGGGCCGATCAGGTAGATGAGTATTTTTGGAAAGATGAAACAGGGGACGCGCGATGAAACCGGGTGAGGTGATTGTGGCCGAGGGGGAGATTACCCTGAATGCGGGGGCCGAGGCTGTGACGGTCATGGTGGCCAATACCGGGGACAGGCCGGTGCAGGTGGGTTCGCACTATCATTTTGCTGAAACCAACCCGGCATTGGAGTTCGATCGTGAGGTGGCCCATGGGCGGCGGCTTGATATCGCGGCGGGTACGGCGGTGCGGTTTGAGCCGGGCCAGCGGCGAGAGGTGTCATTGATCCCGATCAGCGGCGCGCGGCGGGTGTTTGGGTTTAACCGACGCGTGATGGGGGATCTGTAATGCCGTCAACGATCAAGAAATCAGACTATGCTGCCATGTTCGGCCCCACTGTGGGCGACAAGGTGCGGTTGGCCGATACCGACCTTATCATTGAGGTGGAGCGGGACCTGATTGCTGAGCAGGGCGGCTATGGCGAAGAGGTAAAATTCGGCGGCGGGAAAGTCATTCGGGATGGGATGGGGCAATCTCAGGTCACGCGGGCCGAGGGTGCGGTGGACACCGTCATCACCAATGCGCTCGTGGTGGACTATACCGGGATTTACAAGGCGGATATTGGCCTCAAAGATGGGCAGATCGCGGCGATTGGCAAGGCGGGGAACCCCGATACGCAGCCCGGGGTGGACATCATCGTCGGGCCGGGGACGGAGGCGATTGCAGGCGAGGGCCGCATCCTGACGGCGGGCGGGTTTGACAGCCACATCCATTTCATTTGCCCGCAGCAGATTGAGGATGCGCTGCATTCTGGCCTCACCACCATGTTGGGGGGCGGTACGGGGCCCGCCCATGGCACGCTCGCGACCACATGCACTCCGGGGCCTTGGCATATCGGGCGCATGTTGCAGGCCGCGGACGCGTTTCCGATGAACCTCGCCTTTGCTGGCAAGGGCAACGCCTCACTTCCGGCAGCGTTGGAGGAGCAGGTGACCGCCGGGGCCTGTGCGCTGAAGCTACATGAGGATTGGGGGACGACACCCGGGGCGATCGATTGCTGTCTCAATGTGGCCGATGCCATGGATGTCCAGGTGATGATCCACACCGATACGCTCAATGAAAGCGGGTTTGTGGAAAACACCGTTGCGGCGATGAAGGGGCGGACCATTCACGCTTTCCACACCGAGGGCGCGGGCGGGGGGCATGCGCCGGATATCATCAAGATTTGCGGGGAGGCGCATGTGCTGCCGTCTTCCACCAATCCCACGCGGCCTTTCACGGTGAACACGCTTGA
>JBCCCZ010000135.1:0-7387 GCA_039033255.1 Pseudomonadota bacterium
ACAAGGCCACGGCCCGACATGCGCCCATGCCTCATGATCATGGCTGCGGGTGCGGCCATGCCCATGGGCCCAGCGTCAAAGAAGTTGAAGGATTGTCCGGGTGGCGCGACGCCACCATGCTGGTGCTCAGCATTGCGATCCGGCCCTGCACCGGGGCGCTGTTTGTTTTGATCATCGCGCTGCGGTTTGACGTGTTCTGGGCGGGTGCCCTTTCGATCCTGACAATGGGACTGGGCACGGCAGCCTTCAATCTGATGATCGCATGGTCGGGCGTTGCGGCACGACGGTTGAGTGCGGTCCAGGCGCTTGCTGGCGAAGATATCGGGCGCGTCAGGGCGGGTTTGCAAATTCTCGGCGGTGGTTTGATCGCTCTGGTCAGCGTGCTTTGGCTGATGAGCTTTCTGTTCTAAACCGCGTCAAACCCCAGCATCGCGCGCGGCAGCCTCTAGGATGGGGGCCAAACGCGCGGCCCATGCGGCCTGTTCCTTAGGCGTCTCGATCAGATCATTGCGTAATTCTATCAAAACGTTCGCACGGCCATGCGCGATGGCATGGCGATCAATCGCATCCCCTTCGAGAGCACCGGTATAGGGTTCATTTTCCCCGATGCAGAGATCAGGCTCCGCCTTCAGGTGCGTAATCAGGGGTCGGGTCAGCCGTTCATCGGCCGCGGAAAGGATACCCACGTGCCATGGGCGTGGCGGGCGGCCGCGGAATTGGCGCGTAAAGCTGTGCACAGACACGATGACAGTATCGTCCTGACGGGCAGCCATCTGGGCGAGCGCGTTGTGATACGGGCGATAACAGAGGTCGAGACGGTGTTCTCGCTCAATCTCATCGGCATACCGATTGCCCGGGATGATCGTGCCATCATAAAGCTTCATCAGAATGGTCGGGTCATCTTCCCCCCGATTGGGATCAATCACAAGGCGGGAGAAATCAGCGAAAATCGCCGGGGCGCCGAGATGTTCCGCAAGCGCAGACGCCAGCCCCGCCGCCCCGATGTCATAGGCGATGTGGCGGCCCATATCCTCAGCGGGCAAACCCAGATCCCCGCCACTTACGGCGTCAGGCACGGTGTTGGTGGCATGATCACAGGTGATCAGAAAGCGCGCGGGTCTCTCGGCCCCTTCGATATGATAGGGTTGATATGTCATTGACCTGTCACGAATATATCTCATGCACGGTCTATGACAGTTGCGGCGGGAAGGGAATTGCGTAATAACCGAACCGCTAACCCCGTTAGCGTTAACGCGCATGATAAAATCCCCGATCGCAAAGACCGGGCCAGAATTTGAAGGACAGCGCGCCCGATGAGACGCCATCGCAATGTGAAAATCGTGGCCACCCTTGGCCCGGCTTCGGAAACCTATGAAACGATCCGCGCCTTGCATGAGGCAGGCGCAGATGTCTTCAGGCTGAACATGAGCCATGGCGAGCACGGCGCGATCCGTGAAAAGCACCGGATCATCCGGCAGATCGAAGAAGATCTGGAAAGCCCTATTGGCATTCTTGCCGATCTGCAGGGCCCCAAACTGCGCGTGGGTGCTTTTTCTGCCGGGGAAGAGGAACTCAAACCCGGGCAAATGTTCCGCCTCGATCTTGACCCTGCTGACGGAGACGCCACGCGCGTCTGCCTGCCGCATCCAGAGATTTTCGCGGCGTTGAAGCCCGAGGCAACTCTGCTGGTCAACGATGGCAAGATCCGCCTGAAGGTGATCGAATGCGGCACGGATTTTGCCGAAACCGAAGTGACCGTGGGCGGGGTGATTTCTGACCGCAAAGGCGTGAATGTGCCCGATGTGGTTTTGCCGCTTGCAGCGCTTTCGGAAAAGGACCGCAAGGATCTCGAATTCGTATGTGAGCTGGGTGTGGATTGGCTCGCCCTTTCTTTTGTGCAACGTGCCGCAGATGTCGAAGAGGCCCGCGCGCTGGTCAAAGGCCGTGCAGCGATTCTATCGAAAATCGAAAAACCCTCTGCCGTGGAATGGTTTGACAGCATTCTTGAAGCGTCAGACGGGATCATGGTGGCGCGTGGTGATCTGGGGGTGGAATTGCCAGTGCAGAATGTACCGCCCATTCAAAAACGCCTTGTGCGCAAATGCCGGGCCAAGGCCAAACCGGTGATTGTGGCCACTCAGATGCTGGAATCCATGATCGAAAGCCCGATGCCCACCCGTGCCGAAGTGTCAGACGTGGCTGCAGCCATCTATGAAGGCAGCGATGCCGTAATGCTGAGCGCCGAAAGCGCGGCGGGCAGTTATCCTATTGAGGCCGTGACCACCATGGACAATGTGGCCCGCGAAGTGGAAAGCGACCCCACATACAAACAAATCATCGCCGCCAGTCGCGTGGTGGTTCGGACGTCGGTTGCCGATGGCATTGTCGTCGCCGCGCGCGAGATCGCAGAGGCCACCGATATCCGCGCCATCTGCTGTTTCACGCAATCGGGGACCACCGCGCTTCTGACATCGCGAGAACGGCCCAGCGTGCCCATCATCGCCATGACCAACCTGCGCGGCACGGCGCGGCGCCTAGCGCTCAGCTGGGGGGTGAATTGCGTGATGACCGACACGCTGGATCGCTTCAAGATGGCGGTTCTGGCGGCGGCAAGGGCCGCGCGGCAACATGGCTATGCCGAGGCGCTGGATCAGATCGTGGTGACAGCCGGTGTGCCTTTCAACGTGCCGGGCACCACAAACATCCTGCGCGTGGCACCCTGTCAGGAAAGTTTGATTTATTCCACCGACCCGGGCTAAATCCCGGCCATGTCCAATGTGGAACCTGATATCCTCGTCGCGCTCGGGGTGTTTTTGCTGGTGCTGTCAGTGCCATCGCTGATCGCCGCAATGATTGACCGCCGCCCGCCCCGCGTGGCCGCGCTGACGGCCATCGTGGCGGCGGGTCTTCTGGTATACGCCGTTCAGACCAACCCGGGCGTCTATTCCCTGCGCGATGTACCGGATGTGTTCATCAGGGTGGCGGCCAAAATCATTTGAAACGGGGCTTTGTGATAGTACAGGCATTTGCGTCAAACCTGAGTTCCGCTTTGAGCCCTTTGTGACCAATGCTGCACGGTGTCTGAATGTCCGCTCTCTCAGACAGACACACCAAAAAAGTAGCAAAACCGTCCTCATCCGGGCTACGGTGGATGGATGGCAACGAAGCAGATAAACAGAAATGCTTAGCAATTTGAACTGGCCCGCAATCGAAGGCATCGCCTCTGTTGCCGGGGCGATTGGTGTCGTGATTTCAATCATCTTCTTGATCTATGAAGTAAGACACAATGCACGCGCGATTGAGGGCGCGACTGTCCAATCACTGATGACGCTCGAGCGGGAGGTATTTGGTCTTCTCGCCGAGAATGCCGAGCTGATGACAAAAGGCGGCGCAAATCCGTCCGAACTCACAGAAGTAGAACAGTATCAGTATGAACGCGGCGTTGGGACCTACTTCTCATTGATCTACTCCGCGTTCATGCAACATGAACGCGAGTTGGTGGAAGATGAGGTCTGGGATGCCTATTTGAACGCTCTTGCACGCCACATGCAGGCACCCGGCTTCGCAGAGGCTTGGTCACGTATTGGCGTCGGTTATCCAAAGAGCTTCCAAGATTTGATCAAGGAACGATTTCCAGAGTCACCCCAACCCAAGAGCATTACATGACGACAAAAAGCAAAGGACAGACGCTTCTCGAAAACGCATACAAACTTGCGACACCGCAGGATAACAAAGTCTATTACGACGAATTCGCCGAGACATATGACGCCGAATTTGCTCAAGCGTTGGGCTGGGAATACCCAAATGCTATTGCAACTTTATACCGGGAATATGCTGATACAGACCACCTGCCTATTGCGGATATCTGCTGCGGAACCGGTTTGGTTGCAGAGGCATTAGAGATAAGCGCGGATCTTATTGATGGCATTGATATCTCCAAAGAGATGTTAGCAATCTCGCGCACAAAAGCACTTTACCGGAAGACCATTCAAGCCGATTTAATGACCGACCTTGGCCCCATTAAGAATGCCTACGGTGCGGTTGTGTCTGCTGGAACTTTCACATCGGGGCATTTAGGATCAGCCCCACTCGAAAGCCTACTCGACATTGCGCGACCTAACGCGCTTTTTATCATTGGCGTAAATAAGGCATTTTACTTGGAAGCTGGCTTCGACCCAGTGGTCCGCGAACTTGAAACTCGCGGCGCTATCACAGACCTGACTTTGGTTGAGGTTCCCATGTACAACAAGGCGGGCCACGATCATTCGTCCGATCAAGCTTATGCGCTCTGCTACCGCAAACAACTGTTCGGCTGACGCAGGACAGTGATCTGTCCAAGTCAAAAACCGAAAGCCGTCATTGGCACAAATGCAGCAAAAGCCCGCTTCGTCCGCCAAGCGGACATTTCGCGAAAGTATCCGATGCATGTGGCATACTCAAACAATCCAAAGCTCTAAAAAGTGCTTTGAAGAAAGGTTCTGATAAGGCCTGAACATGGATTTTGGTGAATCTGGTCACATCGGCCTACGAGACTCTCCGCTTATGGCGTTTCGCTAGCGCGGTGCGGTGCTGTTTTCTCTTGCGATGTTGCCTTTGCAGGCCTATACGGCGCTCTCACCCGCGAGACCGGCCAAAGCGGCATGCCGAGTCGCGCGTTCTACCGCCTTGACTTGTAAGGAGACGGAAATGCCCAAGATGAAGACCAAATCGAGCTGCAAAAAGCGGTTCAAAGTGACAGCCAGTGGCAAGATCAAGCGCGCACAGGCGGGCAAACAGCACAACATGATCAAGCGGACGAACAAGTTCCTCCGCAACGCGCGTGGCACCACCACGATGAGCGAGGCTGACGCCAAGATCATTCGCCCCATGATGCCCTACGCACGCTAAGGAGATCTGAGACATGGCACGCGTTAAAGGTGGGACAGTTACCCACGCCCGTCACAAGAAAATCACCACTGCGGCGAAAGGGTATTACGGCCGTCGCAAGAACACCTTCAAAGTGGCCGCACAGGCCGTCGACAAGGCCAACCAATATGCGACCCGCGACCGCAAGAACCGCAAGCGGAGCTTCCGCGCGCTGTGGATCCAGCGGATCAACGCGGCTGTGCGCAGCCATGATGAAAGCCTGACCTATTCGCGCTTTGTGAACGGCCTCAGCCTTGCCGGTATTGAGGTGGATCGCAAGGTTCTGGCCGATCTGGCCGTGCATGAACCTGCTGCTTTCGGCGCGATCGTGGAACAGGCGAAAACCGCACTCGCGCAGTAATTTTCCAGGTTGTAAGAGAAATACCGCCGATCTGAATGTCAGACCGGCGGTTTTTCGTGCGTCAAGGAATCGCCACAGTGTTTTCCAACTGTTTCCATTTCATGTTTGTATTGTTTTCGAACAGGACGAAAACAAGGAGCAACGCAATGACAACGAAAACTGAAGAACAGTTGAGTGAAAAGGCTCGCCGTATGTTGGCCGCCCATGACCGCGAAGTGCTGGTCTGGCGTAGCGATCGCGGCTGAAGTCTGTCGCCTTACGGCGCATCCTTGGTATGAGTTTTAAAAAGGCGTGTCCGAAACGGCGCGCCTTTTTTCGTGTGGTCACAAAACCCACGCTGGGCTAGCTTCGTGAAATGGACCACAATGAATTCACAGCCAACCTTCACGCACATGAGCTTGCCGCGCTCAATGAGACGGCGGATGGCCCCGGGCTATGGCATCTGGCGGGCCATCTTGGCCTGATCGCAGGGTTTGGTGCGTGGATCGCACTTGGCCTGCCGCTTTGGCAACTGGCGTTGGTGGCGCAGGGGGTGGTGATCTGCTTTCTGTTCACGCTGGAACACGAGGCGACGCATAAGACGCCGTTTCGGACGCTCGCACTCAATGAATGGGTGGGACGGTTTTGCGGCTTGATGATCCTGCTGCCCTTCACGTGGTTTCGGTATTTCCATCTGGCCCATCACCGGTTTACCAACATTCCCGGCAAGGACCCTGAGCTTGCGGCCGGGGCGAAGCCGGAGACGTGGGGGCAGTATCTGGCGTTCATCAGTGGCCTCCCCTACTGGTGGGGTATGGCGCGGCAAACCGTCAGCAATGCAATGGGCCGCGATCCGGGGCGGTATATTCCCGGTCATGCGCGGCAGCGTGTTGTGGTCGAGGCACGGTGGATGTTGGGGCTTTACGGGGTTGTGGCAGGAAGTCTGTTCGTAACACCTCTGCTTCTTTGGGTTTGGATCTTGCCTTGCCTTCTGGGGCAACCGTTTTTACGGCTTTATCTGCTGGCGGAACATGGGCGCTGCGCGTTCGTAGCGAATATGTTTGAGAATACGCGCACGACGTACACCAATCGCGTGGTGCGTTTCATCGCGTGGAACATGCCCTATCACGTAGAACATCATTCCCTGCCGCAGGTGCCGTTTTACAAATTGCCGGAGCTGCATGGGCAAATGAAAGGGCATCACAAGGTGATGTCGGATGGATATGCACGGTTCACGGCTGAGTTTGTGGGTGGTTTGAAATAAAGATGTGCCAGGCCAAACGCAGCATGTCAGTCCATCTTACACAGATAATCCCCACCATCTTGCAATCGAACCCGCGCAGAGATAGCAGAGCATCAAACCGCTTAAAGGGTGCGACATGGATCATCTGCGCGACAAATATTTGTCCTTGATTGGTGAGGCCGGGGATGAGGCCACGCTGGAAGAGCTGCGCGTGCAGGCCGTGGGCAAGAAGGGTGAGATCAGCCTGCAGATGCGCTCACTTGGAAGCATGACACCCGAGGAGCGGCAGGTCGCGGGGCCGAAGCTGAATGCGCTGAAGGATGAGATCAATGCGGCGCTGAGCGCCAAGAAAGTGGCGTTGGCGGATGCGGCTCTGGATGAACGGCTGAAGTCGGAATGGCTTGACGTGACGCTACCCACGCGGCCCATGCGTCAGGGTTCGATCCATCCGATCAGCCAAGTGACCGAAGAAGTGACCGCCATTTTCGCCGATATGGGGTTCTCCGTCGCCGAAGGTCCGCAGATTGAAAGCGATTGGTATAACTTTGATGCGCTGAACATACCGGGCCACCACCCGGCGCGGGCGGAAATGGACACGTTCTACACCCACCGCGCCGAGGGCGATAATCGCCCGCCTCATGTGCTGCGCACCCATACCAGCCCGGTGCAGATCCGGTCGATGGAAGCGGGTGGCGCGCCCATTCGGATCATTGCGCCGGGGCGGGTGTATCGCGCGGATTATGACCAGACGCACACGCCCATGTTCCACCAGATCGAAGGGCTGGCGATTGATCGCGATATCTCCATGGCGAACCTCAAGTGGTGTCTGGAGGAATTCGCAGCGGCGTTTTTCGAGGTCGATCATATCGAGGTCCGTTTCCGCGCCTCTCACTTCCCAT
>JBCCCZ010000136.1:0-7375 GCA_039033255.1 Pseudomonadota bacterium
AGGAGCCGCGGTCTGCGGAGTTGGGGATTCGGCCGTCACCGGCGCCGCCTCTTCCTGCTCGGCATCCCGTTGATCGAGGAAATCACGATCACACGGCCAAACTTGCGCTCGCGCATGCCGGGCCAGACAGGGTGCACGGTGTTGAAGACGCCGGTGAGGTTGGTGTCGATCACCTGATGCCACTGCTCGGGCGTCATCTTGTGGAAGGGCGCATCGCGGGTGATGCCTGCGTTGGCGACGACCACCTCGATGGGGCCCAGATCGGCCTCCACCTGCGCGATGCCCGCGGCGGAGCTTTCGTAATCGCCTACGTTCCATTTGTAGGTCTTGATGCCGGTTTCTTCGGTGAACTTGGCGGCTGCTTCATCATTGCCGGCGTAGGTGGCCGCGACGCTGTAGCCTTTCGCCTGCAGGTCTTTCGAAATGGCTTCGCCGATCCCCCGGCTCCCCCCTGTCACAAGTGCAACTCGTCCCATATGTCTTCTCCTTCAATTCTTTGAGTGGCCCCAGGTCAGCCTTTCTTTTTGCTGGACATATCCTGGGGGAGTGTGAGGGCGCAACGCCCCCTCGCGTTTTGGTCTTACCGTTCGACGCACATGGCGACGCCCATGCCGCCGCCGATGCAGAGCGTGGCGAGGCCCTTCTTCGCGTCCCGACGCTTCATTTCAAACAGAAGCGTGTTCAGCACGCGGCATCCCGAGGCACCGATGGGATGCCCGATGGCGATCGCACCACCGTTCACATTCACGATCTCCGGATCCCAACCCATGTCTTTGTTCACCGCACAGGCCTGCGCGGCGAAGGCTTCATTGGCCTCGACAAGGTCAAGATCGCCGACCGACCAGCCCGCTTTTTCAAGGGCTTTGCGGCTCGCATGGATCGGGCCCACGCCCATGATCGACGGATCAAGACCGGCGGTGGCGTAGCTTGCAATGCGCGCCAGCGGTTCGATCCCACGCTTTTCGGCTTCTTCGGCGCTCATCAAAAGGGTCGCGGCCGCACCGTCATTGATACCCGATGCGTTGGCTGCAGTAACAGAGCCGTCCTTGGTGAAGGCTGGGCGCAGTTTGGCCATCGCATCCATGGTCGCACCGTGGCGGATGTACTCATCCTGATCGACCACGATGTCGCCCTTGCGGGTTTTGACAGTGAACGCGGTGATTTCATCGGCAAACTTGCCCGCATTTTGCGCAGCTTCCGCCTTGTTCTGACTGGCCACGGCGAATTCATCCTGCATCTCGCGGGTGATCTGCCATTGGTCGGCTACGTTTTCAGCTGTCTGGCCCATGTGGTAGCCGTTAAAGGCATCCCACAGACCGTCGCGGATCATCGTGTCGATGTATTTCACGTCACCCATCTTGTGCCCCGCGCGCAGATGCGCTGCGTGGGTGCTGAGAGACATGTTTTCCTGTCCGCCCGCGGCGACAATGGACGCATCGCCCAATTGAATGTGCTGCGCGCCAAGAGCCACAGCGCGCAGGCCGGAACCACAAACCTGATTGATCCCCCAAGCGGCAGATTCAACAGGGAGACCCGCGTTGATATGCGCCTGTCGCGCCGGGTTCTGGCCCTGAGCGGCGGTGAGCACCTGACCCATGATAGTCTCGGACACCTCACCCTTATCGACGCCTGCGCGCTCAACCACAGCCTCCAACACCGCCGAACCAAGATCATGAGCAGGCGTGGTGGCCAGTGAGCCGCTAAACGACCCGACAGCCGTCCGCGCGGCAGAGGCAATTACTACATTCGTCATTTGGAAACCCTCCAACAGAAAAACTTGCGTTTTGGAGGATGCATTGACGCGACAGGTCAGTACCTGAGGCCATGGTCACAGGATCGGCGCACCCCCCGCGATTGCTGGGGGTCATATCGCAACGTCTGGCTGCGGGCAACGAGACTCTGCCACTCCTGCCAGCGTGGGCCGTGATCAATGCCACCTAGGCCGTTTCGCGCTTGTCCGATCTGTACGCCCAGATGGGCCGCACAGTAGGCGCACCGTAAAAATAACCCTGAAGGCAATCCATTTCGATCTGTTGGAGGAACATGGCGTCTTCGGCGGTCTCAACGCTTTCGGCCACCGATACCATGTCAAATTCCCGCGCCAGCGTCGTCATCGCACGGACGATAATCTGATTGTCCGGATCTTGGGCGACGCCGCGAATGTACTGACCATCAATCTTGAGAATGTCGAAGTAGAAATTCTTGAGATACTTGAATGAGGTGTAGCCGGAGCCGAAATCATCCAACGCAAAGCTGATCCCTTTTTTCTGCAGCTTATTCATAAAATTCACCACAAGTTCCGGCACCAAAATGGCGGAGCTTTCCGTGATCTCAAGAATCAGCCGTTCGGCCAAGGTCGGGTCTTCGCGTATATTCTTTTCCAGAATGTAGCTCCACCGACCATAGCCGATAGACCGAGCCGACATGTTAACCGACAAGCGCAGATCCGGATATTTCCTCATCTCCTTCAGACCGCGTTTGAGCGACATGCAATCAATCTTGCGGCCCACTTCTGTTGCTTCAATCGCGTCGATGAAATCCTTGGCGGGCAGGATACGTTTGTTTTCATCAAGAATGCGCACAAGGCCTTCGTAGAAAGCGGGCTGGCCGGTGTTTCGGGACGGCACGACCGACTGATAGGCCAGCATCACGCGGCCCGCATCCAGCGCCTCATCCACCATCTGAACGGTCGCTTTATCGCGGGACATGACTGCATAATTCAGCGGGCTTTCATGTCCTGGTGGTACATCAGCCCAATCCGCTTTCATTCGCGCCATCGCGATCTCCAATTCCCACGCTCAATTCCGGTCTTTGTTTCGCCATCACGGCACTGGCTTCACAGGTTGACGGCAGGGCGTTAAAGAATCCTCAAGTGTAAAATTAAAAACAACCGGAGATGTGGGATGGCGGAACGCTGCGGCTGGGTTGGGCTTGAACCTATTTATGTCGAGTATCACGACGCTGAATGGGGCGTGCCTGAATATGACAGCCGTGCGCTTTGGGAAAAGCTGATCTTGGATGGGTTTCAGGCCGGGCTCAGTTGGATCACAATCCTGAAGAAGCGGGAGAACTTTCGCCGCGCTTTTGCGGAGTTTGATCCCAATGTGGTCGCCCAATGGGGGGAGGCCGAGGTTGAACGCTGCCTCGCCGATCCGGGTATCATCCGTCACCGGGGCAAGATCGAGGCCACCATCGGCAATGCCTGCGCCTGGCAGGTGATCGAGCAGGAGCAGGGCTTTGATCGCTATCTGTGGGATTATGTTGGCGGCGCGCCTATTCAGAATAATTGGGAAACGCTTGATCAGGTGCCAGCGCAGACGGAGCTGTCTCAGGTGATTTCAAAGGACTTGAAAAAACGCGGCTTCAAATTCTGTGGGCCCACGATTGTCTATGCCTTCATGCAGGCTGTCGGGATGGTGAATGATCATCTGGTCAGCTGCCCGTGTCATAGGCCCGTGGCCCAGATTGGCAAAGGGCGAGGCACTTGACGTACACACTGTTTTACGCCGATGACAGCGCTGCCATGGGCATACGCGTCCTGTTGGAAGAGATCGGCGCAGCCTATCAGCTCATTGAGACTAATATCGAACAGGGGGAGGCCCGCGACGAGGCGCATCTGAGGCTCAATCCCAATGGATGGGTGCCGGTGCTCGCTCGGGGTGATTGGTCGATGTATGAGGCCTCCGCGATTGCCATTTACCTGACGGATGCGTATCCCGACGCTGGCTTAGGCCCCTTGCCGACAGATCCTGACCGCGCGCTGTTTCTGCAGACGCTCGTCTATTTCTCCAACACCGTGCAGACGGCGTTTCAGCAGCATTACTATCCGCAACGCTTCGTCGAGGATGACGGGTGTTTTGTCAGCGCGATGGCCCGCGCCGCGCGGCGCCTGCGGGATGTCTGGCAGGTGGTCGATGATCAGTTGGCCGGAAGAGATTGGGTACTGGGCGACAGGTTCAGTGCCGCCGACGTGCATCTTTTCATGCTTGGAACATGGTTTGACCCTGACGCAGGTCATCCAACCGTTGCCGATTTCCCGAACGTGTCGCGGGTTTCGGCCAATACTGCTGCACGCGGCAGTGTCAAAAAAGTCTATGACTTTTGACCTTTTGAAAGGAAGGTTTGGGTTTTCGCGCAGATCGACTATATGTGCGGCACCCTAGCCACAAACTTTGCGCAGCGATGAACAAACCCGCCCCTATCACGCAGGATCTTCTGACGATCCCCCGGAAATTGCCGGAGGGGCCTTTGAGCCTTGTTGGCCTCACCAGGCCTGCGCTGCGAGAGGCGTTGATCGCGCATGGCACGCCTGTAAAACAGGCCAAGATGCGGTGCAATCAGATCTGGCAGTGGATTTACCAGTGGGGCGTGCGTGATTTCGCGCATATGACCAATCTGAGCAAAGCCTACCGCGCGGAATTGGCTGAGAAGTTTGTCATCGATGTGCCAGAGATGGTGACACGTCAAATTTCAGCGGATGGCACGCGGAAATATCTGGTTCGCATCGCCGGCGGGCATGAGGTGGAGGTGGTCTATATCCCCGAAACCGATCGGGGCACGCTGTGCATTTCCAGCCAGGTGGGTTGTACGCTGACCTGTTCGTTCTGTCATACGGGCACCCAGAAACTGGTGCGCAATCTGACGGCTGGGGAAATCGTGGGCCAAATCATGATGGCGCGTGATGATCTGGGCGAATGGCCGAAACAGGGCGAAGGATCGGGTGAACGCCCCCGGCTGCTTAGCAATATCGTTCTGATGGGCATGGGCGAGCCGCTGTACAACTTTGAGAATGTCCGCGACGCGATGCAGATCGCGATGGATGGCGAAGGGATAAGTCTTTCGCGCCGCCGCATCACGCTCAGCACGTCTGGCGTTGTGCCTGAGATTGCGCGAACGGCCGAAGATATTGGCTGCATGCTGGCGGTGAGCTTTCACGCGACCACCGACGAGGTGCGCAACCATCTGGTGCCGATCAATCGAAAGTGGAATATTGAGACGCTGCTGGACGCCCTGCGCGCTTATCCAAAGGCATCCAATTCCGAACGGATCACGTTTGAATATGTGATGCTGAAAGACGTGAATGACAGCGACGAAGACGCCCGCCGTTTGGTTGATCTGATCAAGGGCATCCCGGCCAAGATCAACCTTATCCCCTTCAACGAATGGCCCGGTGCGCCGCATGAGCGATCCGATTGGGAACGCATCGAACGGTTTGCCGACATCATCTACAAAGCCGGTTATGCCAGCCCGATCCGCACTCCGCGTGGGGAAGATATCATGGCCGCCTGTGGACAGCTGAAATCGGCCACAGAACGCGAACGCAAACCGCGCCGCGAAATCGAAGCCCGCGCTGGAATGTGAAGCGGTATGGGGGCCAGCCCCCCACGTCGAAGCCTGAAGCTTCGACGCTCCCCCCGGGATACTTCTAGCCAAAAGAAACACTGAACCTGTTTGCTTTTTCTGGCTGGAAATATCCCCGCCGGAGGCATCCAATCCTTCCAACCTGTCCCAAAGAGACCTTTGGCGTGCCTCATTTCGGCACAATTGTTGACACGAGCCCTGAATAATTTTGTTGCATAAAAAAAGTGTAGAAGGGTACGAAACGATGAATGGGAAAGATCTTGATTGGGTCCGTGACCTGGTGATGCGCGAACGCCAAATGGCGGTGTCGGAACGTGAGTGGAAGCACCGCGTGCGGGGTTACGGCTATGGCATCAAGGATACCGAAGACGGCAAGGTGATTACATCTTTGCTGCGGGATCGCGATCTCATTACCTTGGGTTCGGCCGGTTAACCCCTTTTTGATTTTCTTCTCCGCTATGCTTGCGTAACACTTTCGCTGATCAGTGAGAGAGGCAAGGCATGGCTCAGACGAAGATCGGTGTGATCGGTGGCTCCGGTGTCTATGACATCGAAGGGCTGGAGGGCGCGGAATGGGTGTCGGTTGACACACCGTGGGGTGCGGCCTCGGACCAGATTTTGACCGGGCGCTTGGGAGGTGTTGAGATTGCCTTTCTGCCACGCCACGGGCGCGGGCATGTGCACTCGCCGACCTCAGTGCCCTATCGTGCCAATATTGACGCCTTAAAACGCATTGGGGTGACGGATGTCATCTCTGTGTCCGCCTGTGGTTCTTTTCGCGAAGAAATGGCGCCGGGTGATTTTGTCATTGTAGATCAATTCATTGACCGCACCTTCGCCCGAGAAAAAAGCTTCTTTGGCCCTGGCTGTGTGGCCCATGTTTCCGTCGCCCATCCCACTTGCCCACGTTTGAGCGAAGCCTGCGCGACGGCGGCCAAAGACGCGGGCGTGAAGGTGCATGAGGGTGGCACGTATCTGGCCATGGAAGGCCCGCAGTTTTCCACCCTCGCTGAATCCAAGATGTACCGGGAGGTCTGGGGTTGTGACGTTATCGGTATGACCAATATGCCGGAGGCCAAGCTCGCGCGGGAAGCGGAGCTGTGCTACGCCTCGGTCGCTATGGTCACCGATTACGACAGTTGGCATCCGGATCATGGGGAGGTCGACGTGACCCAGATCATCGCGACGCTGACCGGCAATGCCGACAAGGCGCGTCAGATGGTGGCGGGACTGCCCGCTTTGCTGGGTGCAGCGCGGGCGCCATGCCCGCATGGCTGTGACCGGGCGCTGGAGTTTGCGATCCTGACAGCGCCCGACAAACGTGACCCCGCACTGGTGGCCAAGCTGGATGCGGTGGCCGGTCGGGTTCTGGGGGCGTAGGGTAGGACATGTCATTCGATCTCTGGCTCGCTTTCGCCGCCGCCTCCACCGCGCTTGTTCTGATCCCTGGCCCAACTGTTCTTTTGGTGCTGAGCTATGCGCTGAGCCAAGGCAAACGTGTCGCCGTGGCCTCCGCCACGGGCGTGGCCTTGGGGGATTTCATCGCCATGAGCATGTCGCTGGCAGGCCTTGGTGCGTTGGTTCTGGCCTCGGCCACGTTGTTTACCGTGCTGAAATGGGCGGGCGCGGCTTATTTGATCTATCTGGGTGTGAAACTCCTGCGCAGCCCAGCATCCTCAGGTTTGGAGGCCATGGGCGCGCAGTCCGTCACGGGCGGTGGGGTTTTCTGGCATGCCACGGCGGTGACAGCGCTCAATCCCAAATCCATCGCCTTTTTCATCGCCTTCGTTCCGCAATTCGTTGTCGTGGGGCAGCCCTTGTTGCCTCAGTTCGCCATTCTGATCGCCACCTTCGTGGGCATCGCGACGGCGAATGCGCTGACCTATGCGCTGCTGGCGGATCGGTTGCGCCAGACGATCAAGCGCCCGCGCGTCATCACTTGGTTCACCCGCGCAGGCGGCGCCGCGCTGATTGGCATGGGGGTCATGACCGCCCTGATCCGGCGGCAAGCGTG
>JBCCCZ010000137.1:0-7372 GCA_039033255.1 Pseudomonadota bacterium
CAAATTCACGGCGGTTCACGGGGGATTTCGGACGACCCCAGATGTTTTCGCCCATCCGGCGATCGAGTTTGTACTTGGCAGCGGTTCTCTTAGACACCTGCTGATCTCCTCTTCAGAATACGAGAGGGCGTTGTCCTTTCCACGGATTTCCCCGAGAGGATTTTCCGCGGCGACAGGCATCCCCTTGCGGGGGCCACCAACACCAATGAAGCCGCGCTTATATCTGCGCCGCTGACAGAGTCAACAGGTAAGGCCCAGCCGTTTCTTCTGGCTAGAAATATCCCGGGGGGAGCGTCGAAACCCTTGGGTTTCGACGTGGGGGGCTGGCCCCCCTCCTACGCGCCCGTTTAAGCCGCCTCGTGCTGCAAAATCGCCGCCTCAGACGCATTGAGATTGCGCCGCGCGAAGGCCCCATAGGCATGTGCCTCGGTCTCCAACTGCGGATGCAATGCCAAAAGCCGCTTGCGATCCTCTTCATCAAGGCTCGACAGCGCCGCCGAAGCAGGATGAAAACTCTCCGTCTCCACACCATTGGCCCAAACCACCTGATGGCTCGGCAACAGAAGATGCACATAGGTCACCTCCCTGAGCTGCGCGTCCACCGTGATCGTCGAATGGTTCACCAAATCCTTAGCCGACACGAGCACCTCAGGTGTGTTGAAAAGCGCTTGCGCCACCTCGCCCTTGACCAGCATCCGATGCTCTGGCGAGACCAGCAATTCTTGATCAGGTTGTTCGATGCCCAGCGATCCAACCCGCATCCGAATGGGCCTCAACTGCGGCATCGCGAAAAGCCGCGCGCCACTCATCCGCCGCGATCCGGTCCACTCGATGCGTTGCGCACCGCTGTCCTTGGTCTGCACTTCGTCACCTTCACGCAGCTCTTCTACCGGCAAGGGCCCCTCAGGCGTCTGGATCATGGTTCCGGGCGTAAAGCAAATCACCCCGCCCGTATCCGCACCCAGCATGCCCAACGCCTGCGGTTGCAATGACATATGCACCACCCAAAGCGTCACGCCCTTGGGCGGCAATTCGTCGACAAACATCAACAGCGGCGGGGCATCCCCCTCCACCGGGACCAACGTCACCGCATAGGTGCTCAGCCCGTCCGTCACGACAAACCCGCTCTCCGGCGCGCCCGTCGTCTGGTCTTCCACATGTCTTAGATCCACCACCCCGGCTTTCGCCGCACTCACCAACCGTCGCACCAGTTTCGCCGCGCATTTGCGCCGCGTTGGCCCCTCATCCGCCTCTTCCAGGCGCAAAACCCCACTTGGCCCGTCCACACGCACCGCATCACCCGACCAGCCCCAGGTGATCCCCACAGCCAGCGTATCCATCGGTGCGGCTTTGATGCCGTCCAGTTCTGTTTGCGACCAAGAGATGACGAACGCGCCCCGATAGCCCGTTCCCATAACTTGTAGTCCTGCCTCGTTTTATTCTTTTTATGGCGTCGAAACTAACAAAGCCGAATCACTGTGCAAAGCGTTAACTTTTGATTTTGCTCAAAATTTCACGCGTAGCTGCAAAGACCCCACGACCTGGGACTCTCGCTGCGTGGTGAATTCCTCTGAGAGCCACGTCACACCGTAGTAAATCGCCGTGCCCGCCTGCGTGCGCCAATGCGCCCCGCCCCTGACCCGCGCGCGGTAATCTTCCAGACGCACCGGTCCGCTGGAGGCGATGAAAACAGAGTTGTCAACATAAGCCACATCAGCTCCAAGCACCCAGGACAACCCCCTGTAGGGCGAATCTTCCACCGCGCTCAACCGATGCCCTGAGATAGGGTTGCGCACCAAAAGCCCGCTTGACCCGTACCGACCGATTGTCAGATCAAACCCAACGCGGGCGAGCGTCTCCGTACCCGCACGCAGCTCAAAGAAAGGCCGTACTTCACTGCTCTGACCCAGCTGCGCGCGCAAACCTGCTTCAAACACGCCGTTGGCATGCACCCCGTTGCTGATCTGCCCCGCCAGAACCACAGGCGAGGGATCACGGCCGCCCAGAAGGTCATGCACCGTTTCCTGCACATCATCGAGCCCCACCTGAGACCCCGTCACCACCACGTCAGCCCCCAGCACATACTCCACGCGACCGGGCTGAAAATGGGTGTGCAATCCAAGGCTCACGGCCTGACCGTAGCGACGATCCAGTGGGCTTGGATTGGTGGCATCCTCTGGCGACACAACCTCACCGTTGAAGCGCAATTCCAGCAACTCCCCAAACCGCGCGGGCGCTTGGCCTTGCCAATCAGGGGCAAAGACAAGGCTCGATTCAAAGGATCCCGTGCGCCAGCGATCATGGGCATCGCCCAAAACATCATTGGTGATCATCAGGCCATAGCCCTGCTTGGTGCGCTCAGCAGCGAATGTCTGGGATACCAGGCAAAGCATCGCGCAAATCGCGATAAGAAGGCGTGTCATGTCAATTCACCCTTGTTCATCACCCCCCGGCCGAACAGTGCTACCATCACGCTCGCTAAATTGGCCAGAAAAACCGTGGCTTAGAGGGCAGATCACGCAGCTATTGCGACCTTGAAGTCACATCGTCAATCAATTCGCCTTTGGCACCCCGGCGCGGACTCAAGGCCCTTGGGCCGCCGCACCTTCGTCCGCTGCCCCCTCTCACGCATGCTGCGCATGCGTTGCCGGCAACGGACAGGCGATTGCATGCACTCGCTGAGAGGAGGGCCCCACCCGGGGCCTGGCGAATTCGTCCAGCAGGCGTGGCGCTCGGATATACGGCGGCCGTGAACGATAAACTTTTGCAGTTCGTGAATTTAGATCTCCAGAACAGGGCCAGCCAAAGCCGATCTGAACGCTCTCGCCAGTCAAAGCCGCTCTACAATGCCCGCATCCAGAATTGCAGCGGATGAAGGCTTGCCTCCGCCTGATCCAGATCCTTCCACGAAAACTGCGCCACCGCGTCCTTCAACGGCGCATAGCCTCGCTTGCGCCAAAACGCATCCAAAGGCCGATACCCTTTGGGTTGCAAAGGATGCCCCCCTGGCCGCGTCACCGCACAAAACGCCGAATACCGCAGCCCTAGCGCCCGCCCATGCGCCTCCCGCAGATCAAAAAACCGATGCCCAATCCCCTGCCCCCGATAGCCAGGCAAAAGCACACTTTCGGCACAGTAAAAAACCTCATCAAGGCCGGGATGGTCCTGACCAAAACCCGCCCCGAAATCCTCGGCATGATCCACCATCGGTGCACCGGTCGAGGCCCCCACCAGATCATCCCCGTCAAAGGCCCCCAACAAAATGGCGTTCTCGGCCTTGCGGTAGACTTGCAGATAAGCCTTCTCATAGGCCAAATCGCCGTCATAAAGATATGGCCAATCTTGAAACACCTCGATCCTGAGCCGCGCGACCGCAGGCAAAGACTGCACCAGCGCCTCCCCCAGCAACCGCTCAACCCGGATCATCTGGCACCCGGAAACCCGCGCCCCTCACCCCACAGGCTTTGCACCTGCCCGATGATCTGATCGCGCGTCTGGCGATAGGCGGTCAGTTTGGCCTGCCGCGTCTCGCCAAGGCCGGTGGGGTCCATGATGGGCCAGTAAAGCACGTCGAGATGAAACACCCGCGTCAACTCCAGCGCGCGTCGCTGGCTCGCGGGCGAAAGCGCTACGATCAGGTCGAAGGAGCTCAGATCATCGCCCCATTCTTCCATCTCATCAAAACTGCGCGTCCGATGCCGTGCCAATTCCACCCCCAGCTCCTGACAGACGGAAATGCAAAACCCGTCAATATCCAGATCGCTTTTCACGCCCGCCGACTGCACATACGTGTCCGCGCCGTAAAGCTGCTTGGTAATCCCTTCGGCCATCGGCGAGCGCACGGCGTTGTGGTCACAACAAAAGAGCACCGATTGGGGAAGCTCCTGCACCACGCATCAGCCCCCGAAATGCAACACGCAGATAAGGGTGAAAAGGCGCCGCGCGGTGTCGTTGTCGATGGCAGCCTTGCCTTCAAGGCGCTCCTCCAACACCCGCGCGCCTTCGTTGTGAATGCCCCGTCGGGCCATGTCGATGGTTTCAATCTGGCTGGGCGGCAGGTTCTTCACCGCATCGAAATAGCTCTCGCAGATCGACCAGTAATCCTTCACCACCTGCCGAAAGGGCGAGAGCGACAGATGAAATTCCGCCGCCCGGTCGCCGCCTTCCGTCTTCACATCAAAGACCAGCCGCTTTTCACGGATCGACAGCCCCACCTGATAGGGCCCATCTGGCACCACGCGATCATCCCGCCGAGGCAGGTCAAAGCTGTTCTTTTCCATAAGATCAAACATCGCCACCTTCCTCTCCTGTTCAATTTCAGGCGTGGGCGGCGGCAAGTTCGCGTCATCAAGTTCGATGTGGCAGATGTGGGTCATCAGCGAGAATCCAGGTTGTCGTGGTCAAGCCCTAGCGCAGCGGCCCTCCACGGGCAATCCTGACGTAACAGTACACCGGCGAGGCGCGCCCGCAAGGGAGCGATGAGCAATGCCTCACCCTTTATTCAACCGCTCCAAACGCGCCCGCACACTTAACGCATGCGCCTCCAGGCTTTCCGAGACCGCCAATCGTTCCGCCGCAGGCCCAATCGCCCCCAGCGCCTCTGGCGTCATCTGCGCCAGCGTCGTGCGCTTCAAGAAATCCATCACGCTCAAGCCGGACGAAAACCGCGCCGATCGCGCCGTGGGCAACACGTGATTGGGCCCGCCTACGTAGTCACCAATGGCCTCCGGCGTCCAAGCGCCCAGAAAAATCGCCCCCGCATGAGTGATCATTTCCGACAACGCACGCGGATCGGCCACGCATAATTCCAAATGCTCCGGCGCAATCCGATCCGTCAGCGCTGCGGCTTCATCCAGATCCGCCACCGTGATCACCGCCCCAAAATCACGCCAGGATGACGCCGCGATCGCCCGCCGCTCCAACGTCTCCAAACGTGCTTCAATCGCCTCAGCCACGCGGGCACCAAACGCCTGATCGGTCGTGATCAAAAGCGCCTGCGCGCTTTCATCATGTTCCGCCTGGCTCAACATATCGAGCGCGATCCAATCAGCATCATTATCCCCGTCCGCGACAACCAAAATCTCTGACGGCCCGGCGATCATATCAATGCCAACCTTGCCAAAAACCCGCCGCTTGGCCGCCGCCACAAAAGCATTCCCCGGCCCGGTGATCTTGTCCACCGGCGCAATTGTCTCGGTGCCATAGGCCAGTGCGGCCACCGCTTGCGCGCCGCCAATTCGGTAAATCTCATCCACACCCGCGATCTGCGCGGCCAGCAAAACCAGCGGGTTCGCTTGGCCATCCGGCGTCGGGACCACAATCGCCAACCGCTCTACCCCCGCCACTTTGGCCGGGATCGCATTCATCAACACCGACGACGGATAAGACGCCAATCCCCCCGGCACATAGAGCCCAGCAGCCGAAACAGGCGTCCACCGCCACCCAAGCCGCGCGCCCGTGGGGTCCTCCCAGGATTGATCCTCCGGGATCTGCCGCTCGTGATAGGCACGGATGCGCTCCGCGGCCAATTCCAACGCCGCGCGTTCCTCATCCGACACCTGCGCCACCAGCTCGACAATCTCACCTGCAGAAAACCGCAACGTCTCAGGCGTCAAAGCCAGCCGATCATACTTAGCCGTCAACTCAATAACCGCCGCATCGCCCCTGGCCCGCACATCCTCAATGATCGCAGCCACCGCCGCATCCACATCCGCGCTGTCCTCCCGCTTGGCACTCAGCAGAGCGGCAAAGGCCGTTTCAAACCCCGGCGCATTGGCATTCAGAAATTGCGGCATCTTATCATCTCATGAAGGCAGGTCAGAAAAAGCGTGTCTCGCGCGCCTTATGCCCCATGATCCGGCGCTTTCCCAGAGGGCGCGCGGTAAGGTCGCGTCACGTCCTTCAACGTCACCTCCAGCGCCTCAACCTCCAGCCGGATCGCACCATCGCCCGCCAGCGTCAGCAAGACCTGACCCGCTGCATCCACGCCCGGCTCAAAGGTCAAAGACAGAAGCGACAGGATCATATCGGCCTCGCCCCGCTCAATCCCCTGACTGGCCACGCGCAGCACATTGTCGATGACCAGAACCGATTGCACCCGTTCCGATCCATGCCGATCCCGCCCGTCATCTTCCCAGCGAAACCGGTTCACCAACAGCGCAAAGCGCCGCTCTTTGGGACGCCAGGACAACTCTGACATCGGCAGCACAGCGTCCTGTACAAGCGAGGAAATGACCTGCAGATCATCGCCGTCCAGCGCACCCAGATGAATGGGCGCCTCGCGCCCGTCCTCAAACGACGCGTCTTGGGCCATCAGACTTGAACCCGCTCAATCAGCGCGCCCACATTCCCCAGCTTCTCTTCGACACGCTCATAGCCGCGATCAAGGTGATAGACCCGGTTCACCAGCGTCTCCCCCTCGGCGGCCAACGCTGCAAGAATGAGGGAAACAGACGCGCGCAAATCGGTCGCCATCACCGGCGCGCCCTTCATCTTCTCAACACCCGTGACCGTGGCCGTACCACCTTGCACGTCAATCTGTGCACCCATCCGCATCAGTTCCGGCGCATGCATGAAGCGGTTTTCAAAAATTTTCTCTTCCAACACGCTGACACCTTCAGCGGTCCACATCAGCGCCATCATCTGCGCCTGCAAATCCGTGGGAAACCCCGGGAAGGGCTCCGTCGTCACATCCACCGCCTTCACCCGCTCATTCCCACGAGAGACGCGCAGGCCAGCGTCTGTTTCTTCCACATTCACACCCGCTTCCTGCAGCTTCTCCACAAATGAAGCCACCAAATCCATCCGCCCACCAAGGCAGGTCACCGCACCCCCACAAATCGCAGGCGCCAGCATGTATGTCCCCAACTCAATCCGATCCGGCACCACCGGATGCGTCGCCCCGTTCAACCGATCCACACCCTGAATGGTGATGGTCGAGGTGCCTTCCCCCTCAATCTGCGCCCCCATCCGCCGCAAACACTGCGCCAGATCCACAATTTCAGGCTCTCTTGCGGCATTCTTCAGCACGGTCGTGCCCTTGGCCAACGTCGCCGCCATCAGCGCATTTTCCGTGGCCCCCACGGACACGAACGGAAACTCAAACTCTCCGCCCTTCAGCCCACCCGTGGCCTTGGCATGCACATAGCCTTCCTTCAGCTCCAACTCCGCGCCCATCGCCTCCAACGCTTTCAGGTGCAAATCCACAGGCCGCGCCCCAATGGCACAGCCGCCGGGCAGCGACACGACCGCATGCCCCTCCCGCGCCAGCATCGGCCCCAGCACCAGGATCGACGCGCGCATCTTACGCACGATGTCATATTCGGCCCGGTGATTTGTGATCTTGTTCGAGGACATGGCAAGCACCTTGCCG
>JBCCCZ010000138.1:0-7241 GCA_039033255.1 Pseudomonadota bacterium
AGGATGTCAAAATCCACGCGTTTGAGGAATGTGTGACGGTGGAACAGTATGACCCCCGCACGGAAAGCGTGGAAAAGATCACCCTGTCGATGAGCCAATTGCGTGATCTGTCGGCGGCGCTGAATTTGCCCGAAGGGGTCTACACGTTGGAGCGGAAAACCCCTACATCGGAGGCCTGACACGCGCCAGAAGGATCGCCGCCATGCCCCCCAAATCGCCGCCCGTGCTGGATTTTCTGCTGACGCGTCGGTCGCGCCCGGCCAAAACGCTGACCACGCCTGTGCCCTCACGCGCGGAGGTGGAGGTGATGCTGAAAGCTGCCGCGCGCACACCTGATCATGGCAAGCTGGAACCCTGGCGTTTCATTGTTTTGGAACGTCCCGCCCTTCAACGGCTGGCGGGGCTGGTGGAACCGCATGGGGGTCGGTTGGGAAAAACGGAGATGGATATCGCCAAGGCGCGCCGGCAATACGAAGATGCCCATTTGGCCGTCGCCGTGGTGGAAGTGCAAAAATCCTCTGAGAAAATACCTGCCATTGAGCAAACCTATTCAGCGGGCGCGGTCTGTTTGGCGCTTTTGAACGCAGCGCTTGCCTCAGGCTGGGGCGCCAATTGGCTGAGCGGCTGGCCCAGCCATGATCGAGGCTTCATCACCGAAGGCTTGGGGCTGGCAGAGAATGAACGCATCGCCGGCATCATTCATCTGGGCACCGAAACCGCCACACCGCCCGACCGCCCGCGGCCGGACATGGATGCGATCGCCACATGGGTTAAGACATGATTTTTGCTGCCTTTTTCAAAGCCATTGGCCAAATCGGCGACCCGCGCTTTCGCAAGGTGCTGCTGTTGGGCCTCGGCCTGACGATTGCGTTGTTGATCGGGGCCTATGCCGGGCTTTTGTGGCTGATTGAGGCGCTCACCGGCGAAGGCACCATGATTTTCGGCTATGAGGTCACCTGGCTGGGCGATCTACTGGGCTGGGGATCGCTATTCCTGATGCTGATCCTGTCGGCCTTCCTAATGGTACCCGTGGCCTCGGCCATCACGTCGATGTTTCTTGATGAGGTGGCCCAGGCGGTCGAGGATCGCCACTACCCCATCCTGCCCGCCGCCACCCGCGTGCCCTTCACGGATGCCCTGCGCGACACGGTCAATTTCCTCGGCATCCTGGTAGGTGCCAACCTGCTGGCCTTTATCCTTTACGTGCTGATCACCCCCGCCGCGCCGTTTATTTTCTACGCGCTGAACGGCTATTTGCTGGGCATGGAATACGTCACACTGGTGGCGATCCGGCGGATCGGGCGGCAAGCGGCCAAGGAGTTCCGTCGCAAACATATGGGCACGGTCTGGCTGGCCGGAATCCTTATGGCGATCCCGCTCTCTATCCCGCTTGTGAACCTGTTGATCCCGATCCTCGGTGCGGCCACGTTCACTCACATCTACCACGGGCTCAACGCGCGCAAGTAACGCGATCGGGCTTCTTTTTGGCCAAAAATACTCCCGCCGGAGGCATGGATCTAAGCGAGTGACGTCACCCAAAGGATCAACGCGTCCTCATCGCTCACCGACACCACGTTATGCCCCATCGTGGCATCATAATAGGCGCTGTCGCCGCGCTTCATCTCGATGGGTTCGTAGAACTCCGTGTAAAGCCGGATGACGCCAGTAAGCACGTAGAGAAACTCTTCCCCATCATGGCGCACCCAACCGTTGAACTCACCCACGTCGCGCGCGCGGATCCGGGCACGGTAGGGCATCATCCGCTTCCTGCTGAGGCTCTCACCCAACAATTCGTGTTCATAGGTGGCCGTGGCGTGATGCGTGCCCTCGCCCGCCCGCGTGGTGGACATGCGCCCGCTGATCTGATCGCGGCTGGGCGCCGTGAAAAGCTGCGGGACAGAGATTTCCAAGCCCACAGCCAGCTTTTTAAGCGCGTCATAGGTCGGGGACATTTGCTCATTTTCGATCTTCGAAAGCGTGGACCGCGCCAGCCCCGCCTGCCGGGCCGCCTGTTCCAGCGTCCAGCCGCGCGCCTTGCGCAGCTCTCGCACTCGCGCGCCCAGATTGAGCGGCTCGCCCGGGCTTTCCGAGCCATTCTCGCGGGCGATGCGAATGAGGTTTCCAGGTAGCATTTCGTCCATGGATCAAAGCTATAGGCGGCGCGCCTCTACCTTGCAACTCCGTGTGCTGCGGCCTAATCGGTTGGTATGCTGTCTGAAACAACCCCTGATCCCCTGCCCGCGCCGCCTGCCGCGTTCAACATGGCCGCCCATGTGCTGCACCGCGCGGACGCGTTGGGCAACAAGGTGGCGCTGGCTGTGCTGACGCTGGGCCGCGCGGAGCGGTGGAGTTTTGCACGTCTCAAAGCGGCGGTTCTGGGCACGGGGGCCGGGTTTCTGGCGCGAGGTCTGGCACCGGGGGATCGGGTGCTGCTGCGGCTGGGCAACCGGGTGGAGTATCCGATTGCCTATCTGGGCGCGATTGCCGTGGGGCTGGTGCCGATCCCCTCGTCACCGCAACTGACCGAGCGGGAGGTGGAAGGGGTGATCGAGATCACCGATCCCAAGCTCATCCTGCGGGAAGACGGCATCGCCTGCCCTGCAACCGACGCCCCGCAGATGGAGTTGGCGGACTTGCAAAGCCTGCAAGATCTGCCGCCTGCACCCTTTCATTTCGGTGATCCCGACCGCCCGGCCTATATCGTCTTCACCTCGGGCACATCCGGCACGCCGCGCGCCGTGGTGCATGCTCATAGGGCGATCCTAGGGCGGCAGATGATGATGGCCGATTGGTATGATCTGCGTGAGAGTGACCGGCTCTGTCATGCGGGCGCATTCAATTGGACCTATACGATGGGCACCGGCCTCATGGACCCCTGGACGATGGGCGCCACTGCATTGATCCCCGGGCCGGAGGTGGACATCGCGCTGCTGCCGCTTTTGCTCAAACGCCATGATGCGACCATTCTGGCGGCGGCACCTGGGGTCTATCGCAAACTGTTGGGCGCGGGCGTGGCGATGAATTTGCCGAAGCTGCGGCACGGGCTTTGTGCGGGTGAGAAACTGTCCGAGACGATCCGGGACGGGTGGCGCGCCGCGGCCGGGACGGAGCTTTATGAAGCCTATGGCATGTCGGAATGTTCGACCTTCATCTCCGGCGCGCCTGCGCGTCCGGCCCCGCATGCCGCGCTTGGGTTTGCACAGACGGGGCGGCGCGTGGCGATTTTGGGTTCGGATGGGCCGGTCCCTTTGGGTAAGGAAGGCACGATAGCGGTCCACCGCTCTGACCCCGGTCTGATGCTGGGTTATCTGGGGGAAGAGGCCGCCACCGCCGAGCGGATGCAGGGCGACTGGTTTCTCACCGGGGATCAGGCGGTCATGGGCGCGGATGGCGCGATCACCTTTCTGGGGCGCTCCGATGACATGATGAATGCGGGCGGCTACCGCGTCTCACCGATGGAGGTTGAGGCGGTGCTGAATGCCCATCCAGATATCGGCCAGGCGGCCGTCACGGATATCGAGGTCAAAGCGGATGCCCGCGTGATCATGGCCTTTTACACCGCGTCCGCGCCGATTGCTGAGGAAACGCTGAAAGACTTCGCAAGCGCGCGACTGGCGGGTTACAAATGTCCCCGCGCGTTCTACCATGTGCAGGAACTGCCCGCAGGGGCCAACGGCAAACTCACGCGTCGCGCCTTGCGGCCCATATATGAGACACTTCATGGTAAAGCTTGATATCATTTCCGACCCGATCTGCCCTTGGTGCTACATCGGGAAAACGCTTCTCGATGAGGCCTTGAAGGCGCGCCCTGATCATCCGTTTGAGATTGAGTGGCATCCGTTTCAATTGAACCCCGAGATGCCTGAAGGCGGCATGGATCGCAAAGAGTATCTGGAGACCAAGTTTGGCGGCAAGGACGGCGCGTTGCGCGCCTATGCGCCGGTGCTGGAACGGGCCGAGGCCGCAGGGCTGAAGATCGATTTCGCCGCCATTCCGCGCACGCCCAACACGCTAGATGCCCATCGCCTGCTGCATTGGGCAGGGATCGAAGGCCATCAGGAGGAGGTCGCCATGGCGCTCTTCCGCGCCTATTTCGAAGAAGCGCGCGATATCGGCGATATGGATGTGCTGAGTGATATCGCCGACAGCGCGGGATTGGATGCAGCCGTGGTGCGCAAACTGCTTGAGTCGACAGCAGACAAAGCGGAGTTGCAGGAAAAGGATGGCAAGTTCCGCGAAATGGGTATCACGGGCGTGCCGTGCTTTATCGTGAACGGACAGCATGCCGTGCCGGGGTGCCAACCTTCGGAAACATGGATCACCGTGATTGATGAAATCAACGGGCAGTTGGCAGAGGCCGCTGACAACGACACATGAAAAACCCGGCCCTCATCGCGGCGGTGTCATTCCTTGTCACGCTGATCGGGCTGTCGACGGTTTTTTTTCGCTACGTGGAAGGGTGGAGCTGGATCGACAGCTACTTCTTCACGGTGGTGACATTGTCGACCGTGGGCTATGGCAATCTGGTGCCGGAGACGCATCTGGGCAAGATTGCGACCACGGTGCTGATTTTTGCGGGCATTGGGGCCTTTGCTTTCGCCATTCAGCAGTTGGGCACGTATTTCATGCACCGAGAGGCGAAGCGACGCGGGTGGCTCTATCGGCATCTGCCGCATAAGCAGGATGAGGATCGGGAGAAGTGATGGAATGGCTTCAAGCGCGCTACAACATCGAGATTGAGCGCCTTGGCTAGGCCCCGGTCTGGCGATCCGACCTCTGAACAGCAGAACTTTATCCATGACTTCCCGGACTCCATCCGAGCGATAGCCTGCAATTGCCAAATCGCCAGGCCCTGGTGGGGGCCTAGCGAAGGCGCGGCGGGCTACGCCCTTGAATCCGCGCCGCGTTGTAGAATCAGAGATTGGCCTGCCATGCCGCGCGTGATAGCGCGGGTCCATGGCACACACCTCCGACCAACGCATCACGCAAACCGAGTTCGTGGCCCTCGTGGCCATGCTGGTCGCCGCTGTGGCGTTTTCCATCGACGCGATGCTGCCTGCCATGCCGCGCATCGCGGATGAATTGACACCCGACGCCCCGAACCTCGCGCAGCTGATCATCACAAGCTTCGTGCTCGGCCTGGGCGTCGGGACGTTCTTTGCGGGCCCTCTGTCCGACAGTTTCGGTCGCAAGCCCGTGATCCTGATGGGCAGCGCGCTTTATATCTTCGCCTCGGCTCTGGCATGGTTTGCGCCTTCGTTGGAACTGGTACTGGCCGCCCGCGCGCTGCAAGGCCTCGGGGCCTCCTGCGCCCGCGTGGTGCCGATGGCCATCGTCCGCGATCTCTTTTCCGGGCGAGAAATGGCGCGCATCACCTCCTTCATCATGATGGTGTTCACCCTTGTGCCCGCCATCGCGCCGCTCATTGGCAGCGGGATCATCGCGCTGAGCAATTGGCGGGGGATCTTTGCCGCCTTCGTCGTCTTCGCCCTCATTTCTGCGGCATGGCTCAGCCTGCGGGTGGTGGAAACATGGCCACGTGAACGGCGAACCCCGTTCCGTTTGCGCCACGTGATGGCGGCGGCGCGGCAGGTCATGTCGAACCGCCTGGTTCAGCTGTGCACGCTGGCACAGGTCTTTTGCATGACGGCGCTTTTTGCCTCGCTCAGTTCGATCCACCAGATTTTCGATCTGACATATGGGCGCGCGGAGGGGTTTCCGTGGTGGTTCGCGCTGATCGCCGTTTTCGCGGGGGCGTTCAGCCTGCTGAATGCCGTGCTGGTTGTTCGGTTGGGCATGCGGCGGCTGATCGTGATCGCCATGGTTGTGCTGATCGCCCTGACGGTCCTGATGATCGCGCTTGACGTGATGGTTTACGCCACCCTGCCCTTCGCGCTCTACATTCTTTGGCAAGGGGCCGTGTTCGTGCATACGGCCATGACACTGGGCAATCTCAGCGCGCTGGCGATGGAGCCCATGGGCGCGGTCGCAGGCATGGCCGCCAGCGCGATCACGGGGCTTGCCACCGTGGGCGCCGTGATCTTCACTGTGCCCATCGGGTTGGCGTTTGACGGGACGGCCCTGCCGCTCATGATCGGGGCGCTGGGGAGCGTCCTATGCGCGCTTCTTTTGGTGAAAAACATTCCCGAAAGGATGGAATAGGTGATTTGTATACCAAAGCATACAGCCCTTCCCAAGCCCGCCAAAACCGTCTATGACGCCTGCAACATCGCGCCACACCTAGAAGGATCGCATTTATGACCAAGATCAAGGTAGAGAACCCCATCGTCGAAATGGACGGAGATGAAATGACCCGCATCATCTGGGATTTCATCAAGAAGAAGCTGGTCCTGCCTTATCTGGATGTGGACCTGTTGTACTACGATCTTGGCATTGAAGAGCGCGATCGCACCAATGACCAGATCACGATCGACAGTGCCGAAAAGACCAAAGAAGTGGGCGTCGCCGTCAAATGCGCGACCATCACGCCCGATGAGGCACGGGTCGAAGAATTTGGCCTCAAACAGATGTGGCGCAGCCCCAATGGCACGATCCGCAATATTCTGGGCGGTGTTGTCTTCCGACAGCCGATCATCTGCCAGAACGTGCCGCGCCTTGTGCCGGGGTGGACCCAGCCCATTGTCATTGGCCGTCACGCCTTTGGCGATCAGTACCGCGCCACCGACATGAAATTCCCCGGGCCTGGTAAGCTGACGATGAAATTCGTGGGCGAGGATGGCACCGTGGATGAGCGCGAGGTGTTTGACGCGCCTGCCTCCGGCGTTTTCATGGCGATGTACAACCTCGACAATTCCATCATCGATTTCGCGCGTGCGTCCATGAACTACGCCCTGAACCTGGGCTGGCCCTGCTACCTCAGCACCAAGAACACCATAATGAAGCAGTACGATGGCCGGTTCATGGAGCTCTTCCAGAAGGTCTATGAGGAAGAGTTCGAAGAGGCATTCAAGAAAAAGGGCATCCATTACGAACATCGCCTGATCGACGACATGGTCGCCTGCGCGATGAAGTGGAATGGCGGCTTTGTCTGGGCCTGCAAGAACTATGACGGTGATGTGCAGTCCGACACGGTCGCGCAGGGCTTTGGCTCGCTGGGCCTGATGACCAGCCAACTGATGACGCCCGATGGCAAGATCGTGGAGGCCGAGGCTGCCCACGGCACCGTCACCCGCCACTATCGCCAGCACCAGAAGGGCGAAGAGACATCGACCAACTCCATC
>JBCCCZ010000139.1:0-7159 GCA_039033255.1 Pseudomonadota bacterium
AAGGCGCCCTCGACTTGTCGGAGCGCCTCTTTCATGCGGTCAGGGATCGTGCGGCCCATGGAGCGGGCCATCAGATGAATGATGCACTCGCTGTCGGATGTGCTTTGAAGTAGAAATTTGCATTGGTCAGGTTGCCGTTATGGGCAATCGCTGCCCCACCCATGGAAAATTCACCGAAGAAGGGCTGCACGTCGCGGATCGCGGTGTTGCCCTTGCTGCCAGCGGTGGAGTAGCGCACATGGCCCACGCCAATAGAGCCGGGCAGCATCTCAATGGTCTCGGACGAAGTGAAGTTGTCACGCACATAGCCAAATCGTCGGACGGAGTTGAAGCCGTTCTTGGGATGATGGGTGACGATCCCGCCCGCTTCCTGTCCGCGATGTTGCAATGCATGAAGACCAAGGGCGATGAAGTTGGCAGCATCGCCGAGGCCGATGACACCGAACAGGCCGCACTCCTCATTGATTTTATCTTCACCATCAATGGCGTCATCAAAGGGCGTGTCAGCTGGCAAATCTTGGGACAATGGGCAGCTCCGATTCCCAGGAAGGCTTGTGGGCCCATACATAGGGCGTGGGGCCGCTCATGTCACGGGGTCATCACGAAAGGACGTCGGGTAATTCCCGTGTGTGGTTGTGATGCCCGTCGGCATCCGCGTCTTAGGCCACGTGCTTGGAGTAGAGATGGCACAGAACGCTGGCTTCCTTGGCCTTTAAAACCATCGCGGCCGCCCGGCCGAAACTGTCGGTGTCTTCTGCAAGTTCGGGGAAAAGCGTCTGTAATTCATGGGCTTGATCAGGTTGCAACGCGCTTAAGGACAGATCTGAGAGAAAGAAACTCTCCGTCAACTGGCCGTTGGCATAAACGATTTCGTGACGGTCAAACATGAAATGGGTATAGGTGATCGTTCCGCCTTCGCGCACGGTAACGCCGGGCAGGTCGGTCAGATGCTTGGCGGCCACCAGAACCGCGTCTTCTCCGAAAAGAAGGTCGGGCATCGGGCCGCGCACGCACATGCGATGCTCGGGTGAGACGATCAATTCCTGTTCGTTTTCAAGCGCGTGCGGCGCAAAGACGATGGGGGCGAATTTCCCCGCCGCGGGCACTGTCGTGCGTCCAATCCAGCGGATGGGCTGCATGCGGTTGTGCTGGGTCCAGATCATATCGCCCACCTCCAGCGCCTCGATGGGCTGGTTGCCCTTGGCGGTCAGGATCTTGGTGCCCGGGCCAAAACAGGTGATAAAGGTGTTGTAGGCCGTGCTGCCGATGTTCGAGCCAGAGATTTTCGTGTAGGACACACCGTCTTGCAGCGGTGTGTCCGTTGCAAAGCCCCAGACATTGCTGAAGGTGCCGTTTTGAGAGAAGACCGTGATCGTGATATTGGGTCCGGTCGGATTGCCGAATTCATCCAATGCGCGGATCACCATGGTGGATTCAGCTTCCACCCCGTTGCCGTTTGCAACGATCCCGCCCCCATCGGTCACAGTGTGGCTGCCAGCCTGGTCATCGTTGAACGTGTTCGGGCTGCCGCCTGTATCATCAATTGTAATGGTCGTTCCGCCGCCTGAGGAATAGGTAAACACGGTGCCGTTGGGTGTGTCGGAATTGTTGATAATGGGGTTGCCCACTATGGCGCCGTTCGGACTCGACTGCACAACCATGTTTTCACTGTCGATGGCAAAGAATGATCTGGCGACCATGATGGGACCTCTCAAAACTACCCATCGCATGCGTAAACGGGGAATTTGCCTTGATTGAGGCAATCGCGAGACGGCACTATGACAGGCTGTGCCTCGCCTACCGCAAAGTCGTAAAGAATGGCTTACGCTGGCTTGGAGATGGTTTTCAGGTGTTCGTGTTGTGCGGAGAAGACGGCCCGTTACGGCGCGTCGCAGTGGCCCAACAGCTGATCCACTTTGCTTTGCACCCAGCCGACGGCTGCCTCGGGATCCTGACTTTCGACACTGCCGGTAAGCGAGGCGAAAATCCTGGCAGAGCGGCTGTCATCAATCACCTGGATGTTTTGCGCCGCGACCACCGTGTCATAGACGAAATAGGCCACGGCCACGAGCAGGATGCCGCGTGCGACCCCGAAGAGAAATCCAAGCCCCTGATCGATGCCGCCCAGGAAAGAGCGCTGAATGACCGACGAAAAGAGCGGTGTAATGAGCGAGGCCACGATGAGGCCCACGGCCAGCACAGCAAAGAAGGACGCGACCATACCGAGATCACAGCTTTCGCGGATGAAATCACCCACATAGGGAATTTCCTCTACCATCGGGCGCACGGTGGGGGCGAACATGAAGGCCACGATGGCGGCCACGATCCAGCCGGCGATCGCAAGGCCTTCGCGCACGAAGCCGCGGGAATAGGCCAGAAGGCCAGACAAGATGATGACCAGCGCGACGACGCCGTCGATGATGGTGAAGCCTTCCATGCGCTGCCCGCTCCTTTTGTCCCTCTCGTGCCTCAGCCTGCGCCGAAAAGATCGCCCACCCAACTGCTGAGATCGCTGTAGGATTGGGTGTTCATGCCCGACGCGCCGACAGGTTTGCCACCCTTTGGCACAATGGCGGATGTAAAACCAAGTTTTTGCGCTTCTTTCAACCTGTTTTCGGTTTGCGCCACAGGGCGGAGCGCGCCGGAGAGGCCGATCTCCCCGAAAACAACGGTTTCGGACGGGAGGGATGTGTCTTCTCGGGCACTCAGAAGGGCTGCCGCGACGGCCAGATCCGCGGCGGGTTCGGAGATTTTTATGCCGCCTGCAACGTTGAGATAGACATCGAGCCCCGCAAAGGGGATGCCGCAGCGGGCCTCAAGCACGGCCAAAACCATGGCCAGCCGGGCGCTGTCCCAGCCCACCACGGCGCGTCGTGGTTGGCTATGGGGTGTGGGAGAGACAAGGGCCTGAAGTTCTACGAGAAGGGGGCGCGTGCCTTCAATGCCTGCAAAAACGACGGAGCCCGGTGAAGGGCTGCCGCGTCCTGCGAGGAAGAGCTCTGAGGGGTTAGTGACCTCGGCGAGACCGGCGCCGGTCATCTCGAAAACGCCGATCTCATCGGCGGGGCCGAAGCGGTTTTTGACCGACCGCAAGATGCGGAACTGGTGACCGCGTTCGCCTTCGAAATAGAGCACCGTGTCGACCATGTGTTCGACGACGCGGGGGCCGGCGATCTGGCCTTCTTTGGTGACGTGACCCACAAGGATCACGGCCGTGCCCTTGCGTTTGGCGAAGGTGGTGAGTTCGTGGCAGGTGGCGCGCACTTGGCTGACGGAGCCCGGCGCGCTGTCGACGGTGTCGGCCCACATGGTCTGGATCGAATCGATGATGACGAGGCCGGGATTTTCGGACTCCAAAGTGGTGAGGATATCGCGCATCGAGGTGGCGGTGGCCAGTTTCACCGGTGCCTCGCTGAGGCCTAGCCGGGCGGCGCGCATGCGGATCTGGGCGGAGGCTTCTTCTCCCGATATATAGAGAGTTTTCATGCCCTTCTGGGCGAAACTTGCCGCCGCCTGGAGGAGGAGCGTGGATTTGCCAATCCCCGGATCACCACCCACCAGCGTGGCCGAGGATGGCACCAGTCCGCCGCCCAGGACGCGGTTGAATTCTTCGATGCCGGACGCAGTGCGCGGTGGCGGGGCTTCCTGTTCTGCAAGGTCGGTCAGCGCGATGGAGCTGCCGCGCTTGTTGCCGAGCGCTGCCTTGCCGGGTCCGGTGGAAAGAGGGGCCTCTTCCACGATGCAGTTCCATGCCCCGCAGGCGTCACATTGTCCGGACCATTTGGCGAAGGAGGCGGAGCATTCAGTGCAGGTGAAACGGTTTATTTTGGCCATGGGGGTTAGTGCCTTTTCGGGGCTGTCATGTCCAGCCGCTCATCGCTCCCTTGCGGGCGCGCCTCGCCGGTGGTCAGCGCACCGCCTCAATCGGCCCGTCGGCACGCCCTGCGATGAATTGATCGAGATACGGATCGCCTGATTGATCCATATCCGCCACGGAGCCTGTCCATTGGATCACGCCGTCATGGAGCATGGCCACGTTGTCGGCGATGGCGCGCACAGACGTCATGTCATGGGTGATGGTCATCGCCGTCGCGCCCATTTCCGTGACGATCTCGCGAATGAGGTCGTTGATCACGCCGGACATGATGGGATCAAGGCCCGTGGTGGGTTCGTCAAAGAAGATGATTTCAGGCTCTGCGGCGATGGCCCTCGCTAGCCCCACGCGTTTTTGCATGCCGCCGGAGAGTTCTGCGGGGAAAAGATCGGCCTGCTCTGGCTTTAGCCCGACGCGGCGGAGCTTTTCGATGGCGATCTCGCGGGCTTCTTCCTTCGGGCGTTTCAGAGAGCCGCGCATCAGGCGGAAAGCCACATTTTGCCAAACGGGCAGGGAATCAAACAGGGCGCCGCCCTGAAAGAGCATGCCGAAACGCGCGAGGAAGGCATCGCGGGGGGCTTTGGTCACATCCTGACCATCAAGGGTGATCAGACCGGTGTCGGGTTGAACCAGGCCAAGGATGCACTTGAGCGCGATGGATTTGCCTGTGCCCGAGCCGCCGATGATCACCATCGAGGTGGATTTGGGGATGGAGAGGTTCACCCCGCGCAGCACTCTGTTGGAGCCGAAAGCTTTATGAATGTCCTGTAACTCTATCATATCGTGAAGAAAATGCTGGTCAGGATGAAGTTTGTGGCGAGGATGAGGACGGCCGCCGCTTCCACCGCCGATTTGGTGGCACGGCCCACGCCCTGGGCGCCGCGACCGGTGTTCATGCCGTAATAGCAGCCCAGAAGTGTGGCGATGAAACCGAAGGCGGCGCCTTTAACCAAGGATGACACGACATCGCGCACCTCGATGAAGTTGACGGTGTTGGTGAGATACGTGGCCTCATTGAAGCCAAGCGTCTTGGTGGACACGAGAAAGCCACCCATGATGCCGATCACATCGCCGACGCCCACCAGAAGTGGGACCATAACAAGACCCGCTAACACCCTGGGAACAGTGAGGTATTTCATCGGATGAGTGGATAACGTGACAAGCGCGTCGATCTGTTCGGTCACTTTCATCGTCGCGATTTCTGCCGCGATGGAGGAGGTGACGCGGGCGGCGACCATGAGGCCCACGAGGACCGGTCCCAACTCGCGCACCATGCCGATGGCGACGATCTGGGGCACGACGGCCTCGGCATTGAAGCGCGCGCCACCGGAGTAGATCTGCAGGGCCAGCGCGCCGCCTGTGAAAACGGCAGTTAGGCCCACGACCGGAAGGCTGAAATACCCAACATTCACAAGGGCCTGCATTATTTCCTTCGGGTAGAAGGGCGGGCGGATGAAATGGCTGACAGTCTGACCCGCGAAGATCGCAATGCGGCCGATGAAGGCGAGGATCCCCAGCACGGCAGCGCCAATGGCTGTCAGGGGGCTGAGCACGCGGATCATGCGCCCAGATACCGCCGGGCGTAGCGCGCACCTAAGGATGTTAGGATTTCGTAGCCGATGGTGCCGGCAGCGTCGGCCAGTTGATCGACCCCCTGCGCGGCACAGAGAAGATCCAGCGCCTTGGGATCCTGGCCCAGATGGGTGATATCAACGGAGATTGAATCCATGGAGATGCGGCCAGCAATGGGGCACGGCGTATCTTCGAAATAGACCTGCGCGTTTGGCCCCATCGCGCGGATGAGCCCATCGGCGTAACCGGCTGTTATCGTTGCGATTCGCGTCTCCTGAGCGGCGGTGAACGTATTGCCGTAGCCCACGGTTTCGCCTTCCAGTATCGTGCGGCATTGGATCACCGGAACTGACAGCGTGACAACCTGCTGGGCTTCCGCGAAAGGCAACCCGCCATAGGCACCGATGCCAGGTCGTGTGAGGTCGAAATGATACTGGGGCCCCAAGAGCACGCCGCCTGTGTTGGCCAGCGATCGGGGCACGTCGAGACCCAAGGTCATGTCGCGGAAGGCATCAAGCTGGCGCTGGTTCATGGCATGGTCCGGTTCGTCGGCGCAGGCCAAATGACTCATGATAAGGCTCGGGCCTTGTTCCAGCACCACGTCGCGCACGGCGGCCCATTCGGCGGGCTCCATGCCGAGGCGGTTCATGCCGGTATCAAGTTGCACACCGAAAGGCGCGCCGGGCAGGGCTTCGACATGGCGGATCAGCTGATCGATGGAGTTGATCATGGGCGTGAGCGTCATGTCATTGATCATGTCCGTGTCGCCGGGCATGTGGCCGGAGAGGACACTGATCACCGGGCCGGGCCCAAGCGTTTCGCGCAGGGCCGCGCCTTCCTCGGCGATGGCCACGAAGAAGGTGCGCACGCCGGCGCGGGCCAGCGCCCGGGCCGCACGGTCGGCGCCGATGCCGTAGCCATCAGCCTTGACGACGGCGCCCGTTTCACACTCCGTCATGCGGTCGAGCGCGTGCCAGTTGGCCACCAGCGCGCCCAGATCAATGGTGAGAGTTCCGCTTCCCATGGATTGGTTTTGACAGGCTGAGTGCGCGGGTCAAGCAGATATGATCAAACGGCGGGCACTTGCTGCGTCGCGCAGTGAATGCCGCCGCCGAGCGGGATGAGCGCGTCGGCATTCAGGGTGATGATCTGGCGGCCGGGATAGTGGCGTTTCACGGCGTCTTGGGCGATGACGTCTGCCTGCGCATCGCCAAACTCGGACATGATGACCGCCCCGTTGCACACGTAGTAATTGACGTAATAGCAGACCTCTGAGATCCGCCCGTCAAAGGCGTAAGGGATTGTTTCAACGGTTATATTCTGGTCGCGCAGAGTGTCCATCAGGATCGCGGTGGCGCGGTTGTAAGGATCATTGGGGGCGGTGTCGTCGTGTTGCATCAGCACGGTGCCGGTTTCCATGAAGCGGGCGAATCCGTCGATATGGGCGTCGGTCACGTCGCGGCCTTTGACGCCGGGGCCCCAGATCACCCGGTCTGCACCATAGGCGGCGGCGAGGCGGTCTGTGACCTCTTCTTTTGACATCCCCGGGTTGCGGTTGGTGTTGATCCAGCTGCTTTCATGGGCCATGACGAGGCCTTTGCCATCGGCCTCCGCCCCGCCGGGTTCGCCGATGAGACCAGAGTCGAAGATTTCCAGCCCCATGTGGTCGGCCACGCGGGTGGCGATTTTTTCGTCGTTGGGCAGGCGGTAGCG
>JBCCCZ010000140.1:0-6928 GCA_039033255.1 Pseudomonadota bacterium
AATTGAGCGCCTAAGAGCGGCTTTGCCTGGCCCCGGGACGGCCCCCTCTCAGCGATTTCAAGCAATCGCCTGCCGGACAGCGGACGAAGGCGCGGCGGGCTAAAGCCCTTGATTCCGCGCCAATTCAGCGCTCCAAAACGGAAACACCCTGCGCCTTCAGCGCTTCCGCATAAGGTCCAGACCCTAGCGCAACCACTTCCTGCCCCAGCCAATACATCTTCGCCGCCGCCAACTCCGCCCCGATCAGATGGCTGGTCAACGCAGCCCGATCCCCGGCCACCTGAGCCGCCCGCAGCTGCGCCGCCAGCCGTTCAGGCCGGGACATCGTGTCTGACAGCGCTTCCATATCTGGCACCTCGCCCCCGCCAAGAGACGCAATCAGCCCAGGCGTCAAAAACCCCATCATGCTGATCGCCTCACCCGCGCTGATATGAACCCAGTGATGCACCGCTTGGTCGCCAAGGATCACCACCCCGTCCCAATTGGGCCGCGCCTCCACAAACGGGATCAATCGCGCCCGCAAGTCAGCCGGCAACCGCGCCGCCGGGCTCTCCTGCACCAGATCAACCAGCGCCCCCGCCGGCCGCACCGCCGTGGGGAGCCTGTCGCCCGTCACGTCCCGCGCTGGCTCATCTGCATGATCAGCCCGCTCATGTCATAGCCTGCCTTCGCCGCACGTTCGATGATCTCCGCATCATCCATCCTCCCGTGCTGCGTGACGGCCCAGAGCGTCGTACACCGCGTCCCCGACCGGCAATAGGCCAGCATCGGCCGCGGCATGTCAGCAAGTGCGCGATCAAATTCCGTCAGCGCGTCCGGCCCCAGCATGCCACCCACAACCGGGATCCACGCCACCTCCAGCCCTTCGGCTATGGCCGCATCGGCGATGGCATCATAGTCCGGCTGGCCCGGATCCTCCTGATCGGGCCGGTTGCACATGATGGATTTGAACCCCGCGCCAGCAATCTCGCGCATATGGGCCACATCCACCTGTGGCGAGACGGAGAAATCA
Source organism: Pseudomonadota bacterium (assembly GCA_039033255.1). GTDB lineage: Bacteria > Pseudomonadota > Alphaproteobacteria > Rhodobacterales > Rhodobacteraceae > Roseovarius. The sequence continues at coordinate 1,013 of JBCCCZ010000140.1, forward strand.
TCGGTCAGTTTTCGGATGTCCATGGCGGGGGTCCTTATCATGTAGGCATCTGCCGGGATTTAGGCGCATTCCGATGCGGAGTTCAATGAGGCATGGCCCACGTTGACAATCCCGTCCCCCTGCCCTCCTGATGCCTGCAAGCAATGACAACAGGATGACAGCCATGTGGGAATTCTGGATCGACCGGGGCGGCACCTTCACCGACATCGTGGCGATGGGCCCGGGCGGTGCGGTGCAAACTCATAAGCTGCTGTCCGAGAACCCCGATCGCTATGCCGACGCCGCCGTGCAAGGCATTCGCGAGGTGATGGGCGTCACGGGCGACTTCCCGGCGGGCGCCATCCGCGCCGTCAAGATGGGCACAACAGTGGCCACGAACGCGCTCTTGGAACGCAAGGGCGAACGGGTGCTTCTGGTCATCACGTCGGGCTTCCGAGACCTGCTCAAGATCGGCTACCAGACCCGGCCCCGGCTCTTTGATCTTGAAATCAAACGCCCCGATCTCCTCTACAAACAGGTGGTCGAAATGGAGGAACGGCTCGACGCCGCCGGCGCGGTCCTGACCCCGCTTGATGAGGCCGCCATCCGAACCCATCTTGAGACCGCATACAAAGACGGCATCCGCGCTATCGCCATCGCGGGCCTTCACGCCTATCTCAACCCCGCCCATGAGGATCGCGTCGCCGAGATCGCCCGCGAGATCGGCTTCACCCAAATCTCCACCTCCGCCGCCGTCTCCCGCCTCGCCAAGTTGGTAGGGCGTGGGGATACGACCGTGGTGGATGCCTACCTCTCCCCCATCCTGCGCCGCTATGTAGAACAGGTGGCAGGCGCACTCGATCTGGGCCGGGCCTGCGAACAACTCCTCTTTATGCAATCGAATGGCGGTTTGACCGAAGCGAGCGCCTTCCAGGGCAAGGACGCGATCCTGTCCGGCCCCGCAGGCGGAATTGTCGGCATGGCGGCCACGGGCGAAGAAGCAGGATTCGACAAATTGATCGGCTTCGACATGGGCGGGACCTCGACGGATGTGAGCCACTATTCCGGCGAATACGAACGCAGCTTTGAAACCGAAGTGGCGGGCGTGCGGATGCGCGCGCCGATGATGGATATTCACACCGTCGCGGCGGGCGGTGGTTCCATCTGCAAATTCGAAGATGGCCGGTTTCAGGTCGGTCCCGAAAGCGCAGGCGCCGATCCCGGCCCGGCCTGTTACCGCCGTGGCGGGCCGCTGGCCGTCACCGATTGCAACGTCATGCTGGGCAAGCTCAACCCCGATCATTTTCCGCCCGTGTTTGGCCCGGGTGGCGATGAACCGCTCGACGCTGACGTGGTCCGCACGAAGTTCACCGCGCTCAGCGAGACTGTCGCGCAGGCCACAGGCGAGGCCGCCCGGTCGCCAGAGGACATTGCGACGGGCTTCCTGCGCATCGCCGTCGACAACATGGCCAACGCGATCAAGAAAATCTCCGTCCAGCGCGGCCATGACGTGACGCGCTATGCGCTCCAATGCTTCGGCGGCGCGGGCGGGCAGCATGCCTGCCTTGTGGCCGATGCGTTGGGCATGACGCGGGTTCTGGTGCACCCGTATGCAGGCGTATTGTCGGCCTATGGCATGGGGCTTGCGTCGATTTCCGCCATGCGTGAGGCGCAGTTCGATGCGCCCTTATCCGATCTGGCCGCCGCCCAGTCGCGCCTGGCGGACATGGCGTCTGAGGCCCGCGCCGAGGTTGAAGCCCAAGGCGGTCAGGACGTGGAAGAAACCCTCTCTCTGCATTTGCGCTATGACGGCTCGCAGCAAACGTTGAAAACTGGGGCCACCTCCCTGGACGCCGCAAAAGAAGAATTCGAAGCCCGCCACCGCGCCCGCTTCGGCTTCACCTCGCCCGACCGCGACATCCTGATCGACATGATCAGCGTCGAGGCCGCCGGCATCAGCGGTGTCGAGGCGCGCGCCCACATGACCACCGGCGATGGCGCGCCCAAGGCCCATGTGCCGCTTTACACGGAGGGCGCATGGCGTGACATACCCATCCATGACCGCGCCACGCTGGATCCGGCAACGCCTGTGCAAGGCCCCGCGATCATCACAGAGCCCACGGGCACCAACATGGTCGAACCCGGCTGGGCCGCGCGGGTGGACGCCCATGGCAATCTCGTGCTCGACCGCGTCGAGGCCGCCCGCCGGACCGCCGCCGCAGGAACCGAGGCCGACCCCGTGCTGCTCGAGGTTTTCAACAACCTCTTCATGTCCGTTGCCGATCAGATGGGCCTGACGCTGGAAAACACCTCCCATTCCGTGAACATCAAGGAACGGCTCGATTTCTCCTGCGCGATCTTTGACGAGGCGGGCGATCTGGTGGCCAACGCGCCCCATGTTCCGGTGCATCTCGGTTCCATGTCCGACAGCATCAAAACCGTGATGCGCCTCAACCCTAATGTGGCGACGGGCGACGCCTTCGTCCTCAACTCGCCCTACAACGGCGGTACGCACCTGCCCGATGTCACCGTGGTCACGCCTGTCTTCGTCGATGGCCGCGCCGCTTTCTGGCTCGGCTCCCGCGGACATCACGCTGACATTGGCGGCCGCACCCCGGGCTCCGCCCCGCCCGACAGCATGCATATCGAAGAAGAGGGCGTGCTGATCGACAATGTGAAGCTGGTTGAGGGTGGCGTGCTGCTGGAAGAGGCCGCCCGCGCGCTCCTCGCCTCAGGCCGCTACCCCTGCCGCAATATCGACCACAACATGGCTGACCTGAAGGCACAGATCGCGGCCAATGAGACGGGGCGGCAGGAGCTTTTGAAGGTCGTCGACACCTTCGGGCTGGACGTCGTCCAAGCCTATATGGGCCACGTACAGGACAATGCCGAAGAAAGCGTGCGCCGCGTCATCGACCGGCTGCGCGACGGGCGGTTCAGCTACCCGATGGACAGCGGTTTGCAGATCAAGGTGGCCGTCAGCGTGGACCGCGATGCGCGCACCGCGACCGTCGATTTCACCGGCACTTCACCGCAGCATTCGGGCAATTACAACGCCCCCAAATCCATCGCCAGCGCCGTGGTGCTTTACGTTTTCCGCACCATGGTCGGCTCTGACATCCCGCTCAACCAGGGCTGTCTGAAACCGCTCAACATCGTGATTCCCGAAGGCTCCATGCTGAACCCCGCCTACCCGGCGGCGGTCATTTCCGGCAATACCGAAGTCAGTCAGGCCGCCTGCAACGCGCTCTATGGCGCATTGGGCGTGATCGCAGGCTCCCAGGCCACGATGAACAACTTCGTCTGGGGCAATGACGCGTTCCAGAACTACGAAACCATCGCCGGCGGCACCGGTGCAGGGCCGGGGTTCCAAGGCTGCGACGCGGTGCAAAGCCACATGACCAACACCCGCATGACCGACCCCGAAATCCTCGAAAAACGTTTCCCCGTGCGGTTGGAAACCTTCTCCATCCGCGACGGCTCCGGTGGCGCCGGAAAATGGCGCGGCGGGCATGGCCTGACCCGCAGGCTGCGGTTCCTCGATGATGTCACCGTCACCGTCCTGACCGGCCATCGCATTATCCCGCCCTTCGGCGGCGATGGCGGCGGACCGGGACAGGTGGGCCGCAACTGGGCCGAACTGCCCGGCGGAGAGATCCGCGAGATGGACAGCAATGACGAAATTGACCTGCCCGCAGGCGCGGTCTTCGGCATGGACACACCCGGCGGGGGCGGCTGGTCAAAGCCCTGATCTGGGGCGCGGCCAAAGCTTGGGCTATACATCCGGCCAAAAGCCAACTATGGCCGGGTCTTTCCCAACTGGTGGCACCCCATGCAAGACTTTCCCGGCCTGCCCACGACACTTTCTGCGGCCTTGGCCAAAAAGGGCTATGACACCCTGACCCCCGTGCAAGAGGCCGTGACGGATGCCGCCCTGGCCCAAAGCGACCTTCTGGTCTCCGCCCAAACCGGATCTGGCAAGACGGTGGGTTTTGGCCTCGCTATCGCGCGCGACATTCTGGATGAAGGTGGCCGTTTTGGCCCCGCCGCCTCCCCCACAGCACTGGTGGTCGCCCCCACCCGGGAACTGGCCCTGCAGGTGCGGCGCGAATTTGACTGGCTTTTTGCCGAGGCCGGGATCGTCACCGCCTCCGCCGTGGGCGGCATGGATGCCCGCACGGAACGACGCGCCATTGAAAAAGGCGCCCATGTGCTTGTGGCCACGCCCGGCCGCCTGCGCGACCACATCGCGCGCGGCGTCGTCGATCTGGCCGATCTGCGCGCTGTGGTGCTGGATGAAGCCGATGAAATGCTCGACATGGGCTTTTCTGAAGATCTCGAATTCATCCTCGATCAAACCCCGCCCACCCGGCGCACCCTTCTGTTTTCCGCCACCGTGCCCAAAGGCATCGCGAAGTTGGCGCAGACCTATCAGAAAGAAGACACCCAGCGCCTCGACGTCGGCAGCCAAGAGGCGCAGCATTCCGATATCGCCTATCACGCGCTCAGCGTAGCGCCGTCTGACATTGAAAAATCCATCATCAACCTGCTGCGCTTTCACGATGCCCAAACCGCCATCATTTTCGCCAACACCCGGTCCATGGTGGGCCGGCTGACGGCAAAACTGTCGAACCGTGGGTTTTCCGTGGTGTCGCTGTCGGGTGAACTCAGCCAGACAGAACGCAACCACGCCCTGCAAGCCCTGCGGGACCGCCGCGCGCGGGTCTGCGTCGCCACCGATGTGGCCGCCCGGGGCATTGACCTGCCGGGGCTGGAACTGGTGATCCACGCGGATCTGCCCAGCAACGGTGAGGCGCTGCTGCACCGCTCAGGCCGCACCGGGCGCGCCGGGCGCAAGGGCACATCCGTTCTGATCGTGCCGGGGCGGCAACGCGGCAAGGCGCAGCGCCTTCTCAAATCCGCCAAGCTGGAGGCTGAATGGGGCACGCCCCCCTCCGCCGAGGCGGTTCTGGCGCGTGATGAGGATCGCATCCTGTCCGACCCGTCTTGGGACGAACCGCTGGGTGCCGAAGAACAGGAATTTGCCGAAAAACTGCTGGATGGCCGCAGCGCCGAACAAATCGCCGCCGCCTATATAAGGCTTTACCGCGAACGCCATTCCCCGCCTGAAATCCTTGGCACCGTGCCAGAGCGGGAGCCGCGCAAAGACCACAAGCCCCGCGAACATGCCGACTTCGGTCCAAGCGTCTGGTTCTCCCTGTCACTGGGCCGCAAACAACGGGCCGAACCACGCTGGCTTTTGCCGATGCTGTGCCGCAATGCGGGGATATCCAAGGACGCCATCGGGGCAATCCGCGTGCAGTATCAGGAAACCTTCGTCGAAATCTCCGCCGCAGCCGTGCCTGCGATGAAACAGGAACTGGGCCCGGAGATGGACATCGAACAGGGCGCGCGGCTGACGGAATTGCCGGGCAAGCCCGATCTCGACGCCTCCCCCAAGGGCCCGCCGGCCGATCACGACAGGCCGCGCCATCCCGATCAGAAGCGCAAACCGCGGGAGGACAAGGCAGGCGACAAGAAGAAGGATCGCAAGCCCAAGCCATCGAAACCGGACCACGCGACGAAGGCAGACGCGCCGAAACCCGCCAAATCGAAACTGCCGCAGGGCAAGCCCGACAAGTGGAAAGCCGACAAACCCAAACCGGACAATTCGAAACCGGGCAAATCCAAACCGCCCAAATCCAAACCCAAAGGGGAAAAGCCCACTGAAAAGCGCCCTCAGCGCATCAAGGGCGCGGCGGACCCATCCCAGCCCATCGGCGCCCGCAAAGCCCGGCATAAGGCGTCAAAACCGGGCGATGCCCCGGCCAGGGTCAAAACCCGCGCGGGCAAAGGCGGCGATGCCAAACCGTTCCGAAAGCCAAAGCGCAAACCGTGATGCCCGCTACCAGCGTTTGAGCGCGGCCTCATCTTCAT
>JBCCCZ010000141.1:0-6887 GCA_039033255.1 Pseudomonadota bacterium
CAAAGCTGCTGACGGGCATTGTGACCGACACGATGGCCCCCACCAATACGCTGCTGGGCAACCCGACGGCGATGAAGGTGACCCGTGAGTATGGCGGCCAGAACCTGGCCAAAGGTCTCAAGCAATTTGTCAGCGACATGCAGAACAACAACGGCCTGCCGTCAATGGTCGACAAGTCGAAGTTCACAGTTGGTGAAAACCTCGCACTGTCCGAAGGCAAGGTCGTCTACCGTGAGGATCACCTCGAGCTGCTGCAGTATTTGCCGAAGACCGATACGGCCTATAAGACGCCGATCTTCATTGTGCCGCCGCAGATCAACAAGTTCTACGTATGGGATCTGGCACCTGGTCGGTCTGTGGTCGAGTATCTTACATCGCTCGGTCATCAGGTCTTTATCGTGAGCTGGCGCAACCCGACGGCCAAGCAGGCCGATTGGGGCATCAACTCTTACGTCGAAGCGCTCGATCGAGCCTCGGAAGTGGCGTGTGAGATTTCTAAGTCTCCTTCGCTCAACGTGATCGGTGCGTGCTCCGGCGGCATCACAGCGGCCATGCTCATTGCGCTTTGGACGGCGCGTGGTGACGAAAAGCGCGCCAACACGTTCACCTGCCTTGTGGCGATCCTCGATGTGGAAGGCGGCAAAAACACCACCATGGGGCTTTTTGCCAACCTGGAGACGCTGGAGCTGGCCCGGGCCTTCTCTGGTCGCAAGGGCGTTCTGGAAGGCAAGGATCTGGAACGGACATTCGCGTGGCTCCGGCCCAATGATCTGATCTGGGCTTATTGGGTGAACAACTACCTGATTGGCAACGATCCGCCCGCCTTCGATATCCTTTTCTGGAATGCCGACACCACGAACCTGCCGGCCGCACTGCACAGCTATCTGATTGAGCTTCTGCGCCGTGGGGGTTTGTCGGGTGAGGAAGGCTGGGAAATTGACGGGCACAAGCTGTCCCTAAAGGACGTGAAATGCGACACCTTCATCGTGGGCGGTGAGACCGACCACATCACGCCTTGGGATGGCTGCTACCTGTCGCACCACGCCTTTGGCGGCAAGTCTGAGTTCATCCTGAGCCAGGCGGGCCATATCCAGTCGCTGATCAACCCTCCGGGCAATCCGCGTGCCAAGTTCATGACCAATGATGGCGATCACAAGACACCGGAAGAGTTTCTGGAAACCGCCCAGCAAAATCGGGGCAGCTGGTGGCCCCATTGGATGAACTGGATGAACGCGCGCTCGGGCGATCAGGTGAAATCGCCTGCCTCGGAAGGCTCGCGCAAATACAAACCCTTGGCCGACGCGCCGGGCGCTTACGTCCACGCCAAAGCCAAAGTGAAGTAAAGGGGCCGCTGGTGCCACGCAAAGCCAAAAGCGAGGTGGTGTCACACGACATCACGATCATGGGTCAGAAGATCCGCTACGCCTTTTTCGGCCCGGAAAAGGCGGACCGCGTGCTTTTGGTCTATAACGGCATCGGGGCGAGCCTCGATGCCGTGGTGCCGGTGGCGAGCCATTTCAAACGCACGCGGATCCTGATCTTTGACGTGCCGGGTGTGGGCGGGTCGCCCACGCCCCTCGTTCCCTACCGCTTTTCGTGGCTCAGCCGCATGACAGCGCGTCTTCTGGACGCGTTGGAAATTGGCGAGGTGGACGTCGCCGGTGTGTCCTGGGGCGGGGCAGCCGCGCAGCAATTTGCCTATGACAATCAGGATCGCTGCCGGTCGCTGACGCTCTGTGCCACATCCGCCGGTATGGTCATGATCCCGGGCAATATCCAGACCATCCGCAAGATGGCCACGCCGAAGCGCTATCTCGACCCGGAGCACATGTCCAATATCGGCCCCGATATCTATGGCGGACAGCTGCGTATGAACCGGGAATTGCTGGATATCCACGCAAGCTCGCTCAAGGCAGGGGACGCGCGGGGGTATTTCTATCAGTTGCTCTGCGGGATGGGCTGGACCAGTTGGCTCTGGCTGCCGCAGATTGAAATTCCGACCTTGTTGCTGATGGGCGGCGATGACCCGCTGGTGCCGGTGGTCAATGGCAAGATCCTGATGAAGCGTCTGCCCAATGCGCAGATGGTGGTGATGGATTGCGGGCATTTGTTCATTCTGTCGAAGCCCGATGAAACCGCCCAGCGGATTGAGACCTTCATCCATGACGGCATCGTTCTGGACGCCGAGGAGTTCGCCGATGAAAGTCCCGTCTCGGCCTGATATCGCGGGCGAGACCGTCAAACGGGACCGCCTGCAACGGATGAAGATCTGGGCCAGCGCGGTGTTGATCGCGCTGGTTTTGGTCTATCTGGCCACGTTCATTCCCGATCACACGCCGACCTGGCTGCGGCTGGTGCGGCATATGGCGGAGGCAGGCATGATCGGCGCGCTGGCCGATTGGTTTGCGGTGGTGGCGCTTTTCCGTCATCCGCTGGGGCTGCGCATCCCGCATACGGCCCTTCTGCCACGCAACAAGAAACGGGCGGCCGAAAGCGTGGGTCAGTTCTTCAAGACGCATTTTTTGGAACCCGCCTCCATCACCGCGCGCGTGGCTGAAATTGCCCCGGCGCGGCGGGCTGCCGAATGGTTGGGACGCGCGGAGAATGCCGCTCTTGTCGCCGGGCCGCTGACCCGCGCGGTGAGCATTGCCATGAAAGGCGACAAGGCGCCCGCACTCAACAAGGGCCTGCGGCGCGAATTGCGCGCGGCTGTGGCGAGTGATGGGGCGACCGAGGCGCTGAGCACCGCGCTGGGTCCGGTGCTGGATCAGGCAGTGCGCGGGTCGATGCTGGATGAGGTGCTGGGCCAGATGCGCACATTGCTGGATGACAACCGCGACAAGGTTCTGGAACTGGTGCAGGACAACAGCCGCTGGTGGGTCGCCTCCCGCGTGGATCGGGGCGTGTCGAAGGTGCTGGTGGATGGGTTGATCAACGTCATCGACGATCTGCGCGCGCCGGAGAGTGAGTTGCGACAGGATTTCGAAGGCGGGTTGGCGGGGTTCCTGTCATCCCTGCAGGGCAGTGGCGCGTTTGAACGGGCCGTGCATTCGGGCAAGGCGGATTTCACCAAATCCAAGGCCTTTGATGAGGCGGTGGATGCCACGCTCGCGCTGGTGCGGGAGCGGTTGTCGGATGGTCTGAGCCGCGATCCGGAAGAGGCGGAGGCGGCGATTGCGGGCGCGGTGCAGCGCTTTGCCGAAAAGCTGCTGTCGGATGAAGAGGCGCTCGCGCGGTTCGAGGCGCAGCTTGCCAGCACCGCCGAGACCGCGATTGCGGAGTTGCGAGATCCCATCGCGGCTTATGTCACTGAAGTGATCGACGGCTGGGAGGCGGAAGAACTGTCAGAGCGGTTCGAGCTGGAGATCGGCCCTGATTTGCAATTCATCCGGATCAACGGGGCTGTTCTGGGCACGTTGATTGGGGGGGTGCTGTTCTTCGTAGGTCGCGCGTTAAGCGGTCTTTGAAACCAACCCTACTGCCTGCTTTACTTCACGAGGCGGTCCGCGGGGTGGTGCGGAACGCGCCGCCCCGTTGGGGGCGGATCGGCGCGGCATGATTGTGCCAATCATGCGGGTCTTTTGATTGAGGCGGTGTGCCTCAGGTTCTTGTTCAAACGCGTTTCCAACAAAAAGGCCGGCAGCAACCAGTGCCACCGGCCTTTCACTTGGTTCTTCGCGCGTTACTCCGCTGCAAGCCCCACAGCCGCAGGCGCATCGTCGGAGCGGTAGTTGGGCTTGACCGCGTCAGGATCAAAGTGATCCACCGCGATCACGCGGGACACCAGGGCGTCCATCTCGCGCAGAGTGGCGACCTCTTCACCCGTCAGAACGCCCGCCTCCTGCGCATCGGCCAGCCAGTCGTAGCCGTGGAAGCGGCGGACCTGTCCTTTGCGCACCGCACGGTCGAGTTTTTTCTCGATGACCTCGGCGGCGATGACCTTTTGCATGGCCACCTCAAGCACGCCTGTCACATCCTCCGGATCATGGGACACAAAGACACCCATGGTCATGCGGTCGCGGAATGCACCCGGTTGCAGCACCTGGCCCACGATTTTCTTGGCCAGATCGTCAGATGCCTGACGCGGGCGCTTGCCGAAGGGGAAGGCGAGGACGCGCAAGACCGGGCGCATCACCGTGATGGGGAAGTTCGCGATTACCCCGTCGATCGACTGATCAAAGCGATAAAGCGCGTTCTCGATGCAGTATTGCAGCGTGCCTATGTCCTCCGCTGGGCGGCCATCATCTTCGAACCGCTTCAGCATGGCGGAGATCAGGTAGATCTCGCTCAGCGCGTCGGCCAGACGGCCGGAGATACGCTGTTTCATCTTCAAATCGCCACCCAGCAGGCTGATGGTCAGGTCTGCGACCATGGCGAAGGTGCGCGCCGAACGCGCCAGTTGACGGTAATGGCCTTTCACGTCACCCACATTGTTCGGCGCAGAGGCGAAGATGCCCCGCGTGACATTGTGGAAAAACGAACCCGCGATATTCGAGAACACGAAGGAGACATGGCCCCGCAATGCTTCGTCGAACTCAGTGACGCCCTGTGCCGCGTTCTCATTCTCCGCCGCCGCAATCTCGGCCAGCAGGTACGGGTGACAGCGCAGGGAGCCTTGCGCGAAGGTGATCAGCGTCCGGGTCAGGATGTTCGCCCCTTCGACGGTGATCCCCACCGGCGCCATCTGATAGGACGATTGCAGGTAGTTCGACGGACCATCACAGATCGCACGCCCGCCATGGATGTCCATCGCATCGCTGACAGACCGGCGCATGTATTCGGTCGTCTGGTATTTGACGATGGCGGACGGCACGGCAGGCTTTTCGCCGCCTGTGACCATCGCTGCCGTCATGCCGCGACCAGATTCGGTGATGTAGGCGCTTTCGACCATGCGGGCGAGCGTCTCTTCGATGCCTTCCATCTGGCCGATGGGCATGCCGAACTGCTTGCGCACGCGGGCATAGGCGGAGGTGACGCGCAGCATGGTTTTGGCTCCGGATGTGCCGGACGCTGGCAGCGAAATCGCACGACCCACGGAGAGGCAGTTCATCAGCATGCGCCAGCCTTGGCCAAGGCGTTCCTGTCCGCCAATGACCATCTCCATCGGGATAAAGACGTCCTTGCCCCAATTCGGACCATTGGGGAACGCGGCCCCGTTGGGCAGGTGACGACGCCCGATATTCACGCCGTCATGTGTCGTGGGGATCATGGCGAGCGTGATGCCAATATCTTCCACATCGCCCACCAGCTTGTCAGGGTCAAAGAGACGGAAGGCCAGACCCAGAAGTGTCGCTTTCGGCCCCATGGTGATGTAGCGCTTGTCCCAGCTGACGCGGATGCCAAGCACCTCTTTGCCTTTGTATTTACCTTTGGTGACGTAACCGATATCGCGCATCGTGGCGGCATCAGAGCCGGACGTTGGACCGGTCAGGGCAAAGCACGGCACCTCAACGCCTTTGGCGAGGCGCGGCAGGAAGTGAGCTTTCTGATCGTCCGTGCCATAGTGTTCGATCAATTCACCCGGTCCCAGAGAGTTCGGAACGGCGATCACCGCGGCAACATCCGGGCTGCGCGAGGAAATCTTGCCAAGAATCAAAGACTGCGCCTGAGGTGAAATGCCCAAACCGCCATGCTCTTTCGAAATCAGCATGCCGAAAAAGCCGTTATCGGCGATGAATTTCCAGATGTGATCGGGCACATCGCGGTTTTCATGGCGCACTTCCCAGTCGGACAGCATCTTGCACAGCTCTTCCGTGGGACCCTCGAAGAAGGCGCGTTCTTCGTCTGACATCTCAGCCGGCAGGATCGCGTGCAGCTTGTCCCAATCGGGCTGACCGCTGAACAGCTCCGCGTCCCAGCCGACGGTGCCTGCATCGAGCGCCTCTTTCTCCGTGGGCGACACGGGCGGCAGGATCCGCTTGACCACACCGAATACGGGCTTGGTCAGAACGGCCTTGCGCAAAGGCGCAAAAGACAGACCTGTCAGAATGATCGCGGGCAGAAAGGCGACAATTGTCCCGAAGCTGAGGCCGGGCATTGCAAAGGATCCAGCCATAATGCCGGACGTTGCGACCAGCGCGAGAAGGGCGGCAAAGCCTGCCCAAAGGATCAGGGACGCGCGCATCATCGCAAGGGTCATCAGACCGGCGATGATCACGATGATCGAAGCAAGAAAAGTCATTTGGAAACCTCCCGTAAGGAATGCTTGACGTGTGCATTGATTACGTCAACATAACACCGCCACGGGATTCCATGAAGACTGACGTTACGAAACGAAGCTCCCGTGACGCTGCTTTGCTGTTATTTCGCGCGGCCCCATCGCCGATGTCACGACAGTTTCGGGAAAATCCGACCTGTTCGCGCCATGTAGTCGCGATATTCCTCGCCGAAATTGCTGATCATCATTTCCTCTTCCTGAGGGATGCGCAGGATGCACATCGCGCCGAAGGCCAGAACAACCAACGCGCCTCCGATCAGGTTGTGGATCAGCAGCGGTTGCGCGATCGCGGCTATCCAGATCGCGGAATACATCGGATGGCGGACGCGTTTGTAGACGCCGTTTGTCACAAGGTTATGATCCTCTCGCATCTCCAACGTCGCGCTCCAGTTGCGGCCCAGATCGTAATGGGACCGCCAGAAGAGATAGGCAAAGGCAGGCACCAGCAGCGCGCCCGTGACGGTCAGACCCAAGGGCAGGTTGTAGTTGGCAAAGGCCAGCACATCAAAGGCCGTGCCCTTCGTGGCCAGATACAAGACCGGAATGATCCCCATGCTCAGAAACATGCAGGTCAGCAGGATTTTCTCCTGTGTGGTTTTCTTGTCCACCGTGATTTCGTTGCTCTTGTTGCGTTCGTTGAAGGGCATGCGAATGAAGGAGGACAGGAGGA
>JBCCCZ010000142.1:0-6838 GCA_039033255.1 Pseudomonadota bacterium
TATAGAGCAGAGCGCGGGGCGTGTTCAATTCCCTCTCGTCGCGCGGGCGGGAGTGATTTACAAACGGTATAATGACGACCGAGCAGATCATTCTTTTCAGCCTTTTCGGCGCGGTGTTCGCGATGCTTCTTTGGGGCAAGCTCCGCTATGACGTGATCGCGTTTTCCGCGCTGCTCATTGGTGTCGTGCTGGGCGTTGTACCCAAGGAAGAGACGTTTTCCGGCTTTGGCCATCCGGCGACGATTATTGTTGCGCTGGTTCTGGTGGTGTCGGCGGGGCTGGTGCGGTCGGGGGCGGTTTATCTGATCACGCGCACGCTGGTGGATGCCACGCGCGGGCTTGGCACGCATATCACCATTATGGGCGGGATTGGGGGCGTGCTGTCGGCCTTCATGAACAACGTGGCGGCACTCGCGCTGCTGATGCCCGTGGATATTCAGACGGCGCGGAAGGCAAAGCGGGCGGCGGGGCTCTCGCTGATGCCGCTGAGTTTTGCGACCATTCTTGGTGGTATGGCCACGCTGATCGGCACGCCGCCCAATATCATCATCGCCTCGATCCGGGAGGAGGCTGTGGGCGAGCCATTTGCCATGTTCGATTTCGCCCCTGTGGGCGGGCTCACGGCGGTGGTGGGGCTGGTCTTTATCGCGCTGGTGGGGTGGCGGTTGATCCCGCAACGCGGTGACGACAGTGGTGATGGCGGGGATGTCGCGGAATACATCGCGGAACTGACCGTGCCGGAGGGCAGCAAGGTGATCGGCCAGCGGGTGATTGAGCTGGAAGATGCCGCCGATCAGGCCGATGTGTCGATCATCGGGGTCATTCGCGATGGAAAGAGGCGCTACGGCGCGGCGATCAATACCGAATTGCGCGCCGATGATGCACTGGTGCTGAAGGCGACGCCCGATGCGCTGGATGAGTTTCGCAGCGCGTTGAAACTGGCCTTCTCTGAGGCCCCGCGCGAGGAGCTTCTGAAGGCCGAGGGGCGCGGGCTCGATATTGTGGAGGTCGTCGTGCCGCAAAGTTCGCGGCTTGTGGGGCGGACGGCGACGGATGTGGGGCTACATTGGCGGCAATCGTCGGTGCTGATGGGCATTTCGCGGGAGGGACGCAAGATTGCCAGCCGGATGCGCAAGACCAAGATCCGGGAAGGGGACATTCTGCTGCTCTTGGTGCCCAAGGATCGCGGGCCGGATGTGACCGACTGGTTGGGCTGTCTGCCGCTGGCCCATCGTGGGCTGGCGGTGACGCAGGACAACAAGACCTGGCTTGCCATCGGGATCTTTGCAGGCGCCGTGGCGGCGGCCTCGTTTGGGCTGATCTATCTACCGGTCGCTTTGGGGCTCGTCGTGATGGCCTATGTTTTGACGCAGATCGTGCCGCTGAATGAGCTTTACACCCATATCGAATGGCCGGTGGTTGTGCTGCTTGGCTCCATGATCCCGCTGGGGGCTGCGCTGGAGGAAGTGGGCGGAACGCAATTGATCGCCGATGGCTTGTTGGGTTTGGCAGAGGGGCTGCCCGCATGGGCCATCCTGACAATGCTGATGGTGGTGACGATGACGCTCTCGGATGTGCTCAACAACACGGCCACAACCATTGTAGCAGCCCCTGTTGGCATTCAGATGGCCAACAGCTTGGGCGTGTCCCCCGATCCCTTCCTGATGGCGGTGGCAGTCGCGGCATCGGCGGCGTTTCTCACGCCCATTGGGCACAAGAACAACACGCTGATCCTTGGCCCCGGGGGGTATAAATTCGGGGATTACTGGCGCATTGGCCTGCCGCTGGAGATTTTGATCGTGGCGGTGTCCATACCGCTCATCATGGTGTTCTGGTCGTTCTGACGTGATTTTTGGGGGCTCTGCCCCGCCGCCTGACGGCGGCCCCCCGGGATATTTCTAGCCAGAAAAAGCAAGCGACGGTGTGTCTTCTGGATGAAAACGTCCCCGCCACAAGAGGACACTGGGTCACATAATCTCTTTTGGCCAAAACTTTGTTTTCCTTGCGCTTGCAGGTTGGGCGCTCTAGGTCCGACATGATGAAGATTTTATTTCTCGGTGATGTGGTGGGTCGGGCCGGACGGCAGGCCATCGTGGACAGGCTGCCAAAACTCAAGACAAACTGGACCCTCGATTTTGTCGTGGTGAATGGCGAGAATGCGACCGGCGGGATGGGGCTTTCGGGGGCCCATGCCAAACTCATCCTAGAGGCGGGCGCGGATTGCATCACGCTGGGGGATCATGCCTTCGATCAAAAGGACATGATGCAGTTCATTGAAACCGAACCGCGGATCCTGAGGCCTGTAAATTTCGCCAGGGAGGCGCCGGGCAAAGGTTATCGCGTTTTCACGGCGAGCCGGGGGCGCAAGGTGCTGGTGACCCAAGTGCTCGGGCAGGTGTTCATGAAACGGGCCTATGATGATCCGTTCTCTGCTATGGACAGCGTCTTGATGGCCCATACGCGCGGCGGCGCGGTGCAGGCCAGCCTCGTTGACATCCATTGCGAGGCCACATCGGAGAAAATGGCGATGGGGCATTTTTGTGACGGACGGGCCAGCATGGTGGTGGGCAGCCATACCCATGTGCCCACATCTGACGCGCAGATCCTGCCAGGCGGTACGGCGTTTCAGTCCGATGCCGGAATGTGCGGGGATTACCTATCCGTCATTGGCATGGATCGCGAGGAACCCGTGCGCCGGTTTGTAACCGGCATGAGCCGGGCGCGCTATACCCCCGCTCTCGGAGAGGCGACGCTTTGCGGTCTGTACATAGAAACCGACGACAGGACCGGCGCGGCCACCCGGGTGGAGATGGTCCGCGAAGGCGGGCGATTGACCGCTTCTTCCCCAATGGCCAGCCCCTGATGGTTGGCATGTGGCCATTCCTCGTGCTGCTTGTCATGGGGATCGGCTGGGGGTTGACCCTGCCGCTTGCCAAGATCGCGGTGAGCACGGGACATGAACCCTACGGCCTGATTTTCTGGCAATTGGTCGTGGTGGTGATGGTCCTGGCGCCTTTCACGCTGCGCCAGGGGCGCCCGAGGGTGAGGCTCGACCGGCGGCATTTTGCGCTCTTTCTCGCGGTGGCTCTGGCCGGTGCGATCCTGCCGGACGTGTTTTTCTATATAGGGGCGGCGGAACTGCCCGCGGGCGTGCTGTCCATCGTGGCCGCAACCGCGCCGATGTTTGCACTGCCCATCGCGCTGGCCATGGGCAATGACAGCTTTTCATGGCGGCGTCTGATGGGTCTTTGCCTCGGGCTGGCGGGCATCGTGCTGATGGTGGGGCCGGAGGCCAGCCTGCCCGCCCCTGGGATGGCAGTCTTTGTGCTCCTGACGCTGCTGGCCCCTGCCCTTTACGCCACAGAGGCCAATATCGTCGGCCGCTTTGGCACCTTTGGCCTTGATCCGGTGCAGACCATCGTGGGGGCCTCTTTGCTTGGGCTGTTCATCGCGCTGCCTTTGGCCTTGCTATCAGATCAATGGTTCGATCCTTTTGCCAGTTTCGGAGCGGCCGAACTGGCGCTGATCGCCGCCGCCGCGCTGCATGCGGTGGTTTATGCCACTTATGTCTGGCTGGTGGGTCAGGCTGGGTCGGTCTTTGCCTCGCAATCGGCCTATATCGTGACGGCCACGGGTGTGGTTTCATCCATGGTGCTTTTGGGGGAGAGCTACTCGATTTTCATCTGGCTCGCGCTGGCGGTGATGCTATTGGGCATTTTCCTGGTCCAACCTCGGGCGCGTCAGGGCATGGCATCGGTGGCGGAGTTGGAAGCATAACCCCTTCCCGGTCCACCCTGACGGCTGTGCTGCTCTTCATGGGCGCGGGCTGGGGCGTGACCTTTACCTTCTCCAAGATCGCGGTCAGCGCGGGGTATCAACCCTTTGGCCTGATGGCGTGGCAGTTTGTGATCATGACGGTGATCCTGTTGGTGATTGGGCGCATCCGCCGCAAACCTGCGCCGTGGACGGGCACGCATGTGGCGGTTTACCTGATGCTCGGTCTGTTGGGCAGCCTGATCCCGAATTCCATCTCCTACATGGTGGCGGCGCATTTGCCCGCCGGGCTGATGTCGATCCTGATTGCGGCCGTGCCCCTTTTCGCCTTTCCCATCGCCATTTTGCTGGCCGTGGACAGGTTCGACCTGCGCCGCGCGGGCGGGCTTTTGTGCGGGTTGACCTGCGTGGTTCTGATCGCCTGGCCGGAGCTGAGCCTGCCCGAAGCGGGGCTGGCCATCTGGATCATGTGCGCGCTTCTAACCGCTCTGCTGTATGCGATTGAGGGCAACATCATCGGAAAATGGGGGACCTGGGGCCTTGATCCGCTGCAGATGCTGACGGGGGCGTCGATCGTGGGCCTGCCCATTGGGTTCGCGCTGGCCTTTGGCACCGGGCAATACATCAATCCGATAAAGCCATGGGGTGCGCCAGAATGGGCACTGGTGGCCAGCGCGTCGATCCATGTGGTGGTGCTGTCGACGTATTTCTGGACGGTGACGCGGGCGGGCGTGGTGTTCGCCTCTCAGGTGTCGTACCTCGTGACAGCTTTCGGCGTGATCAGCGCGATGGTCATTCTGGGCGAGCGGTATTCGCTGCATGTTTGGGCAGGTTTTGCGCTGATGCTGGTGGGGCTTTTCCTTGTGCGACCGCATGCAAAGACAGGGGTTGTCGGAGAGAGCGGCTTACAGGAAGATAGAAGTCAGGCCACCTGAGCAGGACCTGTTGATGGAGATTTTCGCGCTGATTGAGACCTATGACGCGGCGCTGAGCCTCGCGGTGGTGGCGTTGATGTTCCTGCTGTTTCTGCGGGAGACCTATCCGGCCGAAGTTGTCGCGATTTCCGGGGTGGCCTTGCTGCTGGCCACGGGGCTTTTGCCCTATGAGGCGGCGATCGGAGTGCTGTCGAACCCCGCGCCCTGGACCATTGTGGCAATGTTCATCCTGATGGGCGCGCTGGTGCGCACCGGCGCTTTGGAATGGTTCACGCGATTGGCTGAAGGACAGGCTTCGACGCGCCCGGCCTTGGCGGTTGGCGCACTGATGGCGTTCGTGATGCTCGCCTCCGCCTTCGTGAATAACACGCCCGTGGTCGTGGTGATGATCCCTGTGTTCGTGCAACTGGCAAAGCGCTTGGACGTCGCAGGAAGCAAGCTGTTGATCCCGCTCAGCTACGCGGCGATCCTGGGCGGGTGTCTGACGCTCATTGGGACCTCGACCAACCTTCTGGTCGACGGTGTCGCGCGGGCCCAGGGGCTGGAGGCGTTCACGATTTTCGAAGTGACGCCGCTGGCGTTGATTCTGGCTGTTTGGGGCGTGATCTATCTGCGTTTCATCGCGCCGCGGCTGCTGCCGGATCGGGCGAGCATGGCGACTATGTTGTCAGACCGGTCCTCGCGGAAGTTCTTTACCGAAGCGGTGATCCCGCCGGAGTCGAACCTGATTGGGCGGGACGTGACGGGTGTGCAGCTTTTCAAAAGGGATGGCGTAAGGCTCGTTGACGTCATTCGCGGAGATGTATCGCTGAGGCGCAATCTGGAAGGCGTGGCACTGCAGGTGGGTGACCGCGTGGTGCTGCGAACGCAGGTGACGGAACTTCTGAGCCTGCAGAGCAACAAAAGCCTAAAGCGGGTCGATCAGGTGTCAGCGGTAGAGACGACCACGGTCGAGACACTGATCACACCGGACAGCAAGATGGTCGGGCGGCGGCTGGGGGCCATGCGTTTGCGGCGGCGGTTCGGGGTCTATCCATTGGCGGTGCATCGGCGGGATCGCAATATCGGACAGCAGTTGGACAATCTGGTGGTGCAGGTGGGCGACACGCTGCTTTTGGAGGGGGCGCCAGAGGATATTGGGCGGTTGGCCACAGAGATGAACATGGTCGATGTCACCAAACCGACCGAGCGCGCCTATCGCCGGTCGCACGCGCCCATTGCCATCCTGGCGCTTGGCGGGTTGGTGGTGCTGGCGGCCTTGGGTGTTGCACCGATCCTGCTGTTGGCCGTGCTGGCCATGGCGGTTTTGTTCCTGACGCGCTGTGTGGATGCCGATGAGGCATTTTCCTTCATCGATGGCCGTCTGTTGGCGCTGATTTTCTCAATGCTCGCTGTGGGTGCCGCTTTGGAGGAAACCGGCGCCGTCAAGCTGCTGGCCGATGCATTGGCCCCGCTCCTGATGTCCGCCCCACCCTTCCTGCTGATCTGGGCGGTTTATCTGCTGACCTCTGTGCTGACGGAACTTGTGTCCAACAATGCCGTGGCCGTCGTGGTCACACCCATCGCCATCGGGCTCGCCACCGCGCTTGGCATCGACCCACGCCCCTTGGTGGTGGCAGTCATGATCGCCGCATCGGCCAGTTTCGCCACGCCTATCGGCTATCAGACCAACATGCTGGTTTACGGCCCCGGGGGCTACAAGTTCACCGATTTCATCAAAGTGGGCGTGCCGCTCAACTTGAGCGTGGGGCTGCTCGCATCGAGCCTCATTCCATTCTTCTTTCCCTTGTAAAAGGTACACGGCCTCCGGCGGGAGTGTTTTCAGCCAGAAAGAAGCGCCAGCTACAGCTTCTTTTTGGCCATAAATACTCATATCCCAGTCTTAGCCGTCAAAGAAATACGTGGCTTCGTAGGTGATCGGAAAATTCACGGAACGCGCAATGAAGCAGACCTTGCCGATTTCGTGGTGGATAGCATCGGCGCGGGCCAGATCAGTGCCGACGGGAACGGTGATTTTCGGGCGCAGAGTGGCCGATAAGAAGCGCCCGGCCCCGGACGGTTGGCTTTCACCATGGCCCAAAGGGTCATCGGTGTACGCGCTCACACCGATGCCCACATCTGACACCAGA
>JBCCCZ010000143.1:0-6820 GCA_039033255.1 Pseudomonadota bacterium
GGATTGCGCCGCTGGAACAACCACGCGCAAAGACCCGGCACGGCCAGCAGCACCCTAATGACGGTGTGGGTTACGGGCCAATGGGCCCCCAAAACCAACTCGCAAAATAAACACGACCCGCCCCAAAGGCTGGCCAGCGTCACCAACATGAGTGCGGATTGAGGGGTAAACTGCCGTGTTTGAGTCATGATACCACCCTGCCCTATCCCACCGCACGGCACGACCCGAATGATGTGATTTCCGCCCGGCCAGGGACCCAGAATTTTTCAAAAATTCTGCCGCCAACGTTGGCGGCATTTTTTTTGCAAAAAAAATGTGGGCGCTCAGATTTAACTGCCGCCTGCTTGTTCCATCTGTCGCGCGATCTCGGCAGCCCATTCGCCCACAATGGGAAGGAACTCAATCTGGCTGATGGACCATGCGACGATCGACAGAAGCATCGTTGCCCCCAGCACCGTGCCCAAGCCCACAACCAAGCCTTTGGCGAAATTGTAGGCCAGAAACCGAGGCACGGAATTGTAAACCCGTACAAACCCATGCCCGTTGAGGCGCGTCAGCTCTTCGCGCAGCGCGCGCACCTCGTCTGCAAGCCCATCCTCGTTGGCGTCAGGCATTCTAGCCACACCGCATTCCTTTCAACTGTCACACCCCATTATGGTGAATACTCCATTAAGCTTCATTAACCGCTCCTTTACCAGTTTTTAGCATAGCTGCCCCCGGAGGTGCGCATGATCCGGGTACTGTCGATTCTTTTGGTGCTGACCATATCGGGGACCACATCGGTCTCTGCAGGCCCGTGGCCCCGGGCGCACGGCGAAGGTTTCTTGTCATTCTCCCTCGATCTTGATGCCGAAGACTTCAGCGACAATTTCCTGTCTTTCTACCTCGAATACGGCCTCAGCCGAAACCGCACCCTGGTTCTCGAACGCCAGGAACGCGGCAGCGAAATTGGCAAGACCTTTGTCGCGCTACGCTTTCCCGTGGGCCCACCCGACCGGCACTTGAAACTGGCCTATGATCTGGGGGGCGGCACGGTGGACGGCCATGTCGCGGCCCGCTTCGGTCTTTCCATCGGGCGGGGCTGGTCCATTGGCGAGGATCCCCGCGAGACGCCCTTCCAGTGGAAAGGAAAATGGTCCGGCTGGTGGAGCGTCGACACCCGCACGCTGGTCTTCGATGACGGCGTGAACGGCATCTTTGAGGCGGACCTCACATTTGGGGTCCAACTGACCCATCAGGTCAAATCCATCTCCCAGCTGCAAGCTGGCGCACCCTTTCGGGGAGAGACCTATGCCAAGATCGCGCAAAGCTTTGCGTATCAGGTTTCCGACACAAGGCACTTGGTTCTGGGGATCACAGCGGGCATCCATGAAGTGGAGGATCTGCATCTCAATCTGGGATTATGGCAGAATTTCTGACATCCAAAAACCGAACCCGGAAAATATGTTCCGGGCTCGGCCAGGCTGTCCCGGCAAAGATGCCATTGCATATTATGACATGACGTGGCGCGTTATGGCAGCGGATTGTCGATCCGCATGCGTACAACCACATCCCCCTCCACAGGTCGTTCCCAGCGAATATGAACCTGATCATTATTGGGACCTTGGCGCGGGACGTGATAAGGCATGCCCCAATAAGGATCACCGGAGGCGTCCGTGACCTGCCCTTCTGTCGTCACCGATTCGATCGTGCGCACCCAGGCATTGAACGGCAGATGCGGGAAGGGCGTGATCACCCAAGTGGCTTGCGGGCTGCTTTCCTTATGGCTCCAGACCAGTGGGCTTTCGACCTGCGTGTTCACATTGTTAAAGGAATTCGCCGTGAAATGAATATTGCGAAACCGTTCAAAATTCATCCCCGCAAAGGTCGTATCAATCCCCTCCACCCGGTCAATATTGCCGTCGATCAGGCGGAAATTATTGCCCGTGACCGTCAGACCATTGATGAAATGCCCCGTGCCGTAAGGCTTCACCGAGATATAGTTGAATGACGGCGCGGTGCTTTGCGACAGGAAGGTGTTGCCCGTGATCGACAGACCGGAAAAGGAAAATCCGCCGGTAAACGCGGGTTCTTGCTCCCGCTCATTGGTCCATTCAATTGAGCCATTGTCGATGTAATTGCCCTCAATCGTCGCCCTCGAATTGCCAACCGCAATGACAATCGCGGCCAGACGCGGGCCCGTTGCACCGCCATCGCCCTGGAAGATGTGATTGCCCGAAATGATCGAACTGGTCCCGCCGAGGACGCAGAAATGACGAAAGAAACGGCAGCGATTGTTGCGGATCTTGACATCATTGGCGTTCAGATTGCAGCCAATCACCGTCCGGTTTTGCGACGGTGTCGGCCCTTGCGCGGTGGCAAACTGACAGCGGTCGATCATCATACCCTGACAGCCGGTGCCATGGCTGGTGATCCCCCGTTCGCGCGGATTGGTCATCCAGCAATCGCGCAAATGAAACCCGATGCCGGTGGGTGGAAGGATGATTCCGTTACAATCATCGCGACACAGAAATTCCACATTGTTGATGGAAAACCGCGTGATCCGCTCAAAGCCGGTGAAATCCAGCATGTATTTGAACCGCCGGAACGTGTAGTTCTGCGTGCCCGAGGCGTCATAGAGCGGCAGCGACAGCTCAATCGTTTGCTGCCCCACATTTTTCGACCGCACATAGATCTCGCGCCCAACCCCATTGCCTTCAACCAGAGAACCGACCGGAATATTGGCCACGTTCTGGACACCCGTCAGGGTGAAGGGATTGGAAGGATTGTAAGATGCCTGCGAGGTATAGACCTCGGTGTCCCAGTTGGGGCCCGACACCACCGAAAACTGGCCGTTGGAAATCACCCGTCGGTTGGAAAACCTGTCCACATCCGGGACCGCGGCGCGCATATCCACAGGTTCGCGCAGATCAACCTTGAGCCCGCCCATATCCAGATCCACATGGTTGGGACCTTTGAACATAGACTGGAAGGCCTTCTTGAAGGCCAGCTCCCCGTCGCCAAAGGCCGCCACGTAATCCGGCAGGTTGAAATTCTGAACAAGCGTCAGATGATGCTGCGCGGCCATGGTCACCGTGCCGATAAAGCGACACTTGCTGTCCATCGTGACACTGTCACCCAGGAAATAGACGCCTTCCGGGATCAGCACCTCACGCCCGTTCGCGGCGGCATCTGCCGCCTCAAAGGCGGCATGGTCATCGGTGCTGCCATCGCCCAACGCGCCATAGTCACGCACATCCACCGCGCCAATGGCCTCTCCCAGAAAGACATTTGAGAGGTCTTCGATCTCCAGATCGTCAATCCGCACCACACCGCCATTGGGGCCGGTCAGATCAAGCCCGATATGCCCATAGGCCGCCTCCGGCCCCCAAGGCATGTCCACGCCGACGCGTTCGGCCGTGGCGATGATGGCGCTCACTTCGACGACCTCACCGAACGTGGTGAGCGTGGTCGTCGGCCCCACCTGCACCGCACCGTTGATATTGGTGCCATTGGCCCGTGCGGCAAAGCCTGCAATCCGCACCGTCGGCAGCGCACCAGACACCACTTTGACCCGTGCCACGACCCGCAAGTAACAGCCCGGCGTGATCGGCGTCTGCCCGGTATAGCGCAGCTTCGTCGTGCTATCGACCTTCAGAAGTTCCAGCGCCCCGCCAAAATCGGCATCCGCCGGCACGAAGGCCGCATTGACCGACGTATCATAGGTGTCAGAGCCCGGCGTGCCGTTGCCGCTCGACCAGACATCAAGCCCGTCTGCAAAGGGCGGAGGCGTAAAGGTGAGGCCGTCGGTGATAGCTTTGTTCATCGCGTTCCTTTCCGCATCCGGTCGCGAAAAGGTGACGCCCGGATGATACATATCGCTGGATCTGGCGGTCAGGCCGCCGGCGGAAAGGAGGTATCCGGGAGGGGGTTAACGCGCGATCAGACCACCGCGCGGTGCAGTTTTTTGCAGTGTTTGGAAAGAAGACCGCATCGTGTCGGGCGGATCAAGCCAGCCCGTCATCCGCCTCTTCAATGCGCACGCCATTGATCAGCCAACCCTGATCGGTCTCGATCATTTCATACTCCAGAAAGTAAAGCCGCCCCGACCCATCGACGATCTTCACGGTCTCCAGGACCGCACCGTCGCGATCCTCAGAGGACAGGAATTCCACATCAGAGGGGCGCCACACCATCGGATAGCCGTTGCGCACCATGGCCCCGAAGCGCTCCGGCGTCCCGAAAATGCCCTTGATCATCGGACTTGCGAAATCAAACGCGGTGACAAAATCATCCTGCAGGAACGCATCGATTTGAGAGGAAATGACCGACCGGGCCGCATCGTTGGCTTTGACTATGCCAGCAGACGTGACTGCGATCAAACTCACCAAAAGGGCTGCGAAAAGATGTTTCATGTCCTATCCTCCTCAATTGCTACGTAGCACGGAACGGCTCCGGATCACTCTTTTCACATCCTCGTCTCAAACATGTGCTTTGCAGATCCGGCCCTCACGCCCATATCCTGACAAAAAAGGAGTGAAGACCCATGCGCCTCTATTCCCGCCGCACGATGTTCGGCCTTGCCGCAGCCAGCGCGCTCGCGCCGTCCCTGGCCATGGCCGCCGACGGCGAAGAATTCAATCCAACGGACCTTGTGCCCCGCCGCTTTTCAGTGAACCGGTTCCTGGAACTCGACAGGAACGACATCTACGACGTGAACCTCGCCGTTCGACGGGGCCGTGGCATCATCATCGAGGGCTACAGCCGCTCCGAGAGCCGCGAAATCATTGAACTTGCCGCCGAAGACCTCGCCGCCGCCCGCGCGCGGCTGACGCGATAAATTCCCTTCCCTCCGATCTCCAACAGAAAGGGCAACAACCATGAAAAACATCTCCCGCCGCAGCCTGTTCGGCCTCACACTGGCGGCTACCGGCGCCACCTTCGCCGCATCCGCCCACGCCTCTGGCTCACTGCGCCGCGGCTCCGATCTTGACCCCAGCGACAGGCTCCCGCGCTGGTATTCAGTGAACCGCTTTCTGCGCCTGTCCAAAAATCAGGTCTACGATCTGGCCCGCGCTGTCCGCCTTGGCCGCAGCTTCACCATCGAAGGCTACACCCGCTCCCAGACTGCGGATATCATTCAACTCGCCAACCGGGATCTTGCCGCCGCGCACGCCCTGCTGAGCAATTAGGCGTGCCGTAAAAGGCTTCTTCTGGCAAAAAATATCCCCGCCGGAGGCATGAAATCTCCGGCGCAGCCTAACGCTTCAGAATCCGCCCGGCGTCAAGCCGCACGACCCGGTCCATCCGCCCCGCCAGATCAAGGTTATGCGTGGCAATGAGTGCCGCCATCCCTTCATCCCGCGTGAGCGCGCGCAACCCGTCAAACACCTGATCCGACGTCCCGGGATCAAGATTGCCCGTCGGCTCATCGGCCAACAAAATCCGCGGCCCATTGGCCAATGCCCGGCAGATCGCCACGCGCTGCTGTTCCCCCCCTGACATCTCCGCCGGTCTGTGGCTCGCACGTCCCTCGACCCCCACTTGATCCAGCAACCGGTCCGCCCGCGCGCGTGCCTCTGACTCCCGCACACCCGCTGCAAGCTGCGGCAACACCACATTCTCCCGCGCTGAAAACTCCGGCAGCAGGTGGTGGAATTGATAGACAAACCCCACCTCTTCGCGCCGCGCCAGCGTGCGCGCGTGATCGTCAAGTCCGGTCATGTCCCGATGCCCAAACGTCACACGGCCTTCATCGGGCGTGTCCAACAATCCTGCCATATGCAACAGCGTCGATTTTCCCGCCCCCGATGGTGCAACCAGCGCCACCATCTCGCCCGCCGCAATCTCCAGATCGACACCGGTCAACACCCGAACTTCCCCCGGCGTCCCTGCGTTGTAGGTCTTGGTCAGGCCTTCGAGTTTCAGCACGGCTTCATTCACGGCGCAGCGCCTCCACCGGGTTCATCCGTGCCGCCTTCCGCGCCGGAAAAATCGTGACAACGAAAGACAACCCCAGCGACAGGCCCACCGCCTTCATCACATCCTCAAACCGCAGCTCGGCCGGCAGGTAGTAAATCCCCCGAATGCTCGGATCCCACACCTGCCCCCCCATGGCGACATTCACAAAAGAAAAGATCGGGTCGATATAGATCGCAAAAAGGCATCCCAGCACCACGCCACAGGCCGTCCCAATCGCGCCCGTGAAAGCCCCGCAGATGAAAAACACCCGCATGATCGACCCCTCGGTCAGGCCCATCGTGCGCAAAATCCCGATATCGCGGCCTTTGTTTTTGACCAGCATTATGAGCCCGCTCACGATGTTCATCGCCGCGATCAGCACGAGGATCGACAGGATGATGAACATCACATTGTCTTCCACGTCGAGCGCGCGCAAAAACCCGCTCTGACTGTCTCGCCACGTCCAGAGCAGGCTGCGATCCCCGGCGGCACTGATGATATCAAGCGCGAGATCCTCAATCGCCTCAGGCTCTTGGACCATCACTTCGATCTCATCGGCCCGGCCTTCCCGGTTGAAAAACCCCTGCGCCTCCTCAAAAGGCAGATAGGCCCGCACAAGATCGGTATGATATCGCCCCGTGGTAAAGATATAGACGACTTCATAGTCATTGATCCGAGGCGTCGTCCCAAAAGCGGTGCGGTTTCCATTGGGCAGGATCACCCGCATCCGATCCCCCACATCCACGCGCAAATTGTCCGCAACACCCCGCCCAATCGCGATTCCGTTGGGGAAATCCTCCAAAGACCCCTGCCCCGTCTCCGGATCCGCCACACGCGGGATCGTCGCCAGATCTTCGGGCGCAATGCCGTAGATCTCCAC
>JBCCCZ010000144.1:0-6713 GCA_039033255.1 Pseudomonadota bacterium
ATCCGGCGACGACCCAGGCCCGCAAACTGCCGATGCGCAGCCCCGTGGCCATGATGCCCACGGTCAGCATGCCGAGGAAAACACCCCCGTTTTGCGCCCCCGATAGCGAGGTCGACTGGCCTGGGGTGAAGCCGAAGACGAGCCCGGCATAGGGCTCCAGGATCAGCTCTTGCATGAAATAGGCGGTCATCGAAAGGAAGACGAAAATGGTGAAATGGCGCGCCGCCGTCTCGCCCCCAAATCTCGCGCATGCCGTCCATGAATTTTGTCTCGTCGGGCTCCCGCGTCACAGGTGCAACGCGGCGTTCGATGCCCCAAACGGCCAATGTGGTCAGGGCCACGGCCCCGCATGTCACGATGCCCACGATCTTGAGAAGCAGCGCAGGCGTGTAAGGATCCAGAAAGACCCCAACGGTGCCTGCGGTGATCGCGATACCGGCGATCATCATCAGCCATGTGATCGTGGCCGCCGCTGCCCGGCGGCGCGGATCGGTCGAGGTGGCCAAAAGCGCCAAAAGCGAGGTGCCGGATGCACCCACGCCGAGGCCGATCAGCGCATAGGCGAGAATCGACAGCGCCAGGCCGGCGGCGAAGCTCACCTCAAAAAGCAGAACGCCCGAGGCCGCGCCGAACGCGCCAATGGCAAGCGCGACCATGCCACCGATGATCCACCGCGTGCGCTGCCCGCCCGTGTCGGACAGGAAGCCCCAATTTGGGCGGGTGATCTGAATCCCGTAATGCAGAGCGACCAACAGGCCCGGCAGAACGGCGGGCAAGGCAAGTTCCACCACCATGAGCCTGTTGAGCGTGGAGGTGGTCAGCACCACGACCGCGCCAAGCGCCATTTGCACGAGCCCCAGACGGACGATGGAGGTCCAGCTCAAGCTCATCCGATCCCCCCGACTGAGCGCAGGGCGACGGCGGCGACCATCATCCCGCTCACATAGAGCATGACGCCCGTGCCATTATACCAAGGCGCGCGGCCTTTTGGATCGCTGAGCAGGATGCGCATGGCCCAGAGTTGCGCAAGAAGAAGCGCAAAGATCGCCAGCGCGAAGAACGGTTTGTCCCAGATGGCCAGAAGCGCGATGACCATGACCTGTGGCAGAGCCATCACCCAACAGGCCACACGGGCCGCCCGCGCGGGGCCAAGCGTGACCGGCAGGGAGTTCACGCCCATCTGACGATCGCCTTCCAAGGCTTTGAAATCATTGAGCGTCATGATGCCATGGGCACCAAGCGCGTATAGCAATGCGATGGTAACGATCTCTATGGACGGCGCCCCTGCGGACAGGACAGCAGCGCCCGTGAACCACGGCAGGCCTTCGTAGCAGAGACCGACGAGCGCGGGCCCCCAGATGCCGGAGCGTTTCATGCGCACAGGCTCTGCGGAATAGGCCCAGGCGGCCAGGACCGCAAAGACCGTCGCGCCAAAGCCCCAAGGGCCAAGCACTGCGCCCAAAGCCAGCGCCATGGCGGACATGACAAGGGCAATCCAGAGCCCCCATCGTCCGGGGATCAATCCGGAAGGAATGGGGCGGTTGGGTTCGTTGATCGCATCGACATGGCGGTCGCACCAGTCATTGGCGGCCTGGCTCATGCCGCAGACCACCGGGCCCGCAAGCACCATGCCCGCAAGCACCAGCCAAGGGGCCGATGACATGGGCACGCCCGAGGCGACAACCCCGCACAGATAGGCCCAGACCGGCGGAAACCACGTGATCGGTTTGATCAGGGTCAGCACGGAAGGCAGGTGCGGAAAGCGTCGACCGGCGCGATCTTCAAACGTGACACTCATAGTGTCAATTAAACATGACAATCCACTTCGGTGAAAGAGGTTTTTTGACGCAAACGCTCTTCCGCCCTGACGGGCGGCCTCGCAGGCTTACGGATTTGAGGGAGGCGTCAATCCTCGACGGAGCTGTCGATCATGCCGTGTTTGCGCAATTTCACGTAAAGGCTTTGCCGTGAGAGGCCCAGCATCTCCGCCGCCGCGACACGATTGTTGTTGGTGAGCTTGACCGCCGTCTCGATGCACATCTTTTCAACCACGTCGGAGGTGGCTGACACGAGCTCTTTCAGAGACGCCGTGCCCACCAGATCCATTACGTTCTTCATCGCGTCCTCGGTCATCATGCCCGGGGGCGCTTCGGCCTCGGACGAGAGCGGTGTCACATCGCGGATGATGAACCCGAACCCACCTTCGCGGCTGTGCTGACGCAGCTGCGCGACAGAGATATCCACCGACGCACGATTGCCCACCACGCTGTTGATTTGCGCGCTGTAATGGCTCATCCGGCCGGACTTCGCCGCCGCTTCGATCATCAGCTTAAGATCCACAGTCCCCCGCACCAGGAAGTCGGCCAAGGACCGATCTTTCACATCCCGCAGCTGTGCGGCATCGGTCATGACCAGAAAGCTGTCATTCACGTCGCGGATCACGCCCTTGGCATCCGTGAGCGCCATCGCATCCGGCGACATCGCAAAAAGCGCGGCCAGCGTGTTCGAGCTGTCATTGGAGGTGTCTTGGGAGGCATTGACCGGTGTCACCCGGCACAACAGGAACAGTTCGCCCGCAGCCCGGAAATAATCAGGCGTCAGCGTCAGTTCCAACCCGCTGCGCCGCGCCACAACCTCAACCGCCTGGCGGTCTTCGGTGGCTGCCGCCGATTGCAGCGCATCCATCAGCTCTTCCCGACGGCGCCCTTCAAAAATCTGTGCAAATGAGTTCCCGCTCAGCGTTTCGGGTTTAGACCCAAGCAACCGTGCGGCAGAGACATTCATATCATGCACCCGCCCGCGATCGGCATCCACGAGCACGAACGGCGTCTCAGACGCCTCAAGCACCACGCGGTAGAAGGTTTCGCCACTGCGGATTCGCTGTTGATCGCGTTCGCGCGCCACCTGTTCGGTGACCAGGCGCTGCTGCACTTCGGCGATGGGCTGCAGGTCGCGGCCCATCAGCAGCACATCTTGGCTGCCGTCGATGATGTGCAGGCTGTACCGGATCGGGAACTGCCACGTGTCATGGTCGATGTGGTTAAGCTCAAGCGGCCGGCGCGCAATCGTTGGGCTGTCGGCGGCAATTTTGAGCCGATTCGCGAACTTGGATTGGCTCTCTTCGGTCAGGAAATCCGTGAAGTCGCGCCCGACCCAGTGGTCCAGACTGCCAAGTGAGGCGCATTCAGGGTTGATTGAGAGGCCTTTGACAACGCCATCCGATCCAACCATCACGGCGAGATCCGATACCCGTTCAACGAAGTCCGCGATATCTGCAGGGTTGGGAAGCTCACCAACCTTGAAGCTTTGGTAAATCCGACCTTGTTCCGTCACCTGTCACATCCGGGAGTAATTGATCTGTCGCATCATTGGGCATCTGCCTCCAGTCGCTCTTGATCTGCTCTGGCTTTGAGCCCGCAACAATCAATGGCTTCTCTCACAGTGCTGACGACAAAATCGGCCCCCGTTTGTGACCTTAGTACGTCTAGCCTTTCTAACACATTACCGCTTATAACCACGGGTGGAACCTCATTCGCGTTTCTACGAATGTAATTCACGAATTCGGCCGCGCGTTCAACCGAGTCCCGTGATCCCACAGACAATCCAAGCATGGCAAAGTGATTTGCCTGCAACATGTCGCACACTTCTTCGGCAGACATGAGCAGACCGATGCGCGCCCAAATTCCGGCTCTGCGCATCTCATCGGCAGCCACGAAGGCCCCCAATGTGTGTTGTTCAAATTCCGGCACGACCATCAAAACCGCATCACCCTTATTGGGCGCGGTCTGTGTCAGGAGCGTGCTGGGAGCAGTGTCGCGCATCTGAAAGAGATTTTGCAGGCGGGACGACCCGATCGTCACATCCACAAAGCTCGCCTCATCGCCGACCCACATTTCACCCAAGCGGCGTGCCACCGCAGGTACGAGGACATGGAGCACTTCATCGCTAGAAGCCCCCGAGCCCATCAATTGCGTGATGGCCAACTCGTGTTTGACATCACCCTCCGCCAACACCGCATTGCAAAGGAAGTGAACCCACTGGTCGTGGGTTTGGGGTGCACTCGCCCCGCCCTTTGCCGCCAGGGTCTTCAACGCTGCCTCTGCCAGAAAATGGATTGCTGGTTGATGCGCCTTGATAGGCTCTGTGGAGGGGTGATCGACATATTCAGCCATGACATCCCCATGGATCCGCGCCTCGCGTAAGTCTTGTCTTCAGCATGGCGCGTGTTTCACTGACATCAACATGCCCTTCTAGCGCTAAAATGTCAATTTCTATTGGAAAAATCGGACTGCCCCGGGTGCTAAGCTGTTGTTTGCAACCTTCATTTAGTTGCCACCGCGCGTTGCGCCAGTCACCCACGCCAAAAATGTGACCCGAGAAACACGGGCCCCTTTCCCCTTAAGGCATGGCGGAAAAGGGAGCGAAAATCAAAGTTGACAGGATATCGCGATTTAACTGTACATTTTAGTTGACACTTCTCCCCCCACATACGTAGCATTGATCTCAACCCAGTAGGCAGTCGAGGGGATGCATGACGCCGCGAGATCCGCATAAGACCGCCAACGGTGCTCTTTACACCAAGGCACAACGGCAGCGCCGGGACGCAACGGTCTGGACCACGGTTCAGGGCGTGTTGGCCCCCGCGCAGTTTCTTGTGTTCCTGGTGTCGCTGGCCCTGGTCGTGCGCTTTCTTCTCACCGGAGATGGATACCTCGCGGCCACATGGTCGATCCTTGTGAAGACGGGCTTTCTCTACGTGATCATGATCACCGGCGCGATTTGGGAAAAAGTCGTGTTCGGTCAATGGCTTTTCGCCCAGTCTTTCTTCTGGGAAGACGTGTTCAGCTTCGCGGTTATCGCGCTGCACACCGCCTATATCTGGGCGCTCTTCTGGGGCGATCTGGGGGCGACCACGGAAATGATGATCGCGCTTGCGGCCTACACCGCCTACGTGATCAACGCCGGTCAGTTCCTGCTCAAACTGCGGGCGGCGCGCCTGCAGTCTGATCAGCAATCCAATGCACAATCCGGGGTGGCCGCATGACCGATCTTACCCCGATCCCGCCCAGCAATGGCTGCCGCGACACGCCTGTTCTCAAACAGCGTGGCCAGCATGAAGTGTTCTGCGGCCTGACGGGAATCATCTGGCTGCACCGCAAAATGCAGGATGCGTTCTTCCTTGTGGTAGGGTCACGCACCTGCGCCCACCTGCTGCAATCCGCAGCGGGCGTGATGATTTTCGCCGAACCCCGCTTCGGCACCGCCATTCTGGAAGAGACCGATCTGGCAGGCCTAGCAGATGCGCAGGCCGAACTGGAACGCGAGGTGGATCGCCTCCTCGCCCGCCGCTCCGACATTCGTCAGCTTTTCCTCGTGGGCAGCTGCCCCTCTGAGGTGATCAAGCTCGACCTCGCCCGTGCCGCCGAACGGCTCAGCATCAAACACGCCCCCCGCGTGCGTGTGCTGAACTACTCAGGCTCCGGGATTGAAACAACATTCACGGAAGGCGAAGACGCATGTCTCGCCTCCATGGTTCCGGTTCTGCCGGAAACCGATAAGCGTCAGCTTCTCCTCGTGGGCGCCCTGCCCGACGTCGTGGAGGATCAGGCGCTCGACCTGCTGGGCAAGATGGGGATCGAAACTATTTCGGTCCTGCCCGCACGCTCCGTCGATCAAGACGTCAGCGTGGGGCCCAATACCGTCTTCGCCCTCACCCAGCCGTTCCTCGGTGGCACTCTTGCCGCCTTGGAGCGGCGCGGGGCGCGCCACCTTCCTGCGCCTTTCCCGTTTGGCGAAGAGGGCACCACTGCGTGGCTTCTCGCCGTGGCCCGGGAATTCGGTGTCGATAAGGCGCGTTTCGACGCCGTAACAGGCGCGCCCCGTGCACGTGCCAAGAAGGCGGTGGCCCAAGCGGCCGCCGCCCTCAAGGACAAGTCAGTGTTCTTTTTCCCTGACAGTCAGCTTGAGATCCCACTGGCCCGCTTCCTCACCCGCGAATGCGGGATGACAGCGGTCGAAGTGGGTGCGCCTTTTATCCACAAGGCCGTGGTCGGTCCTGACCTCGACTTGCTGGAAAACGGCCCCACATTGGCCGAAGGCCAGGATGTGGAATTGCAGCTCGACCGCTGCCGCGCCGCCCGGCCCGACCTGACGGTGTGCGGCCTGGGGCTCGCCAACCCGCTCGAGGCCGAAGGTCTGGCCACCAAATGGGCGATCGAACTCGTCTTCACCCCCGTCCATTTCTACGAACAAGCCGGCGATCTCGCGGGACTTTTCTCCCGCCCCCTGCACCGCCGCCGCGCCCTCACGAGCTTTTCAAGCCTGGAGGCCGCAGAATGAACACCCCTTTTCTTTTTGCCACAAATATCCCGGGGAGCTTGAGGGGCTGGCCCCTCAAAAAACGCGCTGAATGAAACTTTCAGTTTGGACATATGAGGGCCCACCGCATGTGGGCGCGCTTCGCGTCGCCACGGCGATGAAGGGCCTGCATTACGTGCTGCACGCGCCCCAGGGCGACACCTATGCCGATCTGCTTTTCACCATGATCGAACGCCGTGACCATCGCCCGCCGGTCACCTACACCACGTTCCAGGCCCGCGATCTGGGCGCGGACACCGCCAATCTCTTCAAAACCGCCTGCCAGGACGCCTATGACCGCTTCCAGCCGCAGGCGATGATCGTGGGCGCGTCCTGCACCGCCGAGCTGATCCAGG
>JBCCCZ010000145.1:0-6662 GCA_039033255.1 Pseudomonadota bacterium
GGGGATCACGGTGAACAAAAACTCGATTCCTTTCGATACCGAGAGTCCCTTCAAGGGCGGCGGCATCCGCATCGGGACGCCTGCGGTGACAACTCGGGGGATGAAAGAAGCGGACATGGAAGTCGTCGGCGGATTGATCCACGACGCGATTACCCACCGCGATGATCCGGCGAAGCTGCAGGAGATCCGAGTGCAGGTCACCGCCCTGAACGAAGATTTTCCACTGCCGTGAAGCACGGGTTTTGGATTCGGCGCAACTGACTGAATCCGCGAAAAATCCCCGACACCTAACAGGGTTAAGTGGGTGACCTAACCCTGTTTGGTTATGGAGGGACGGCGTCTCCGGCGTCTCCGGCGTCTGCGGGTTCCGTCGGTTTAAGCAGGAAGAGTCGGCTTAAGCAGGATGAATCCTGCACTCCAACCAGGACAATGCGGGATCTGCCGGAAAGAGTTTGCAGGATGCAACGGGGCTGGACTGGTCGAATCGTGCAAAATGCCTCATTGGCTCTTTCGGTCAAGGTTGAAGAAACGGTGTAATTCATTTACAGCAAACGGGTTAGGCCGTTTTTTTGGCGACTGGACTGATTCCCGCTCTCTTGGGAGGGATCATGAAAGAGTTCGTCTGCCTATTCACGAAACAAAACCTCGCAAACGAAGTGCGAAAGTCGGCCGAGAAGCGAGGCCTCGAGGCGCTGATCAAGGCGCTCATTTGGAAAGAGCGCGATGGAACCGTCATTTTGACCCATGGAATCATGGCGGAGGGGCCAAGTCGAAACCGCGTCCTCGATCTCGTCGCAATGCACGAAGACTGGCACCACGATCTGCTCCGCTGTCCGAGCTGTGAGCGACCGACGCTCGAGCCGGTGCGGCGACGAGTGCGCGACCGGTTCTCTCGGGGCGGGAGCGGATTCGCGAGAGCTCGTCCGCGTCCCTTGATCTGCCGCTACTGTCATCGGCAGGTAGAGGTCAACGAAGCACTGCCTGCCGAGGCGATGCACGTTGGGAAAATCGCAGTCGGGAGCGCTTGATTGGCACGCGTCGACAATCTCTCGTTGACGGTGACAAAGCGCTTCTCGAAAAACCCACGGAGAGAGTGGTGGCGAAATTCTATGAAGTCCCAGTGAAACTTCGAAGTTCGACGCAAGGAACATCCTGATTCGCTGTGCGACCGAGTCTCAACAGTGTTCCTTCGGCAGCGACAGCAGAAATTCGCTACCTTCGCCCTCGACGGATTCTGCCCAGAGCTTTCCGCCGTGTCTCTCGATCATCTGGCGCGAAAAGCTCAGACCGATACCAGTGCCAGAAATAGGGTTACTCTTGTCAGCACGAAAGAATGGTTCGAAGACCCGCTCGAGGTGCTTTGGAGAGATTCCGATGCCGTTGTCTGAGACCGAAATGACGTAGTGGTGGTCGACGGACTCGGCCGCGAGGATCACTTTGAGCGGAGTATCTCTCCGGTACTTGATCGAGTGGCCTTCGTGGCGCAGCAGATCGAACACGATCGGGATCGCGACGTCATCGGGGATCTGGTACATCATGTCGGGCGTGAAACCTTCGAGATTGGCGGTGATGCGCCCCTGCCCGATGCCCTCAGTAATGGAACTGCCTTCGGCGGCCGCCTTGCCATCGCGGAACAGCGTGAACATGCCCGATCCCATGGGATCGGCGAGGGCCACTTTGACGCCCTTGGGCTGAAGTGCGGCACCCACACCGGCGAGCGTGCCACCCGAGCCTACGGCACAGACGAAACCATCCACCTTCCCGCCGGTTTGTTCCCAAATTTCGGGCCCGGTCATGTCGATATGGGCCTGCCGATTGGCCACGTTGTCAAACTGGTTTGCCCAGATCGCGCCGTTGTTGTTTCGGCGCGCCATTTCTTCGGCCAAACGGCCCGAATAGCGGACGTAATTGTCAGGGTTGGAATAAGGCACCGCCGGCACCTCCACCAATTCCGCACCCGCCAGTCGGATCATGTCCTTTTTTTCCTGGCTTTGGGTTTCGGGGATCACGATCACGGTTTTGAACCCCATGGAGGCGCCCACGAGTGCAAGACCAATGCCGGTGTTGCCTGCCGTGCCTTCCACAATGGTGCCACCCGGGCGCAGATCGCCCCGGGCGATGGCATCGCGGATGATGAAAAGGGCTGCGCGGTCCTTCACCGATTGGCCCGGGTTGAGGAATTCGGCCTTGCCATAAATGTCACAGCCGGTTTCCTCAGACGCCTTCCTCAACCGGATAAGCGGTGTGTTTCCAACGGCTTGAGCCAGATCTTCGGCAACGCGCATATTTTGGGCCTCTTCTTCAACTTTGCGTCCGTTCTAGGCCCCAACCGCCGCGACCTCAAGCAGATGCACGCAAGCGGGCACGTTCGCGTTCCAGCCACAGCAAAAGCAGGATCATTGGCCCAATATTGGCTTCGCCGCTGGTCAGAAGGCCCATGGCGGTCTCAAAGGACAGAACATGGGTGCGGATATCTTCGTGTTCCGTCGCCAACCCGCCGAGGCCTGCAATATCATCGGGTAAATCGGTGAGGGCCACGTAGCAGTGATAGTATTCGGTCGATGCGCCGGGCGAGAAGTAATGCGAGCTGACATGTTCGAGATCATGCAGGGTGAGGCCCGCCTCTTCTTGGCATTCACGGCGCGCGGCCTCATCTGTTGTTTCGCCCGCATCGACCCGGCCTGCGACAGGTTCCAGCACCCAAGGGTAGCTGTCGCCGCGCGCGAATGGACCGAGGCGAAACTGTTCGACCAAAAGCACGCGGTCGCGGATGGGATCGTAAGGCAGCACGATGACAGCATCGGTGGCAATGAAGACCTCGCGATTGAGGCGCGCACTGGTGGTGCCGTCAAAGCGCGGATGTTGCAGTTCATATGTACGGGTCAGAAAGAAGCCTTCATGGGTGGTCTGCATGCTGTGGACCGTGACGTCGTCCTGCGTGGCCTGGTTTCGAATGGTCGGGGTTTGGGTGGATTGAGCGGCCAGCGTTGAGGCCGCACGGGCGAGGATCATGGGCAGCCGGCGCGACACGTCTTGGGCCGGAAGACGACCGTGGTAGCCCATGATTTCGCGCACCGCCAAAGGCGCGATGTCGCCTGGCACATGGTGTCCTTGCGCGTCATTTGCCACGAATACCACGCCAGAGACACGTTGACCGCTGACCTTCCCATGCTTGGGCACAGGATGGGCGCCGAGGACAGCCGCCAGAAAAGTAAGCCGGTCATAGGCAGCCGGTGTCGTGAGTTCGATGGCCTTGGCATTCACGCTATGGCCTGCATCGATATGGGCGATCCCAGCGGCTCCTGCCCGGATGTCATCGAGCGTGACCGGGCCCACGCTGCGGGGCGGCTCGCCCAGAACCTCCTGCAAGATCGGCTCTCTATGCAAGGGATCAAACAGAAAAATGACAGACACGTGCCTTACGAGGCTTTCTTACTGACCAGTTCGGAAACAAGCCCGATCATCATGGCGCCCCCCACCAGAAAAATCCAAAGCCGCATGTTTTGCAGGTTGAGCGCCCATTCATATGCAATCTTAAACATGCCATTCAGGGCCTCGAACGGCCCGTCATAGCGCAAATCAAGGGAACGACCGATCATCTCGTTGAAGGACAGCAGCAGGAAAATCCAGAAGAGCATCACGGCGAGACCCGTCAGCCCGGCATTGATGCCCGGCACCACGCCGTTGCCAAGCCGTTTGCCAATCACGCGCCAGCCCGAAAAGATTGCCACCAGCGTGCTGAATTCCTGAAACCAGCCGAAATTGTAATCCTCAGGCCAGATGGCGATCACAATGCCAGCAGTGTAATAGGCCAGCCCACCCATGCAAATCGCCGCGACCAGCCGTCCCATCGTGGGCATTCTTTCGGTTGGTCGCATAGGCCTCCTCCGGGGTGTTAAATCATCGGTTTGGCGATGGTGATCTGTGTGACATCACAAATGCCACCGGCAAAGGCGCCCGCGCAAGAGGTAAGATAGAAATTCCACATCCGGCGGAAGCGATCATCGAACCCCATATGGGACACCTGATCCCATTTTGCGTTGAAGGTCTCGTGCCAGCGGCGCAGCGTCTGGCTGTAGCTTTGGCCGAACTCCACGGAGCGTTGGAACATCAGCCCCGCCTGTTCGGCCTGCGCGCGCAGCACGGATGGGCTGATCAGCATGCCGCCGGGGAAGATGTATTTCTGGATGAAATCCACCGAGCTGCGATAGGCGTTGAAATTGCGGTCTTGAACGAGGATCACCTGCAACGTCGCCTTGCCGCCGGGGCGCAGGCGGTCATGGACGGTTGAGAAGTAGGCAGGCCAGTATTTTTCGCCCACCGCCTCGAACATCTCAATCGACGCGATGCCGTCATAGTGACCCGTTTCATCGCGGTAATCCTGCAATTTGAAATCGACCATGTCGGACAGGCCCGCCCGCGCGATGCGCTCCTTGGCGAATTTGTACTGTTCTTCGCTGATGGTGAGTCCAGTGACTTTGAGGCCGCGTTCCTTGGCCGCGTATTCCGCGAACCCGCCCCAGCCACAGCCGATCTCCAACACGTGGTCACCGGGTTTGACGCCCATCTCGTCGACCATGGAGGCGTATTTGGCGCGCTGCGCGGCCTCAAGGCTTTCCTGACCCGTGGTGAAAATGCCCGACGAATAGGTCATCGTGTCATCAAGCCAAAGCTCATAGAAATCATTGCCCAGATCGTAGTGATAGCTGATGTTCTTGCGGGCTTGCGTCTTGGAGTTGTTTTTGAACCAGAAGCGGATTTTTTCGATCAGCTGGATGACCGTCTGACCGGGATAGCCATTGTACATGCTGTCGTTGCGGTCATTCACCAGATCCATGAAGGCCTGCAGATCGGGGGTCGACCAGCCGCCTTCGAGATAGGCGTCACAAAATCCCAAATACCCTTCGCGGACCATACGGGCGAAAATGTCGGGGTCATGGACCATGATCTTGGCGTGCGGCCCCGGTTCTTCGCCTGCGGCCATGAAAATGCGCCCATCGGGCAGTTCGATTTCGATGCTGCCGCTTTCGATATGTCTCGCGATGGCAAAGCAGGATTTGAAGTAGAGTGGCAGATTTTTTTGGCCGGTCGTATCGGTCAGGATCATGCTGCTTCCTTCTGTCATTTCAGGAGTTTGGCCGGTTGGCGTGATGGCGTCTAGTGGTTTTTGGAACGGATTGGCGCGGAATCAAGGGCGTAGCCCGCCGCGCCTTCGTCCGCTGCCCGGCAAGCGATTGCTTGCAATCGCTGAGAGGAGGGCCCCCAACAGGGCCTGGCGAATTGGCAATTGCAGAGCTTTGCTTGGATGTCGTCCGAGAACCCGACAATAAAGGGCTGCTGATCATCGGCCGGATCGCCAGACCGGGGCCAGTCGAAGGCGCTCTATTCCGCTTTATCATCAAAAATCTCGATTAGAGTAAGCATTGAGGGCTCGTTGACGGCCTTCCGACAAGCCCACTATTGGGTCGGGTACGGGATCGGACGGCTCAAGGCCCCACGACCGGGGCACCGCGTCATAAAAGGACATCGCCGTTTTGGTGGGAGAGCCATGCCCTTCAGCGAGCCAAGCCCGCCGATAGGCCCCGTCGCGGTCGAACTTGTCGAGCTGCGTGTCGGGGTTGAAGACGCGGAAGTAAGGCGTGGCGTCGGGCCCGGAGCCCGCCACCCATTGCCAGCCCATGGCGTTGGAGGCCGGATCCCAGTCGGTCAGGCATTCTTCGAACCATTTCTGACCGATGCGCCAGTGGGTCATCATGTGTTTGGTGAGGTAGCTGCCCACGATCATGCGCGCGCGGTTGTGCATGCGGCCCGTCACATACATCTCCCGCATGGCCGCATCGACAAAGGCAATGCCGGTGCGGCCCTGTTTCCACGCGATCACGTCCTTGCTGTCTGCATCCTCTGACCAGGGAAACTTCTCCCACCCCTCGCGCCAGCTTTCAGTCGCGATGTGGGGCGTGTGGTAGACGAGGTGATAGGCAAACTCGCGCCAGACGAGTTCCTTCAGCCATGTCTCCGCGCCTTGCTTTGCGTCTTCCAAAGCGCGCTGACCTGCATGCCAGCAGGTGCGCGGGGAGATTTCACCCAGTGCAAGGTTTTCCGACAGGCCAGAGGTGCCATCAATGCCCGGAAAATCGCGATCTGTATCGTAGCCCGCGATGATATCCGCCGTGAAGCGATAGAGCCTGTCGCGGGCCTTGTCCTCACCCACGCGCTGGTAAGGCAGGCAAATGGCGGCGCCGCGGTTCATGGCGTGACCGAGGTTCCAGCTCTCCAGGCTTTCGCTCTCGGGCCAACTTTCTGGGGCCGGGATGGAGGACGGCGCCTGCAACGGGGTGTCGACATCCCTGCCCCGGACGGCCTTCCACATCGGTGAATAGACCTTGTAGAAGCCACCCGACCCGGTTTCGACGGTCCAGGGTTCAAAGAGAAGATGGCCTGCGTGGCTCTGGGCCTCTAACCCGGCGTCTTTCAGCGCGGATTTGGCATCGGTGTCGCGGGCGATGCTGTCAGGGTCATAGGCGCGGTGCCAGTGGATAGCGGTGGCACCCGTCTCATCGGCCAGGGCCTTGAGCACGTCGATGGCTTTTCCAGACCGCAGAATGAGGCGGGATCCTGCGCCTTCGAGGCTTTTAGAAAAGACCTCAAGCCCCAGACCAAGA
>JBCCCZ010000146.1:0-6654 GCA_039033255.1 Pseudomonadota bacterium
GAAGGTCAAGGACGCCCCCATCGCGATCATCCTGCACCCCCATCCGCAATTCGGCGGGACGATGAACAACCGCGTGGTCTACAACCTGCATTACGCGTTCCAGGGTCTCGGCTTCACGGTCCTGCGGTTCAACTTCCGCGGTGTCGGCCGGTCACAGGGCGAATACGATCAGGGCGTGGGTGAACTGTCTGATGCCGCCTCCGCGCTCGACTACCTGCAATCCATGAACAACAACTCCAAGCATTGCTGGGTCGCGGGCTTTTCCTTCGGCGCCTGGATCGGCATGCAGCTTCTGATGCGCCGGCCAGAGATCACGGGCTTCATCTCCGTCTCTCCGCCCGCCAATATGTATGACTTTTCGTTTCTCGCCCCCTGCCCGTCTTCCGGGCTGATCATCAACGGCAGCGCCGATCGCGTGGCCCCGCCCGCCGACACGCTGTCGCTGGTCAACAAGCTGCACGAACAGCCCGGCATCACCATCACCCATGAAGAAATCGAAGGCTCCGGCCATTTCTTCGAAGAGCCGCACATGGACACGATGATCGGCAACGTGACGACCTACGTCAAACGCCGCCTGACGGAGACCACGCGCTGATGCTATTCCAGTTTAAACTGAATCGGCTTTCGCTGTCTTTCGCCACCACTGGCTCTGGCGGCTCAAACGCAAAAGCCGATACGGTTTTTCAAAGAAAACTGGAAAAGCACTGATGGGTGTCACGGAGGATCTGGCAGACGATCTGGCGCTCAAGGTCATCGAATATGTCGATGCGACCGGCGATGAAGCTGTCATTACCCAGCTCGTGGGGGTTCTGGGCGCCACATCGCAGACGGCAGAAGAGGCGTTTCTGACATCGCTCCGGGTCCGTCGCGCCAACATCAAGGCGCGCGCGCTTTTGGCGGAGAAGATCAAGGAATACAAAGCCTCGCAAACCAAAGAGACCTAAGCTACGAAGTCTTTAAAAGACTTCGACCGCATTCTTTTAAAGAATGCGTGGCCTTAACTGTCGGGCTCTTTGTAGACGCCCTGTTCCTCCAGCGCCTCGATCACCTCGCGGGGCATATATTCCTCATCGTGACGGGCCAGAATTTCGGTCGCACGGAAAACGCCGTCCTCATAGGTGCCCAAGCCCACCATCCCTTCGTTTTCGTTGAACAGGTCCGGCAGGATGCCCACATAAGTGACAGGCACGCTCGCGCCGCCATCGGTCACGCGGAAACTGATCTCTTCGCCCTCACCGCGCACAAGCGTGCCTTCTTCCACGAGCCCGCCACTGCGAAACACCTCTGTGGCGGGGGGCGGTTCAGCCAGCACCTGCGTGGGTGAGCGGAAAAAGTTGATCCCGTCCCGCATCGCATACCCGATCAGAACAGTGGACAGGATCAGCGCCACCGTGGTGATCATGATGATCTGAATTCTGCGCTGTTTCTTGAGCGTTTTCATGTGGGTCGCCGTCTTTCCTCAGATCAGTCTTCAGGGAAATAGTGGTGCCTGCATCAACCCTTCGGTTTCATCATATCCCAACATCAGGTTGGCATTTTGTAAAGCTTGTCCGCTGGACCCTTTCGTC
Source organism: Pseudomonadota bacterium (assembly GCA_039033255.1). GTDB lineage: Bacteria > Pseudomonadota > Alphaproteobacteria > Rhodobacterales > Rhodobacteraceae > Roseovarius. The sequence continues at coordinate 1,569 of JBCCCZ010000146.1, forward strand.
AAATTGTCGAGCGCGGCAATCACGATCGCGCGGCCCTCTATGCGGTCGGCCACCACGCCGACATGGCAGAAATTGCTGCCCCGGATGTGCCGCGTGCTGGGATGTTCGCCCATGGGCAGCACCTCGACGAAGGGCTCATCGGCATAGGCTTTGGCCAGACTTGCATGCACCGCCTGCGCCGCACCTTTTACATAAACAGTGGCCAGTATCCCTCTGTTTGCAGGTAATAAATGCGGTGTAAATTGAACCGTCACAGGACGGCCCGCGATCTTGGAGAACTCCTGATCAAACTCCGCCAGATGCCGATGCGTGCCGCCTGCGGCATAGGCATGCGCGCCCTCGGACAGCTCTGCATGGAGCAGATTTTCCTTCAACGCCCGCCCGGCCCCGCTGACGCCTGTCTTCAGGTCAATGATGATCTCATCGAGATCAATCACCCCATCCGCAATGAGCGGCCGCAGCGCATATTGACCGGTTGCCGCATTGCACCCGGTGCCTGCCACAAGCCGCGCGCCCCGGATGTCCTCACGGTAAAACTCCGTCAGGCCGTAGACTGCCTCGGCCTGACACTCCAACGCGTCATGTTGGCCACCGTACCAGCGGGCATATTCCTCGGCATCCTCCAACCGGAAATCCGCGCTCAGATCGACGATCTTCAGGTCACGCGGCAGCGCCTTGATCACCGCCTGGCTCGTCGCATGAGGCAGCGCACAAAAGCACAGATCAATGCCCCCGAAATCAATCTCATCAATCGTCACCAGCGCGGGCAGATCCAGATGGCGCAGATGCGGAAACACCTGGGCCATGCTCTGCCCTGCCTTGGAATTGGCCCCAAGGGCGGCAATCTCCAACCCCGGATGGGTGGCGATCAGCCGAATGAGTTCGGCGCCGGTGTAACCCGAGGCGCCCAGAATGGCGATGTTGTGGGTCATGTCCGACCTCTTTCATGTGTCTTTTGGGATTTAGGCGGAAATGGTCCGCATCGCAATGCGGCCCAAATGCCAGTCATGCGGCAGAAAAGGTGATCTGTCGTCGCAAAAACTGCGTGGCGCGATCAGAGACGCGGCCCGGGTCGCCGGTGGTCAGGTAGTCTATCTCACCTTCATCGCCACCCATCTGCGGATGCCGCGTAAGGTAATCGGCCAGACTGTCCGCCACCAGCATCGCCTGCGAGTAGACCGTCACATCCGCCCCCAGCGCATCCTGAAAGACCTGCTGCAACAGCGGATAATGCGTGCAGCCCAGCACGGCCGCCTGCGGATCAGGCATCTTGCGCTTCAATGCCTCCACATGGGACCGCACCAGCGCTTCGGCGAGGATCATGTCGCCGTCCTCTATGGCATCGACAACGCCGCCACAGGCCTGCGCCTCCACGTCCACGCCGATGGCGCGAAACGCCAGCTCACGCTGAAACGCGCGGCTGGCCACCGTGGCGGGCGTGGCAAAGAGCGCCACATGTTTCACCGCCACCTCGCGCGGCGGGGAATTGTCGCCCCATTGCCGCTCCGTCAGCGCCTCGATCATCGGAACAAACACGCCCAGCACGCGCTTGCCCTCCGGCACGCCGCTTTCCTGCATCCGGCGCAAAGCGGCCGCCGAGGCCGTGTTGCAGGCCAGAACCACCAGATCGCAACCCCGGTCCCAAAGCGTGCGCACATGGGCCTTCGTCAACTCATAAATATCGTCAGAGGTCCGCACCCCATAAGGCGCGTTATCATGGTCCGCAAAATAGACAAACGACTGATCCGGAAGGGTTTTTGTCACCGCATCCAGAACCGTCAGGCCGCCAAGGCCGCTATCGAAAATACCAACTGCCATGATCTAAATCTCAATATTCATACCCAATCGCGCCGGGCGCGACAGGCGTCGGGGACAGCTCATACGTCTTAACCCGCAGAAAGGCCATGAGGGATTTGGGGTCTTTCACCCGCGCGCCCAGCGCCGCACGGGGGATCGGATCGCCCACATGCACGCGCACGGGCGTGTCCACGCGCTTGCCGAATTCATTGATGTAAAGCGCCATGCGCAGGGTCACATGCAGATGGCTTGCGATCTGCCACAACCGGCTGTTGGACCCTTCGAAAAAGAGCGGCACCACGGTTGCCTCAGATTTCGCCACCATGCGGGCCGTGAAACTGCGCCAGCCGGGATCAAGAGGCCGTGACAGAGGTTTGGCCGCCGTGCTCACACCGCCGCCGGGGAAAACACCAACGGCGCCCCCTTGCGCCAGGTAATCGAGCGAGGCTTTGCGTGTTTGCAGGTTCAGCGCGACCGCCTCTTTGGTGTCATCGAAACTGACCGGCAGCACCACACGATTGACGTCCTGCGCCTTTTGAAACACGGAATTGGCGAGGATGCGGAAATCCCCGCGTGTCTGGCTCAGAATATGGCCCATCATCAGCCCATCGAGGATGCCGTAGGGGTGATTGGCGATCAAAATCACCGGCCCCTCGCGCGGAATGGCATCAAGCGACCCGCGCACCACATCGAGCGTCAGCCCGTAGCGTTCCACCATCACCTTCCAGAAATCCTGACCCTCTGCCACGTCCCGCTCATACCCTTCCGCGCGCTTGATCAGACGGATGCGCCCGGTCAGATTTTCCATCGTTCGGATCACGGCCCGCCCGCCCCTGGTCTGGGCAGAGAAGGCGTAGCTGATATCGCGGGTGGCGTTCCGTGTGTCGCTTTTGTGCTGCATGATCGGTGCCTGATTAATTCCGGGATTGGTCGGGTGCCGTAACTTTGCATGTCGCGTGTAAAGGAAGTGCAACGGGGATGTAAATTCACGCGTTGGTTTGCAGCGCAGCAGGAATTGCAAACCCTGCGGCCTTATACCCTCTAAGCTTTGCTGTACTGCTATCTTTTTTCTGATATTCGAAGATTTAGAAGGGTGGCGATCACATGGACTGGGACAAGCTTAGAATTTTTCATGCGGTCGCAGATGCGGGCAGCCTGACCCATGCCGGCGATCAGTTGCACCTGTCGCAATCCGCCATCTCCCGCCAGATCCGTGCGTTGGAGGAATCGCTCAGCTCCACGCTCTTTCATCGCCATGCCCGGGGTCTCATCCTCACCGAACAGGGCGAACTTCTGTTCGATGCGACCCGCGCCATGGCCAAACGCCTGGACACCGCCACCGCGCGCATCCGCGACAGCGAAGAAGAGGTGTTTGGCGAGCTGCGCGTCACAACGACCATCGGGTTTGGCACACTCTGGCTGGCCCCGCGCCTGCCCAAGCTCTTTGAGAAATACCCCGATCTGAACCTCGACCTCATGCTAGAAGAACGCGTGCTCGATCTGCCCATGCGGGAGGCTGACGTGGCCATCCGCATGAAAGAGCCCAGCCAGGCCGATCTCATTCGCAAGAAGCTGATGAGCGTCAACATGTGCCTGTTCGCAACGCGTGACTATCTGGCCACCCATGATGCCCCCAAGCGCCCTGAAGACCTGACAAAACACCGCGTGATCTGCCAAAATCCCCGCTCCACCCAGGTGGGCGCGGGTGCCATGCTGGTGCAGGAAATCATGACCCATGACATTCCAACCCTGCTGACAGTGAACAATTATTTCGGCGTCTTGCAAAGCGTGCTGGAAAACCTGGGCATCGGGGTTTTGCCCAATTACGTGAGCCGCGATTTCCCTCAATTGGTTCGGGTTTTGCCCGAAATTGAAAGCTCAGATGTGCCGGTTTTCCTGGCCTACCCGTCGGAATTGCGCCACTCGCAAAGGATCGCGGCATTCCGCGACTTCGTACAGGACGAGATTGTAAGCTATCGAAAACAGCTTCAAAATCAATCAGATGGCTGAAAAATTGGGCCAAATGCCCATGAGATATGCATGCAACACATAGCGGGGTTGTTGCAAGCGCAGCATGTTTTTTCTTGAACGACTCAAAACCCAGGCCTAGTTCGATGTCATGGAAAGCGCAGACGCGTTTTTCATACCTCCCTGTTGGACTTCGGCCGAGCTTAGTGCTCGGCCTTTTTTTTGCCTGTACTGAACGCATGAACAGATCTTTCCGAATCCGCGCCGCAACCGTTGATGATCTCGACGCCCTCTCGCAGCTTTGCCTGCGGTCCAAGGCCCATTGGGGCTATGACGCCGCATTTATGGAGGCCTGCGTGCCCGTGCTCACGCTGACAGAGGACGATTTGGAGGACGACCTACTGGTGGTCGCCCAAGAGGCAGGCGTGCTGGCCGGCATGGCGCAACTGGCCGGTGATCCGGACGAGATGGAGATTGACCGTTTCTTCGTCGACCCGCCCTTTATCGGCACGGGCTGCGGGCGGGTGCTGTTTGACTGGTGTCTCTCGACGGCGCGGGCGCGCGGCGCAACCCGACTGAAGATCGAGGCCGATCCGGACGCGGCCCCCTTTTACCGGCACTTGGGCGCCGTTCGCATTGGGAACGCCCCGTCCGGCGCCATCCCGGGCCGCGTGCTGCCTCTGCTCGAAATAGCCGTGTGACAGAGCGCTTTCGCCTGGCCCCGGTCTGGCGATCCCAGCATCTGAACAGCAACGCTTTATCCATCCAGTCCGGCCGACCATCCGAGCGACGCCCTGCAATTGCCAGTTCGCCAGGCCGTCGCGCCAAAGGCGCGCCACCTATAGTTGGCACACCAAAGGTGTGACGTGGGGGCCTAGCGAAGGCGCGGTGGGCTAAAGCCCTTACACCGCGCCCCTAGCGCAACACGGGCAACTCAGGCCGACTAAACCGCGTCAACGCTTCCGCCCCAGTTTCGGTGATCACGATATTCTCTTCATGCACCATCAGGCACCCCTCCACCGTCTCCACGTAAGGCTCTAATGTGATCACCATGCCCGGCTGCAACACGCTTGCGTCCTCAGCTGTCAGTGACAGCCCTTCGGTCAACTGCATCCCGAGCCCATGCCCCATGCGCCCAGCGCCATCCCCGCGACCCACGATATTCGCCATGGCCTGCCACACATCCCGCGCCATCGCCCCGGGCCGCGCTGCCTCAAACCCCGCAGCCGTCGCCTCAATGATGCGCGCATGCCCCGCCTCCGCCGCGTCCCCTGCCCGTCCAATGGCAAAATTCCGATCATAATCGCAGAAATACCCGCCC
>JBCCCZ010000147.1:0-6649 GCA_039033255.1 Pseudomonadota bacterium
CAAAAGGCCTAAAATTGCGCGTTCGAGGCCATGGAGAGCGCTACTACATCCACCTGCGCCCCAGATCCTCAACCCGGCCCTGGCACTATTTCGCAGCCAGCTTTGGCACAAACGATACATGGCAGGAGATCGCGTTGCCGTGGGGCAGCTTCACCGCACAAGGCGGGCTGATCGCGGAGTTTGACCCCACCGAGATCACCAGTATCGGCGTCGTGGCCTATGGTGCGGATTACGAGGCAAAGCTCGATGTGGCCTGGATCGCGGTTGAGTGATCCGCGTCACCGCGTGGGCACAGGCATATCGCCACGATAGTCATAAAACCCGCGCCCGGTTTTGCGCCCCAGCCACCCGGCTTCAACATATTTTGTCAATAGCGGGCAGGGCCTGTATTTCGTATCCGCCAGCCCGTCATGGAGCACATTCATGATCGCCAGGCAGGTATCGAGCCCGATAAAATCCGCCAGCTCCAGCGGCCCCATCGGATGGTTCGTGCCCAGCTTCATAGAGGTGTCGATGGAGGTGACGGATCCAACGCCCTCATAAAGCGTATAAACCGCTTCATTGATCATCGGCATCAGGATGCGGTTGACGATAAAGGCCGGGAAATCCTCTGCACTGGCGGCCGTCTTGCCCAACCGCTCCACCACCCTGTGACAGGCGTCATAAGTCTCCTGATCCGTGGCGATCCCGCGGATCAGCTCCACCAGCTGCATCACCGGCACCGGGTTCATGAAATGAAATCCCATGAATTTCTCCGGCCGATCCGTGCCACTGGCCAGCCGCGTGATCGAAATGGACGACGTGTTCGACGTCAGGATCGTGCTTGGCTTCAGATGCGGCAGCAGATCCTCAAAAATTGCCTGCTTCACCGTTTCCCGCTCGGTTGCGGCTTCCACCACCAGATCGGTGCCCCCCAGATCAGACAGCGCGAGCGTCGGTGTGATCCGCGACAGCGCGGCCTCCATATCCGCCTCCGCCATCTTGCCGCGCCCCACCATGCGTTCCATGTTTGACCGGATCGCCGCCATGCCTTTGTCCAGCGCCTCTTGGCTGATGTCATTGACCACAACCTCATAGCCCGCACCCGACATCACATGGGCGATGCCATTGCCCATCTGCCCTGCGCCGACCACGCCGATACTGGAGATTTTCATCGAATTCACGCCTCTTGCCGCGGATGTCTCACAATACGCCCGGCTGAGCGGCGACTGCAAGCAGGGTCCGCTATGTCTCAAATTTGATCTTTAGACATTTGGTAAAGTCGCACGGGCATGGTGCCGATCCGAACGAATGACACCAAGGCTCGCACCCCATGACCGCACCGCAGATTGATCATGTCCAATATGACGGCTCCAAACTGCTCTGGCGGGGGCCCCGGCGCGATCTGGACGGGGCGTTTATCGCCTGCCTCGGCGGCACGGATACCTTTGCTTCCCAGATCGCGGATCCTTACCCGGACGTGCTGGAAAGCGTGCTGGGCGTGACCTGCGTGAATTTCGGCCTGCCCAATGCCGGGATCGACGTGTTTCGCGGCGATGCCGCCCTCATTGATTGCGCCAGCCGGTCTGCCGCCTGCGTGCTGCAAGTGCCCAACGCGATCAATATGAACAATCTCTATTACCGCGTGCATCCCCGCCGCAATGACCGCGTGTTGGAGGCCACAGACGCCATGCGCGCCCTTTTCCCAAGCGTCGATTTCGCCCGCTTCAGTTTCACGCGCCACATGCTGACCGTGCTCAGGCGGAACTACCCCGAACCCTTTGCCTATCTGCAACGGGAATTGGCCACGGTCTGGGTGGCGGGCATGACGGAATTGCTCCACCAGATCAATGCGCCGGTGGTGCTTTTGTGGCTGTCACCGCGCCGCCCGGAGGAGCGGGATGACCGCCCTGACCTTTACGCCGACCCCGCCCTTGTCAGCCGCCAGATGCTGGAGGCGATCCGCGATCATGCCAATGGTTTGGTGGAGGTGTGTGTGCCATCGTGCAGTCATAATGAAGATGACTGCAAACCCGTAACGCTGTCGTCCGAGGTTCACGCCAACACGGCCCTCAAGATTGAACCCGCGATCACGCACATCCTTGAGATATAAAAAGGCCCGCCGGGCAGGGCGGGCCTTTCCAAAGCATTGTCGCGCGGGCTTAGCCCAGCTTTTCCGTCAGCTCCGGCACAGCGGCAAAGAGGTCCGCCACAAGGCCGTAATCGGCCACCTGGAAGATCGGGGCCTCCTCATCCTTGTTGATGGCCACGATGATCTTGCTGTCCTTCATGCCGGCGAGGTGCTGAATGGCACCGGAAATGCCCACGGCGACATAAAGATCGGGCGCAACCACCTTACCGGTCTGACCCACCTGCCAGTCATTCGGGGCAAAGCCCGAATCCACCGCAGCGCGGGAGGCACCCACAGCCGCACCCAGCTTGTCCGCCAGACCTTCGATCAGTTTGAAGTCATCCTCAGAGCCGACACCGCGACCACCAGACACCACAACACCGGCCGATGTCAGTTCGGGACGGTCGCTTGCCGCCACCTTGTCCTCAACCCACTCAGACAGACCGGGGTTATCCGCGGCAGAGATGGTCTCAACAGACGCAGAGCCACCTTCACCCGCCGCATCAAATGCCGCCGTCCGGATGGACACGACCTTCTTGGCGTCTGAGGATTTCACCGTCTGGATCGCGTTACCGGCATAGATCGGGCGCTCAAAGGTCGACCCGTCAACCACGCCGGAGATGTCCGAAATCACCATCGCATCCAGAAGTGCCGCCACACGCGGCAGGACGTTCTTGGCGTCCGTGGTCGCAGGCGCCACAATGTGCTCATAACCATCGGCCATGGACACGATCAGCGCGGCAGTGCTTTCCGCCAGACGGTGACCCAAGGAAGCATCCTCGGCCACGATCACCTTCGACACACCATCAATCTTGGCCGCCGCGTCACCAGCTGCGGAGGCCGACCCGCCTGCGCAGAGCACAGTCACATCGCCCATTTGCTTGGCCGCTGTCACCGCCTTGGCGGTTGCGTCCATGGCCAGTTCGCCATCGTTTACTTCAGCAAGAAGAAGTACAGACATTACACAGCTCCCACTTCTTTGAGTTTCGACACCAGCTCATCAACGGAGCCCACCATTTCACCCGCCTTACGGGCTTCCGGCTCTTCGGTCTTCACGATCTCCAGACGAGGGGAGACATCCACGCCGTAATCGGCCGCCGTCTTTTCGTCCAAAGGCTTTTTCTTGGCCTTCATGATGTTGGGCAGCGACGCATAGCGCGGCTCATTGAGGCGCAGGTCCACTGTCACGATCGTGGGCATCTTCACCTTGATCGTCTGCAACCCGCCATCCACCTCGCGCGTGACAACCGCATGGTCGCCTTCCACGTCGAGGCCGGAGGCAAACGTGCCCTGCGACCAACCCAGCAGCGCCGACAGCATCTGGCCGGTGGCGTTCATGTCATTGTCGATGGCCTGCTTGCCCGCAAGAACGATGCCCGGCTGTTCTTCATCCACAACGGCCTTGAGGATTTTGGCCACTGCCAGCGGCTCGATGTCCGTGTGCACGTCATCGGCAGCGACCACCAGAATGGCGCGATCTGCTCCCATCGCCAGCGCCGTGCGCAGCGTTTCCTGGGACTGTTTCACACCGATGGACACGGCCACGACTTCATCGGCCTTGCCCGCTTCCTTGAGGCGGATGGCCTCTTCGACGGCAATCTCGTCAAAGGGGTTCATCGACATTTTCACATTGGCAAGATCGACACCGGATCCGTCCGCCTTGACGCGAACTTTCACGTTGTAGTCGATCACGCGTTTCACAGGTACCAAGACCTTCATGGGCATAATCTCCAGTTGGAATGTAAAGAGTGCCGCAGACTCCCACGCGACTCCCTAGCGTTTGGCTGTCACGTAGTTACCGAACCGCACGCCTCTAGGACAGCGCAAAATCGTCACGTTTTGCCCCTGCGACGTCGCGTTTCGTACCTCGTGGATCGGTTTTGCGCTAACGGCGCGGTTTACCGGTTTGCACCCGGCACCCACAGCACGTCATCCTTGCCGTCATTATTGGCAATGCGCGAGGCCACGAAGAACCAATCGCTCAGACGGTTGAGGTACTTGACCGCATCCGGATTGACCGCTTCCATCGTGGCCAGTTCGACCGCCAACCGTTCAGCCCGCCGTGCCACCGTCCGGCAGACATGGAGCGCCGCCGCCAGCTCGGATCCACCCGGCAGAACAAAACTGCGCAACGGCTCCAGCTTTTTGTTCATCGCGTCAATTTCCGCCTCCAGCCGCTCCACTTGGCCCGCCGACATGCGCAGCGGCGGATATTCGGCCTCTGCGTCCTTTTCCATGTCCGGCCGACACATATCCGCGCCCAGATCAAAAAGATCATTCTGAATGCGCGACAGCGCTTCGTCCGTCTCACCCGCCGCCTTCAACCGCGCCATTCCAACGGTCGCGTTCAATTCGTCCGATGTGCCATAGGCCGACACACGCATCGAATGCTTGGCCACCCGCGCGCCATTGCCCAACGCGGTTTCGCCTGCATCGCCGGTTTTGGTGTAAATCTTGCTGAGAACGACCATGGTTAACCCCCATCTCCGCGGACCAGAACAAAGAGCAGGATAAGGGCGACGGCCACAAACTGCGCAATGATCCGCCATTGCATGAATTTGTTCGAGCGTTTCGAACTCTCGATATCGCCTTTGCCAAATTGCGAGATCCCCATCAAGAGGATCACGGCCACAACCCCGCAGGCGATGGCTGCCAAGATGAAAAGCGGGTCAGAGAGCATGGATTTGGGTCCTTTCAAGTGCCTGAAACTGGGAGATAGAATGGATATGCGCCAAAACGAAGAAAATTCAGCGCAAACGCATTCTTTAAAAGAATGCGGCCGAAATCTTTCAAAGATTTCGCGCCCTCAATTCCCCCGCATCAATATCCAATCAAGCGCCCGCGTCGGTACCACCCGTTTCAAATACCCCGCCAGATAGGTGGGCGTTGTCACATAATACCGCGCCCGGGGTTTTGGTGCTTCAAGCGCATGGATCAACTTTTTCGTCACCGCCGAGGCCGGCAATTCAAACCGATCCGGCACCCCATGCCCGTATAGCCGCGTCATGAGCGTCTGATAATCCTCCGATCGCGCCGCATTCTCCCAATCAATCCACCGCTCAAAATGCGCCATAGCGTTTTCGCGAATTTTTGACGTCACCGGACCCGGCTCAATCAGAATAAACGCAACGCCTGTCCCCTTCATTTCCAATCGCAACGTATCTGTCAGCCCCTCAATGGCGAATTTCGTCGCCACATAGGCGCCCCGCCATGGCTGTGACACAAACCCGAGGATCGACGAGTTTTGCACCACCCGGCCCTCACCCTGCTTCCGCATCACCGGAATGACCGCGCGCGTCAGCGTGTGCCATCCAAACACATTGGCCTCAAAAATCGCCCGCAGCGCATCTGTCGGCACATCCTCCAACAAACCCGGACTGGCAAATGCACCATTGTTAAAGAGCGCATCCAGCCGCCCCCCTGTCGCCTCCAGCACCTCCGCCAACGCGGCATGAATGGTCGCCTCATCCTGATAATCAATGCGCGGGCTCTCAAAGCCCTCGTCACGCATCTTCTGGCAATCTTCCTCTTTCCGGCAGGACGCAAAAACCCGCCAGCCTCGCGCCCGCATTCCATGCGCCGCATCCAGACCAATGCCCGAAGAACATCCTGTGATCAGAAGGGTCTTGGCGGTCACGTGCTGATTATTCCGGATCCGTCAGCAGCCACTCAGGCACCCAACCGGTCTCATACCCGTCGACCACCTGCACATTGAGCCACCCATGGCCCGGATCCTCCAGCACGGCCACTTCCGCCCCCTTGGACACCTGCCGCACCCGATCGAAACTGAGCCCCGGCCCCGCGCGCAGATCAATGATGTTTTCCTTCACCCAGCGGATCTGGCTTTGGTCAAACGTCACTTCACCGAGCGCTGCGGCCACGGCGGCGTTGATGGCATCACCATCTTCCTCTGCCCCACGAATTTGAAATGTCGTCTCCGGCAGCGCCATGTTCAGCAATTCCGCCTTGGGGCGGCTCGCTTCCGCCTCAAAAAGGCCTGCGGCATCGGTACGCGCACTGGTCAGGGTCACGGACAGCTCATCGGCCTCTTCCTGTGCCGCGCTCAGCCTCTCGAACGTGCTCTCGACCTGCGCGACCGTCCGCGTCACCTGCGGCTCGGGCGTGGCAGGCGCTCGGTAATGGATGCGCTCTTCGGGGGGTAATTTCGCCTGCGCCTGAATCGAATGGGGCATTGGCTCATAGGACGCACCCCCGCTCATGACGTAAAACGCCATGCCCAGAAACGCGAAACCAATGACCACAAAACGCCACATGATGCAGACCTAAACCTAATCCCCGCAACCCTTTTACACGATTCGCAAAATCGCTTCATTGGGAAAACTCGTCACCCGGTGCCGGGTTCCCGCTTTACCGCTATTTTCAAAGGGGCTATCACATCATCTATGAGCGATCAGGTGGACACCCCCAAGATAGACCCCCCAGAGATGCCTGAAGAGGTTTCTGAACCGTTGCGCCGTGCCATTGGTGAGCGCTACCTGACCTATGCGCTCTCCACCATCATGCACCGCGCGCTGCCCG
>JBCCCZ010000148.1:0-6640 GCA_039033255.1 Pseudomonadota bacterium
AAAACTCGGATCACCACATGAGCCCGCACAATGACTATCCCTCCCTGCAGCTTGACGTCGAAGAGATGCCGTTTCTGCCCTACCCACTGCCCATCATGGGCGTGATCGCTCTGGTGCCGCAACTTTGGTTCCGCCGGATGAACCCGCTGTGCAGCGTCTGGAACGTGGAGCCCGGTGAGATCGGCGAAGTCCGGCCTCAAGGGCGAAATCGCAGTGGTAAGCCCGGGGCGCATCTGGCACAGTCGGCCTATGCGCAACGCTATCCTTCATAGCATTCTCACCCTTGTGATGTCCGCTGTTCCCGCCTTTGCCATGAGCGGGCAGGAATTTGACAACTATACCCAAGGCAAAACCTTCTACTTTGCATCAGGTGGGGAGCCTTATGGAGCTGAAGAATACCTGCCAAACCGCCGGGTTCGTTGGACTTTTCTGGATGGAAAGTGCAAGGAAGGGGAGTGGTACGAGGAAGGCGAGATGATCTGTTTCGTCTATGAAGATCAGCCGGTGCCGCAATGCTGGAGCTTTGAGATCAGCGCGGGCGGTTTGACGGCACGGTTTGAGAATGACCCGAACCAGACGACGCTTTACGAGGTGCGCAAGAGCCCGGAGCCGCTGATGTGCTTGGGGCCGGAGGTGGGTGTCTAAAGTTCGTGGCACGACATAACGGCTTCGCCAGGGCCCGGTCTAGGGGTCCAGACCCAGGTACAACAGCGCTTTATCCACCCATTCTCGAACCCCATCTGAGCGACAGCCTGCAATTGCTCATTCGCTACGCCCGTCATTCCGCACCCGTCGGCATATTGTTCAAAAGAGAGAACCCTGTTCGGGGCCTTTCTTCGGTGGTTTGCCCGGTGCTTTGGCTTTGCCGCCCCCTCCAAGCTCCAGCCGCCCATCCGCAAATTGCACCTCAAGCATCGCCGCATTCTGCGCCGCCGCACGTGTGGTCACCACATCTCCATCGCCGCGCACAACCGCATAACCCCGCTGCAAAGTCGCCTCGTAACCTACTGTTTTTCTGAGTCTTTCCAGCCCAGATAACCGATCCGCCCAACGTTCCATCTGACGGTTTGTCGCTTTGGAGAAGCGCGCAATCACCGCATCCAGTTTCTCCGATTTGCGCGCCATGTCGCGTTTCAGAACGCCAAGCTGAAGCCCCTTGGCGGCGCTTCTCAACTCCCCGCCTTTGACCTCCACCTTGTTGCGCAAAACGCTGGGACGAATGGCGCCCGACACAATGGCAAGCTGCCCGCGCCGCTGCTCCACCCGTCCTGTCAAAGCGCGGGGCAGTTTGTCGGACCACGTATCCAGCCTTTGGCGCGGCGCGTCCAAAAGCGCATCGGCATGCGGAAGGGCGCGGGACAGATCCGTCACACGCTGGCGGCGTGTCTTCACGCCCCCGGTCAGCGCGCCTGTCAGCCGTGCATCCTGCCCATCGAGCCACGCCATAAGGTCGAGCCGCACGGGCACCGCCATTTCCGCCGCCGCCGTGGGTGTCGGCGCACGGCGGTCTGCGGCCAGATCGATAAGGGTCGTGTCGGTCTCATGCCCCACAGCCGAAATCAGCGGGATGTCGGAGGACGCAGCGGCACGCACCACGCTTTCTTCGTTGAAGCCCCAAAGATCTTCGACCGATCCGCCGCCGCGGGCAACGATCAGAAGATCGGGTCGAGGCAAGGCCCCACCGGGCGTCAGCGCGTTGAAGCCATGGATGGCGCGGGTCACATCTGGGGCGCAGCGTTCGCCCTGAACGGCCACAGGCCAGATCAGGACCTTACGCGGGAACCGGTCGCGCAAGCGGTGCAGAATATCGCGGATCACGGCACCCTGTGGCGAAGTCACAACACCAATGATATCAGGTAGATACGGAATGTACTTCTTGCGATCCTCGTCAAAAAGACCCTCGGCTGTCAGGGCCTTCTTGCGCTTTTCAAGAAGCGCCATCAACGCCCCCTCTCCCGCGATGGCGATGTGCTGCGCGTTGAGGGAAAACTTGGATTGAAAGCCTGAGGCGGTCATGCGGCCCTCGGCCACCACTTCCATCCCCTCTTCGGGCATGACGCCGATGCCCGGCACCTGCCCTTTCCACGTCATGCAGGAAAGCACGTTGCGTTCGTCCTTAAGGTCGAAATAGAGATGGCCGGAGCGCGCGAGCACCACGCGGCCCACCTCACCGCGCACGCGAACCCACCCCAGCTCGCCTTCCACCAGTTTTTTCACCGCGCCCGCGATCTCGCCCACGGAGAATTCGGGCGTGTTGGAGCCGGGGATGGGGTCGTCGATCAGGTCGGACATGCGGGTACCTTGTAACTGCTTGGAGGGAACTCTAGAACGCTGAGCAGTTAAGGCCAAGCGGGGGTATGCCATGAACATTCTCATTCTGGGCGGCGGCGGCCGGGAACATGCCCTGGCCTGGGCAATCAAGCAGAACCCCAAATGCGACAAACTGATCGTAGCGCCCGGAAATGCAGGCATTGCGCAGATCGCGGAATGTGCGAGCCTCGACATCATGGATGGCGCAGCGGTGGTGGCGTTTTGTGAGGCGCAATCGGTGGATTTCGTGATCGTGGGGCCCGAAGCACCGCTGGCGGTGGGCCTGGCGGACAGGTTGCGGGATGCCGGGCTCTTGGTGTTCGGGCCAAACCAGGAGGCGGCAAAGCTGGAGGCATCCAAACATTTCACCAAGGAGATTTGTGACGCGGCAGGCGCACCGACGGCCGGGTACGGTCACTTTACGGATGCGGATGCGGCGAAAGCCTATGTAACAACCGCGCCCATCGTCATCAAAGCCGACGGGCTTGCCGCGGGCAAAGGCGTGATCATCGCCGAAACGGTGGCGGAGGCTCACACGGCCATTGATGACATGTTCTCAGGTGCCTTTGGTGGAGCGGGCGCTGAGGTGGTGATCGAGGAATTTATGGAGGGCGAAGAGGCATCGTTTTTCGTGCTCTGCGATGGGGAAGATGCGTTGCCAATTGGGACGGCGCAGGATCACAAGCGCATCGGCGAGGGCGATACCGGGCCCAATACGGGCGGCATGGGGGCCTATTCCCCTGCCCCGGTTTTGACATCAAATGTAGCCGATAAAGCCTTGAACGAAATTGTAAAACCGACGCTGCGTGAGATGGTCAAGCGGGGGACGCCCTATACAGGCGTGCTCTATGCCGGACTGATGATCAAGGACGGCGCACCGAGGTTGGTGGAATACAATGTGCGGTTCGGCGATCCGGAATGTCAGGTGCTGATGCTGCGGTTGGGTGCGCAGGCGCTGGATCTGATGCAGGCCTGTGCGGAAGGGCGGTTGAGCGAGGCGCAGGTGAATTGGGCCGATGATCACGCGATGACGGTCGTGATGGCGGCACCGGGTTATCCGGGCAGTTACGACAAGGGCGCGCGGATCGGCGGGTTGGAGGATCTGCACGAGGACAGCAGCCACGTGATGTTTCACGCAGGAACGGCACTGCAGGATGGTCAGATTGTGTCCGCGGGGGGCCGTGTGCTGAACGCCACGGCGAGAGGGGCCAGCCTGCGCGAGGCGGCGGACCGGGTCTATGCCCTCGTCGACAGTGTGGACTGGCCGGGCGCGGCCGTGCGGCGCGATATCGGCTGGCGGGCGCTCTGATCAACTGTGCGATCTATCCATCAAGCGCCCAAAATTTTTTGAAAAAATTTTGCCGCCAACGTTGGCGGCATTTTCTTTTCAAGAAAATGCTTGGGCCTAACTGCGAAGGTCAAACACCTCATTAAAAGCTGCGCGTTCGGTTCGGAAGCTGTTGGCAGGATGATTTGCATCTTCATAACCCAGGGAGATGGCGCAGAGGATCAATCGGTTCGCCTCCAAACCGAAGTGGTTTCGGATAAAGTCCGGGTGGGCGGCCACGGAGGCCTGCGCGATGGTCGCCACGCCGAGGCTGGTGGCAGCCAGCATGAAGGCATTGACGAACCCGCCGCAGTCGAGCGCGCCATAGGGGCCTAAGGCGGCCTCGGAGTGGATGATGGCGACGTGTGGGGCGTCAAAGAGTTCGAAATTGCGAAAAGACTGCGCGACGCGGGCTGCTCGATCTTCACGCGCGATGCCTGCAGCCTCATAAAGTTGGTAGCCGCAGGTGCGGCGGCGGTCGCCATAAACGCCGGGGTAGCCTTCGGGCCAAGGTAAATCTGGTTTTGGATCAGAGCCTTGGACGGCCGTCTTCAATCCTTCACGGAAGGCGTCGGTGGCGGGGCCTTGGGTCAAAACAACCTGCCAAGGTTGGGCGTTGCACCATGAGGCGGTTTTGCCTGCAGTCGTGACCATCTGTTGGAGCACATCTTCCGGCACGGGGTCCGGTTTGAACGCGCGGCAGGAATGGCGGCGGTCGAGCAGGACATTCAGCGCATCGATTTCCGACATCAAACCGCCCCTTCGCTGAGCGCGATGGCATAGCCCGTCCCGGCGGCGATGATCACACCGATCACCACGGCGATGGCAATCTTGATGGCGGACCAGGGACGTTCGCCCTGCACCCGGCCCGTGCGGCCGTTGACCACAAAGCGATAGGTTTTACCGTTGTATTTGTAAGCCGCAAGCCAGACCGGCAGGAGGATGTGCTTGAAGGTCACGTCCTTCACGATGGTGTCGATATCATGAACGCGCTGGCGATCACCGCCAATGTCGAATCGCACATCGCGGGCTATACGTCGGTCGATATGGGCGCGGGCCTCTTTGAAGCCGTCTTCCAGTTCCACCTGATAGCTTTCCGCCCGGAAGCCTGCGAGGAATTCGGGGCTGTAGGGTTCCAGCGCGCTGAGGTCCCAAGGCTCCAAAGCGTCGGTGTAGCGTTTGGGCAGGGTGCGGGAAGCGAGGACGAGGACATCGTCGAAAAACCGCGCGACGCGGCCTGAGACAGCGCGCCAACGGACTTTGGCGACGCGCACCTGTTCGCGTTTGCCATTGCGGGTGACGGTTTTGGTCTCGTAGTAGACGGTTCCCCGTTCACCGCGATATTGTGACTTTGTGTCGGCGTCAAAGGTCCAGTAAGGGACGTAAATTCCTTTCATTTTCCGACCCTTGCGGGCGTATTCCTGAAGTCCGTTGGGGGCGAACCAGAGCCTGCCCAACCAGTCCGTCATGGCTTTGCGCGCGGCGCGTTCTTCCAGCGCGAAGGGTAGCACGGCTTTGGGTTTGATCTGACGGTGCAGCCCGGTGTCGGTGACAACCGGTGAGGCGCAATAGGGGCATTCCTTGGCGTGGGTCTTGGCGTCGAATTCCATCTGCGCGGCGCAGTCGGGACAGGTAAAGATGCGGGTTTCCTGCGTCTCTGATCGGTCAAGTTGGCCTGCCAGCGCGGAAGCGAAATCAAGTTCACGGATGGTGCCTTGCCAAGGGCCGGATTGGGCAATTTCCTCGCTGTTGCCGCAGTGATCGCAGGTGAGTTGGCCTTTGTCAGGATCAAACCGGAAATCCGCGCCGCATTGATCGCAGGGGAAGCTGTGATCAGTGAGGACGGCTTGAGGCGCTTGATCGACGGGCAGCATGGGTGGGTCCGGTTGGGATTTGAGTATTTATGGCCAAAAAGAAGCCATCACGCGCCCGGCGGAGGGGGCGGAAGGACGGTGAAGAGCTGGGCCAGTTCCTGCACGTCTTCGGCCTTGAGCCAGCCATCCTGTCCGGCTGTCCATACGTGAGTTTCACGAGTGAGTTTGCCCTCGGTCGCCATGCGGCCCAGGGCGGCTTTGGAATAGGGCCCGTGGGTTTCGCCGTTTTCGGCGATGTGCCAGACATGCTCGACCGGGGGTGGTGGGGGCGGCGCGGCGGCGGGTTGTGCCGCAGGTTGGGAGCCCCAAGGCCCCTGGTTCATCTGGTTGGCCATGGCCATCCCCATGCCCATGCCGAGCCCGGCGCCGATGCCTTCGCCAGCGCCGCTGCCGGGGGTTTTGGCGGCGGCGGTCATGGCCTCGGCCGCGGAATACTGCGTGAATTTGCCAAGATCACCGGCGAGGCCCATGGAGGTGCGTTTGTCGAGCGCTTCTTCAACAGCGGGCGGTAGCGATATGTTTTCAATGTAGAATTCGGGGATGGAAAGGCCGTATTCCGCGACAACGCCGGAAATTTCTGCGGCGATGAGTTTGCCCAGATCGGCGGTGTTGGCGGCCATGTCGAGCACCGGGATACCTGAGTCTGCGATGATGCGGGAGAAGCTTTGCACAATGATGTTGCGGACCTGATAACTGATCTCATCCATGGTGAATTCGCCATCGGTGCCCACGATTTCCGTAAGGAACCGGGCGGGATCGGTGATGCGCGTGGTGTAGGTGCCAAAGGCGCGAATGCGGGTCGGGCCGAATTCGGGGTCGCGCAACATGATGGGGTTCTTGGTACCCCATTTGAGATCGTTGAACCGCGTCGTGTTGACGAAATAGATCTCGGATTTGAACGGCGACTTAAACCCATGATCCCAGTGCTGCAGCGTCGTCATGATGGGCATGTTGTTGGTCTCAAGCATGTAGAGACCTGGGGTAAACACATCCGCCAGCTGCCCTTCATGGACAAAGACCGCCGCTTGGCCCTCACGCACCGTCAGCTTGGCGCCGTATTTGATTTCGTGGCCCTGACGTTCGAACCGCCAGACCATCGTGTCGCGGGTGTCGTCGACCCAGTGGATGA
>JBCCCZ010000149.1:0-6634 GCA_039033255.1 Pseudomonadota bacterium
CGCGCCTGCCAGTTCAAAAAACGCCTTGACTGGGATGTCACCGTAAACGCCAAGGGCCATGAACGTGATGAATATGATGACCTCAATCCGCTTTATCTGATCGCCTCTGGCCCCGACGGGCGGCATCAGGGCTCCATGCGTTTCATGCCGACCACTGGTCGGAGCATGCTCAATGATCATTTCACTCATCTGATCGGAGGCGGCACGTTGGAAAGCCCGTTCATCTGGGAATGCACGCGGTTCTGCCTGGCCAAGGGCGCGCCGTCTCGCGTGGCCGCCGCGCTGATCCTCGGCGGGGGGGAGATCATGCGCCAATGCGGGATCGAACATTTCGTGGGCGTCTTCGATGCCCGCATGGTGCGCATCTATGGCCGCATCGGTTGGCCGCCCGAGGTGTTGGGCAGCGCGGGCGACGGCCGGGATCGGATCAGTGTCGGCCTCTGGTCCCGGCGTCTGGAGGATCGCATCCGCATCGCAGCACAGGCCGGGATCACGCCCGAGCAGGTGGAAGAGTGGTACAATTTCGGCGTCAACGCGCCGCCCGCATCTTCCGAGACAGATTTCTCAGCTGCCGTCTGACGCTTTCACTGGCAGCGGGGGCAGGGCAGGGGTAGGGTCGCGCCATGGCGCTGCCCTCCATCACATATTCTGCCGATCAGGCCGACGCCCATGACCGCATCGCAGAGATGCTGGCGACCATGGGCGTTGATCTGGAAAACGCCATGCTCACCCCGCCGAAGGACGGCAAGACGGGCGTCATGGCCGTCGTGGGTAAGGCCGGGTCGGGCAAAACCCTTCTCTTGGCAGCGCTCTACAAGGCGTTGGAGGATGCGGGCGTTGAGATTGTCTCTGGCGATTGGGAAAGTCGCAAAAATCGCGACAAGCGCACGCTCGCCATCCTCGCCCCTACCAACAAGGCCGCCAGCGTCTTGCGCATGCGCGGCGTGCCTGCAACCACGATCCACCGTATTCTCTACACCCCCGTCTACGACCCCGAGTATGAACGCATTGCTGAATGGCTGGCGGGGCAGGGGGAGCGGCCAGAGATCGAAGGCTTGACCGATCAGGCGCTAGACCGGGCGCACGCGTTTTTTCAAGACAATAAGTCCATGCCCGGCGCCTTGGCCGCCGCTGGTCTGCGTGGATCCGATTTCATCAGCGGGTGGACCCGACGGTCCGAGCCTTTGGACATCGGGTTCGTCGATGAAGCCTCGATGCTCGATGAAAAGCAATTCGAAGACCTGCAAGAAATTTTCCCCACGCTCGTTCTTTTCGGGGATCCGGCACAGTTGCCCCCTGTCAAATCGGCAGGCGGCAGCGATGGCAAGATGGTGTTTGAAACCCTGCCGGATCCTGCGCGCCTGACGCTCGACCGCGTGCATCGGCAGGAAGCGGATAACCCGATCCTGGATCTGGCCCATGCTCTGGCCGATCCCGAAATGGGTTTTGAAGACTTCGAGCGGCTTGTCGAAGACACCGCCAAGCGCGATGACCGCGTGGGTTTTGCCCAGCGGGTAGAGGTCGACCTGATGGCCCGCAGCCCAGTCCTCGTCTGGCGCAATGCCACGCGCATCCGTCTGATCAATGCCTTTCGCGCGGTCTATGACGCACCCGAGACAGAGCTTTTAGAAGGCGAGCCTCTGATTTGCGACGGCATTGAGTTGCCCATGAAACACCGCAAGAAGCGCCTGGACCTAGAGGCGCGCGGCCTGATCAAAGGGGCGCAGGTGATCTATCTGGGGCCCGGTCGCAAGCCCGGGTTTTCCCGGCTGCATGTTGTGGGCGCGACCGAGCCGCAAGTGAGTGCGGCCTCGATTGTAAAGATCGAAAAGCCCGACGAAGAGGAACCGTTTATTCCTTTTGCGGCCCGCATGGGCGCCACCTTCTTGCATGGTGCTGCGGTCACTATCCACAAGGCGCAAGGCAGTCAGTGGAAGGACGTGCAGGTCTTTTCCCCGGATATTTACGTCGCCGCCCGCATGGGTCGCACCGAGGCCGGACAACCGCTGTGGAAGCGCCTCGCTTATGTGGCGATCACGCGCGCAGAAGAACGGCTGCATTGGGTGGTGCGCAATCGGCTCTCGAAACCCTCTGGCGCGCTGACGATAGAGGATCTGCGCAAGGTCACACCTGCGCCGCTGACGATGGAGCCTACGAGTATGGAGCAAGAGACATGAAGACCATCCTGATCACCGGGGCGAGCACCGGTATCGGGCGTGCCGCAGCGGAGCAATTTCTCTCTGCGGGCTGGCGCGTGGGGCTTGTGGCGCGCCGTGCCGAGCTTCTAGAGGAGATGGCCGCCGCCCATGAGGGCGCGATTGCCCTGCCCGGGGACGTGACGCATGTTGCTGCGATGGAAAAGCTGTTCGACCGCTTCATGGCGGAGGCCGGCCGCATCGATGCGCTTTTCAACAACGCAGGCATGTTTGGTCCGGCCGCGACCATTGATGAGGTGCCGGTTGAGGCCTTTGACGAGGTTGTGGGCGTCAACCTGCGCGGCATGTTCATCTGCGCGCGGCTCGCGTTCAAACACATGCGGGCGCAATCGCCCAAGGGAGGGCGGATCATCAACAATGGCTCCATTTCCGCCCATGCGCCACGGCCAAATTCCGTCTGTTACACGACAACCAAACACGCCATCACCGGGCTGACGAAGACGTTGTCCTTGGATGGCCGTCCTTTCGATATTGCCTGCGGGCAGATTGATATCGGCAATGCAGAAACGGAGCTTGTCGCAGGGCTCAAGACGCACGATCCGGGCCTGCCAACAATGGATGTGGAAGTTGCCGCGCGGTCCGTCCTGCACATGGCCGAACTGCCGCCCGCAGCCAATGTGCAGTTCATGACAGTGATGGCAACGAAGATGCCCTATGTGGGTCGCGGATAATGGCGCGATATCTGATTGTTGGCGGCAGCCGAGGGATCGGCAAAGCCTGTGCCGAACATTTGGCAGGGCAGGGTCATGACATCCTGTCTGTCTCCCGCACGCCGTCAGAAACCGGTCAGTGGATCAAGGCGGATGTGAGCAGTGCGCAAGACATGCACCACGTGGTGGAGGCCGTGGGCGATGAGGTGCTGGATGGTCTGCTCTATCTGGGCGGGATTTGGGAAGAGGGTGCCTTTACAGACGCCTATGATTTCCTCAAGAGCCCGGTTGAGGAAATGCAGCGGGTGATCGCGGTGAACCTGACTGCGCCCATCTTACTGGCGCAAGGTCTTGTAGGGCCCCTGTCACGGTCAGACAATGCGCGGATCGTGCTGATGGGGTCAATCTCTGGCCTTGAAAACTCCGGTGGGCGCGAGGTTGCCAACACCGCTTCGAAATTCGGGCTGCGCGGGGCGGCAGAGGCTTTGAATGCGTCGCTGCGCCCGCACGGCATCGCGACCACGGTCATCAACCCGGCCAACGTGGCCACTTTGGACGTGTTCGAAGATATCGCGCAAGGTGATTTTGGCCCTCAGATCCCGATCCCGATGGAGGACATGACGGCCACACTCGATTACATCTTGCGCCTCAGCCGGGACAGCGTGCCGTCCACCGTCAGCCTCCTGCAGACAAACCCCTCCGCAGCGGCCAAAAATTTTTGAAAAATTTTGCATGTTTTAGAGGCAAGAAAATGGGGCTGCTGAGCTTGGAATCAGTCGTAGTTCCCTTTGACCCGCTCTTTTGTCGGGTCGAAATGCGGATAGGGCACGACCCGGGCCTTGAGGCGCTTTTGCAGCCCGTCTAACTGACCGATCTCGATTTCTGTTCCCGGTTCAGAATGCGTCATCGCCACCCGCGCCAGCGCAATGGTCTTGCCCAGGATGGGTGACTTCATCGCGCTCGTTACCTCGCCCACCTGTGCCTTGCCAATCCGGACGCAATCCCCGGGGGAGGGTACCAATCCGCTTTCGATATCGAGTCCCACCATCTTGCGATGGGGATGCGCCTTGCGTTCTTCAAGCGCCGCGCGGCCGATGAAATCGTCGTTCTTGGATTTTAGCGGGACCGTGAAGCCGATGCCCGCCTCGAACGGATCGGTCTGATCGTCAAATTCAGAGCCCGCAAAAATCAATCCCGCTTCAATGCGGATCATATCGAGTGCCGCCAGACCGAGAGGCGCCATTCCGTGCTTCTCCCCCGCCGTCCAAATCGTCTCAAACACCTCAACTGCGTCCTTGGGGTGGCAGAAGACTTCATAGCCCAACTCGCCAGAATACCCCGCGCGCCCGATCACAATCGAGGTTCCATCAAAATCGCCCAGCCGGGCGGGGGTGAAGCGGAACATGCCCAGCTCTTCCACTGTGGGCTGATTGGGCGCGGTCCAAATTATGTCTTTGAGAATGTCGCGACTGCGCGGCCCCTGCACCGCCACGTTGTGCAACTGGTCTGTTGAATTACGCACCCAGGCGTTGAGCCCCAGCTTCTCCGCCTGTTCTCGGATCCACAGCCCGGAGGTATCATTGCCTCCGATCCACCGGAAATTCGTCTCTCCCAGCTTAAAGAGCGTCCCGTCGTCGATCATCCCGCCATGGTCATAGCAGATCGCGGTGTAGACCAGCTGCCCCACGGCCAGCTTTTTCACATTGCGCGTCACACAGTGCTGCATCAACGCCTCGGCATCAGGCCCCGTCACTTCATATTTGCGCAAGGGCGACAGATCCATGATCGCCGCCTTTTCCCGGCAGGCCCAATACTCCGCCGTGGGCCCATAATTGTGGAACGCATTAGGCAGCCAGTAGCCGTTGTATTCCACGAAATCGCGGGTGTGCTTGGCAAAGCAGTCGTGAAAGGCGGTTTGTTTCGTGGGTTCCAATTCGGCCTCCGCGGATTTTCTGTAGCCGACCGAACGGCTGAATTTTTCGGTCTCGCCATAGGTGCGGACCTGAATATCTGTGGGGTTCCACCCGTTCGCCTGATCCACGTCACAGGGGCAGGCGGAAGAGATGCAGATCAGATCGGTCAAAGCCCGCAACAGCACGTAATCCCCGGGCCGCGACCACGGGTCATCCATGCCAAGCGCGTGGGTATCATCGAGCGTGGTGTTGAAGAAGAAATTGATCGCAGGCCAGCCGCCGCGCGGGCGGATGCCGTACTGTTCCAGATCCTTGTTCATGTTGTCCGAACAGTTGATATGGCCCGGATAGCCCAGATCCTCATAGTACCGCGCCGTACAGGCCAGCCCGAACGTGTCATGCCGCCCGCAGGTGTCCTGTACAATCTCGACCAGAGGTTGCTGATCCACGTTCCAGTATTTCGAGAAGATGCCGGGTGTGGGATAAAGGCTGCCCATCAGGGTCCGGGTGGTGGTCGGGTCAATCTCCCGCTCCAACCCATTGTCGAGGTCGCGCAGGGAAAAGGCCTGAAAGTCGGAACACTCGCGCCCCTGTACGTCGAGCACTTGGATAAACTGCCCCTTCTTCACCTCATAGCTTTTCGCATGGCCAGGCTGGATATTGATATCGACCAGCGGGTCGGCCAGCGGATCGGTCGGTTGATGCCCGCCCTTGGCAAGCCCTGGATTGGCGCGGCGGATGTAGAGGATCAGTTCCGATGGCGGGTTCTGTGCCTCAGGTGCCATCGGGCTGCCCGGCGCGGCAAGGATGATCATGCCGTCGCATTCGGCATGGAAGGTCGCCATATCGCCGGGGCGCGAGCCATCGCGGAAAATGCGCACAGCTTGCGCTTTGTCGAGGTCAAACCCGGCCTTGTCCAAGGCGGCAGCCACGCGCTTGCCTGACACTGTACCTTCCAGCAGGATCTGCATCAGGCCATCGGGTTTCCAACGGCTTTCAGCCCCTATTTTTCCTGCGTCTGACGTACCATCAGGGGCGAAAAACACCAGTTCGCCGGGTTGCAGACCTTCACGATCCAGCACGGAAATCTCATCGCCCGCAAAAATCGGCACGGCACGCGACCCACCGCCGGGCACTGGGTGCCGCTCTGTGCCATGGGGCAGAATGGGCAGGCCGGGGGTGATAATACCGGCGCGCTCATAGGGCGTCTCAAACACGGGTGGGACGTTCATTTCACGCTCTCCACCGTCTCAAGGTCGTCCATGGCCCCCCGATGGGTGACCACCAGTTTGCAGCCCGACAGCGTGACAGAGAAATGCTCAGACCCGCCCGATAGGGACACAAACTCACCCGCGCGGTACATGTGCCCGTCGCAGTCTTCCAGATCGCCTTCGATGATATAGAATTCCTCCGGCCCGTTGTGCCGATGCGGATTGCAGCGCGTGCCGGGTTCCATAACCAACAGGTAGCTGCCTTGACCTGTTGCCTCATCGAAGGAGACGTTCTTCCAAAACACCTGTTCCCCCGGCAGGCCGGGCATTTCCAGGAGTTCGAACCCGTCCTTGTCGAACGTTGTGACGGTGCGATGATTGGCAAGCTGACCCATCAATCCAGCCCCAGTGCTTTCTTCTGCCGGTTGGCCCAGCTGATGATGGCCAGATCGAAGGTCAGCGCCATCAGCGCGACGTTCATTCCGAGGACAAAGTTCTTGCCCAGATCCGTCCCCGCCAGCGTGCGCTGCAATTCCTGGCCCAGATCCTGCGTGCCGATGAAGGCCGCGATAATGACTGCTGCGGTGACTTCCCGCAACAGCTCACACAGGGCGCGCAGCACACGCCACGTTCTCTACGACATC
>JBCCCZ010000150.1:0-6520 GCA_039033255.1 Pseudomonadota bacterium
AACACGCCATCGCGATGATGTTCGCCGTGGCCCGGCAAATCCCGGAAGCGTCGGCCTCAACCCACGCCGGAAAATGGGAAAAATCCCGCTTCATGGGCGTGGAACTGACCGGCAAAACCCTAGGCGTCATCGGCGCAGGCAACATCGGCGGCATCGTCTGCGCCCGCGCCCGCGCGTTGAAGATGAAAGTCCTCGCCTATGACCCGTTCCTGAGCCAGGAAAAGGCCGACAAGATGGGCGTGGAGAAGGTGGAATTGGATGATCTTCTGCCGCGCGCGGATTTCATCACATTGCACGTGCCCCTGACGGACCAAACGCGCAATATTCTCAGCCGTGAAAACCTCGGAAAGACCAAGAAAGGCGTGCGCATCGTGAACTGCGCGCGGGGCGGTCTGGTGGATGAAGCGGCGCTCGCGGAGATGCTGCAATCGGGTCATATCGCCGGTGCTGCCTTTGATGTCTTCGCCGAGGAACCTGCCAAGGATAACCCGCTCTTCAACTTGCCCAATGTTGTCTGTACGCCGCACCTAGGTGCAGCCACCACTGAAGCGCAGGAAAACGTGGCGTTGCAAGTCGCTGAGCAGATGTCCGACTACCTGCTCACCGGCGCGGTCAGCAACGCGCTCAACATGCCCTCGGTCACCGCAGAAGAAGCCAAGGTGATGGGCCCGTGGATCAGCCTTGCGGGCAACCTCGGTGCCTTCATAGGCCAGATGACCGATGAACCCGTCAAGGCGATCAACATCCTGTATGACGGTGTCGTGTCCACCATGAACCTCGAGGCGCTGACCTGTTCGGCCGTCGCTGGCATCATGAAGGCCGCGAACCCGGAGGTGAACATGGTCTCCGCCCCCCTGATGGCCAAGGAACGCGGCGTGAAAATCTCCACCACGCAGCAGGACAAGTCGGGTGTGTTTGAAGGCTACATCAAACTGACGGTGGTCACGGACAAACGCGAACGCTCCATCGGTGGCACTGTCTTTTCTGATGGCAAGCCTCGCTTCATCCAGATCAAGGGCATCAACATCGATGCGGAAATCGGGCGCCACAT
This sequence comes from Pseudomonadota bacterium, assembly GCA_039033255.1. Lineage (GTDB taxonomy): Bacteria > Pseudomonadota > Alphaproteobacteria > Rhodobacterales > Rhodobacteraceae > Roseovarius. The sequence continues at coordinate 1,052 of JBCCCZ010000150.1, forward strand.
GCTTTACACGACGAACAACGACGAACCGGGCATCATTGGTGCGCTGGGGCAAACCATGGGCGAAAATGGCGTCAACATCGCGAACTTCACGCTTGGTCGCGCTGTTGCCGGTGGCGAGGCGATCGCGCTCTTGTACGTCGATGCGCCTGTACCCGAACCTGTGATGGCCAAGTTGCACGCCACCGGCCTCTTCCAGCAGATCGCCCCGCTGGAGTTTGACGTCTGATCCTCTGTGTCCCCGATATCCACGGGTACAAATCCCAACTGACCCGCGTTCTGGCCTTGGCAGATGCCCATTTCGGCCCGGAGGCGGAAATCGTCTTTCTAGGTGACCTCGTGGATCGGGGGCCGGACAGTTTCGGCGTGATTCAGACCCTCATTGAGGGGATCGAGGCGGGACGCAACTGGACTGTCATTCGCGGCAATCATGACCAGCTTTTTCTGGACTACATCGACGGCGGCGACCCGGCCACGCCTGGCGGCCTTAGCTGGTTGCACGAACGGATGGGAGGCCGGGAAACGCTGGCCTCCTACGGTATCGAACAGATCGAAGGGCGTGACCGGGCCGAAATAGTCTCACATATTCCCAAATCGCATGTGGACTTTCTTCTCAACACGCCGCTCATTCGTCAGGTGAATGATCTCCTGTTTGTCCATGCGGGCATTCGCCCTGGTATTCTGCTTGCGGATCAGAATCCAGAAGACCTCATGTGGATCCGCAAGGAGTTTCACGTCGACCCGCGCGATCATGGTCCCTTGATCATCCATGGGCACACACCCGTCAAAACCCCACAGCACTACGGCAATCGCGTGAACCTGGATGCAGGGGCGGGTCATGGACATGACCTTGTGATTGCTGCGATCCGTGGGCGAGAGGTGTCGCTTCTCGCGGAGACAGGGGAAACGCCGCTCACGCCCTAGCGTCATGCTGGACAACGCCACGCTTGCACGTTCCAATGATCGAAACGGAGGAGACCCATCATGACAGATATCGTTTTGCTAGACGGTGCGCGCACGGCCATTGGCACGTTTGGCGGCAAACTCGCCGGGACCCCACCTGCAGCACTGGGTGCCCATGTCGCGAAAGCCGCTATGGAACGGTCTGGCGTGGAGCCGGGTCAGATTGGCCATGTGGTCTACGGCTCTGTCATTCCGACGGAGCCGCGCGATGCGTATTTGTCCCGCGTGGCGGCGATGGATGCGGGCATCCCTGACAGCACGCCCGCGATGAACGTGAATCGCCTTTGTGGGTCGGGTGCGCAGGCGGTGGTCTCCGCCGTTCAGTCTTTGATGCTGGGCGATGCTGACTTCGCGCTGGCCGGTGGTACAGAAAACATGAGCCGCGCGCCGTTTGTCATCACAGATCAGCGTTGGGGCGCGAAGATGGGCGATGTGAAAACGCTCGACATGATGCTGGGGGCTTTGAACTGTCCCTTTGGCACGGGCCATATGGGCGTGACGGCGGAGAATGTGGCGGCGGAACATGATGTCAGCCGCGAAGATCAGGATGAATTCGCGCTGACCAGTCAAACACGGGCTGCCGCCGCCATTGAAGATGGGCACTTCACGTCCCAAATCGCGCCCATCGAGGTGAAGGTAAAGCGCGACATGGTGCCTTTTGATACCGATGAACACCCCAAGCCGACGACGCCTGAGGCCCTTGCTGGTCTGCGCGCGGTGTTCCAGAAAGACGGGACCGTGACGGCGGGCAACGCGAGCGGGATCAATGACGGTGCGGCGGCGCTGGTGTTTGCCCGGGCTGAAGCGGCGGAAAAGGCCGGTTTGAAGCCCAAGGCGCGCGTTCTGGGATATGCCCATGCGGGTGTGCGGCCCGAGGTGATGGGGATCGGTCCGGTGCCTGCGGTTCAGAACTTGTTGGAGAAAACAGGCCTCAAGGTCGAGGATTTCGATGTGATCGAATCCAATGAAGCCTTCGCCGCGCAAGCCATTGCGGTGAACCGTGGGCTCGGTCTGGACAGCGAAAAGGTGAACCCGAACGGCGGTGCCATCGCGCTGGGTCATCCGGTTGGGGCGACCGGCGCGATCTTGACGGTAAAGGCGCTCTATGAACTCGAACGAATCCAAGGATCAAAGGCGCTGATTACCATGTGTATCGGTGGCGGTCAGGGGATCGCGGTGGCCATTGAACGGACATAACGCAATCCGGCTATGCAACGTCCGCGCTTGACCTAAAGCCCCTTGCCGCGCCATCACGGTTTGGCAAGGAGCAACCCAATGAACCCCCTCAAAGGCATCGCGCTCAAGCTCTGCGCGGTTTTGCTGTTCATCATCATGTCGGCCATGATCAAGGCCGTATCAGACACTGTTCCTGCCGGACAGGCGGTGTTTTTTCGGTCGTTCTTTGCCATCCCGGTGATCCTGATATGGTTGGCCTGGCGGCATGATCTGAAGACAGGGCTCAAGGTCAAATCCCCCATGGGTCATTTCTGGCGGGGGTTCGTGGGCACAACAGCGATGGGTCTAGGCTTTGCCGCGCTCGGCCTTTTGCCGCTGCCCGAGGTGACGGCGCTGGGTTACACCGCGCCGCTTCTGGTGGTGATCTTTGCGGCGATGTTTCTGGATGAAAAGGTGGGCGTGTTCCGGATTGGCGCGGTGATGTTGGGCCTTCTGGGTGTGATCATCGTCTTGCTGCCCCGTCTAACCACACTTTCCGGTCCGACCGTTGAAACCGCGCAGGCCGTGGGTGCGATCCTTGTTATTCTCAGTGCCACCTGCGCGGCGCTGGCGCAAATTTACATCCGCAAACTGGTGAAGACCGAACAGACCAGCGCGATCGTCTTTTACTTTTCTCTCACCGCGACATTGCTGTCTCTTCTGACGATCCCCTTCGGCTGGGTCATGCCCACGCTCTGGCAAACCGGTTTGCTGGTACTTGCGGGTTTCTTGGGCGGCGTGGCACAGATCTTCCTGACGTCCGCCTACCGCTTTGCCGACGCTTCCGTCATCGCGCCGTTTGACTATGCGTCGATGCTTTTCGCCATTCTCATCGGCTATGTCTTCTTTGCCGAAGTGCCGACCGTGCAAATGCTGCTTGGTGCGTCTTTGGTCATAGCGGCCGGCATCATCATCATCCTGCGCGAGCGCTATCTGGGTCTGAAACGCGGTCAGGCGCGGGCACTGAAGACGCCACAAGGATGACGCGTTACCGATCTTTCATCGCATAGGCCCAGTACGCGGGCTTCATGAGCAATCGGCGAAACCGTCCCAGCGGGAAGCGGCGGGGTTCATGGCGCATTTGCGCGGGGTAGGGGCCTTCGGGTGTTTTGCCCTGCACCAGATCCGCCAGCAACGCGCCGGAATAGCTGCCCATAGACACACCGTTGCCGTGATAAGCGAAGGCCGCGAACCCGCCGGGCATGTCGGGGATTAGCCCGGCATAGGGCAGGAAATCGCGGGTCAGACAGACAAACCCGGACCAGTAATAGGGCGTTTCCACATGCCGCCAGGCTGGAAACGTGGCGTCAAAATCGGCGCGGACGCGGGCACGGTTTTGCTCTTCTGTTTCGCCCGTATGACGCAGGGACCCGCGCATTCCGAACAGCATCCGGTTATTGGGCATCAGGCGGAAGTAATGCAACAGCTTGCGCGTGTCGTAGCACATTTGCGTGCTGGTCCATCCTTGGGCGGAGAGCTCCTCTTGCGACATTTCACGGGTGACGATGATGGCGGATTGCGTGGGGATGTAGCGGCCTTTCATCCATTTGGGGATGTTGTCGGAGCTGTACCCATTGGTGGCCACAATGAACTTTTTGGCTTTAATAGAGCCTGTTTTCGTGCGCAGAACGTATCCCCCGCCCGGCTGCGGCTCCACGCCAGTGACCGCGCTTTCCCCATAAATCGTGGCCCCCGCCGCCTTGGCCGATTGCGCGAGGCCGGAGGCATATTTGCGCGGGTTCAGCGCAAAGCCAAGCGGCGTGCGCATGGCACCGTGAAACGGCCCCCTCAGGCCAGATTGCGCCATTTGATCCGGCGGGATCAGTTCCGGTTCAACGCCGTAAAGCGATCGCGTCTCGTCAAGGCTTGCCTTGATGTTTTCATAGTCCTTGGGGCGATGGGCCAGCATGGTTTCCCCATCCGAGTGGCGATCTACATCCAATCCCAACCGGTCAATCAGATCGCCTACGAATTCCACAGCGGCGCGTTCGGTCCGGAACCACTTGCGGGCCTCGTCCTCTCCGAACATGGTTTTCATCTCGGAGTAGCCCTTCTTGGTCCCACCCAGACAGCAAAACCCACCATTGCGGCCTGACGCCCCCCAGAACGGCTGTTGCGCTTCCAGAACCGTTGCTTTCACGCCTGCCTCTGCCAGATGCAAGGCGGCATTGAGCCCGGTGAACCCGCCGCCGATGATGGCGACATCGGCGTCTTCGTCACCCTCCAGCTGCGGCCAGCCGCCCAGATCCACGGTGTCGGCATACCAGCAATCCTCAATCGGGGAACTGGTGTAGGCCCTGTCTTCCCAAATGCGCGCAAGCTTTGCCATCATGGTCCTCGGTTCTGATCTGCCGCGCCAGTCAAAACAGATTTGATCAAAAAAGCCAGAGGTGAGACAGTGGGGCGTCTTCAACGCGGAAAGATCAACGTGACACAGTCTGCCACAAAACCCGCGCGCGTCCCGGCGCCACCGCCTGCCCATGAGATGATTTATCGCCGTCTGCGCGATATGGTGCTGTTCGGCGATCTGGCGCCCGGGGACGCGGTGACGATCCAGGGCCTGTCACAGGATCTGGATGCGGGAATCACCCCGGTGCGGGAGGCGATCCGGCGGTTGATCGCAGAAGGGGCGTTGGAATTTCAAGGCAATCGACGTGTGTGCGTGCCCGCAACGACGGCCGAGCATATCGACGAATTTGTCGCCGCGCGGCAGTGGCTCGATATGCAGATGGTTCGGCGGGCCACCCTGAAGGCGAACGCAGATGACCTGCAAGCGCTCGCAAAGATCGACAAAGAGCTTGATGCGGCGATCACAGGCAAAGACATACGCGGCTATCTGGAGAAAAACTTTCAGTTTCATCAGAAAATCTATGAGCTGTCGGACACGCCAATCCTTGCCGGAATGGCGGAGGGGCTCTGGCTGCGCTTTGGTCCAATGCTGCGGGTTGTGTGTAGGCGCATCGGGGCGTTGGATTTACCGGATCGCCACAAGGAAATCCTGCAGGCGATGGAAGCGGGTGATGAGGATGCTGCTGCAAATGCCATTTGGGAGGATGTCACCCAAGGCATGGATCAGGCCCGCGCGGCGCTGTCGGATTGACAGCTGACAATTTGATCATATTGTTGAATCAAGCGGGCGAGAGCGCCCGACTCCCTCAGTCATAGAAAGGTCACGCCCATGACGATGATCAGCAATCACATGCCCACCGCGGAACTGCAGGCGCTGGATGCTGCGCACCATTTGCATCCCTTCACGCACGGCAATGACCTTGAGAAAAAGGGTGTGCGGGTGAT
>JBCCCZ010000151.1:0-6459 GCA_039033255.1 Pseudomonadota bacterium
GTCGCGCATGTGTCCTCCATCGGGTTGGGCATCATCCACCAATGGTCCTTCAAGCAACCCGTCAAGGGCTAGTGCACCTAAGGTACACTGACGCCACCGCGCATTTCTGCTAAGGATACAAGGGCTTTGCCCAACCCATTGGAAAGCGGACGGGTATCACGGCGGGCCGCCCGCTTGACCCGCAGTGCTGTACCCGTGGTGCAGTTTTGAAGGAGAACCATGACAACATTCCTCAAACCGCGCAGCGTGGCGACCAACCGCGACAAGCTGCTCACCGCCGCAGAACTGGCGATCGTTGAGAAGGGTTTTGCCGCCACTTCAATCGAAGAATTGATCACCGAGGTCGGCATCACGAAGAGCGGCTTTTTCTACCACTTCCGCGACAAAAGCGAGATGGTCAAAGCCCTGCTGGAACGGCATCTGGCGGAGGAGGCCGTTTGGTTTGAGGGGCTTTTTGCCCGTGCCAGCACGCTTGATGACGATCCCCTCCACGCCTTTCTGATTTTCCTGCGCCTGCTGCAAGAAGACATGGAACGCCTCACCGATGTGCATCCAGGCTGCATCGTCACGGCCTGTGTGTTCCAGGAACGGCTGTTCGACAGGTCGATCCATGAACTGGCTGCCGACAGCCTGCTGGGGTGGCGGCGCCAGTTTCATGCTAAATTCAAAGAGATTGCCGCAGTCTATCCGCCGCGCATTGATGTCGATCTTGAGGACCTCTCCGACATGCTGACCGTGGTCACCGATGGCGGGATTATCCTCTCCAAAACCATTCGCGACAAGGGTGTGCTGGCGCGGCAAGTCGGGCTTTATCGGAAATTCGTGAAAAGCATCTTTGCGCCCCGGCACTGAACCAGTTCAGGCCACAAAAAACGGCGGGGCACCTGCCCCGCCGTCTGAATGTTCCATCTGTCGGCTGTCAGGCCTGGTTGCCCCGCGCGGCAAAATACAATCCACCTACGATCATCAGCAAGTGCAGCTGATTGCCCAGGAAGATGTAAAGCGGCGGCGCCCAGTAGACGACGACGATCACCGCCAGGGTGATCATCGCGATCACCAGCCCGCCTGCGCGGGTCATCAGATCGCCCAAAGCATTGCGAATGAAGCCACCCGCGATCAGCGCCACAGCGGCGGCCACTTCGCCCAACGCGGTCAGCAGCCAAAGAATGTAGGGAACCCCAGCCGATACCGCATCATCAGCGGCCAACGGGAATTTGATGATGCCCTGATAGGCAATCACCGATGCAAGAACAATTCGTGGCAACCAGTGCACTGCGCGGATGTCCGGCAAGCTCTGTGAGCTGCGAATAATGGTGTCAACGGCACTCATTTTCTTTCCTCTCGTGGTTGCGCACCGACCACAACAAATGTTTGGTCAGTACAATTGACATACATACGAATGCATGGCCGATCTGGATCACAGAAAAAGTCGCATTTACCAAAGAAAATTCGCGGAAAATTTGCCTTTTCCCGTACAGGCTGGGCAACCCACTGAATATCCATTCAAAATCGTGCGTGGCCACTTTCTGATTGAAAGCTTTGCCCCTACTGTTACTTGCCATTTAGTTGTAGACTGCCCGCAAAACAGGAGCTGGCCATGACCCCGCATACCGCAAACATGATCAACGCCATCGTTTTGGTCCTCTGCTCGGTCTGGGCGTATCTCACGCCGGAATTTTCCTATTGGACAGCGCTGGTGCCTGCGGGCGTTGGATTGGCGCTTCTGGTGTGCAATCCGGGGGTCAAGGCACAGAACAAGGTCATCGCCCATATTGCCGTGACGCTGACCTTGGCGATTTTCCTTCTTCTGCTGGTGCCCTTCTTCAAGGCCATGGGCGAGGGCAATGTGATGTCTATACTTCGCGTGGGCCTGATGCTGGCCACTTGCATTCTGGCCAAGGTGGCTTTCATCAAAAGCTTCCGGGATGCCCGCCGCGCCAGAGAGAGCGCATCAGGCTAAGCGCACCGAAATCTTCAAAAGATTTCGACCGCATTCTTTCAAAGAATGCGTGTGCCCACCTAATCCTTGGGCGCGTCCGGCTCAGGAGGCCGACCCGTATAGACAATCATCCCCGCGCTCAAAGCACCCGCCACGGCAATGAAGAGCCATGGCGAGCCCACGCAGCCTTCCGCAATCGCCTGCGTGCGCACCCCGCCCGTGGGATCAAAAAACGTGACCGCCGTGATCAGAAAACTCCAGCCAAGGCAGACCGTCAAAGCCGCCCATGAACTGCGAAATCGAAACACAAGCGCGGTGGAAAGCAATAAAATCAACGCGATGGGGGATGAAAAGAGCGTAATCGCTTCGGCCACCACGCCCACGTCTCCGCCATCCCAACCCGGGCGGATCTTATCGCAGGCCTCCGCCAAGGCAGGGGTCGGCGCGAAGGCCAAAATCAATCCTCTTCGAAAGGATCCCATTCGTCATCCACTTCCGGCAGCGCTTCGGCCTCTGCCTCGGCCACCTGTTCTTCCAACGTGCGGATGGCACTGATCGTGGCACCCGGAAAGGCCGCCTGCACCGCCTGCACCATGGGATGGGCTTCGGCCACTTCTTTCAATGCGAGGTCTTCAGCGTCGCGCTCCGCCGCGATGGTCGGCGCGCCACCCTCACTCACCACGGAAATGCCCCAGCGATTGCCCGTCCAGCGCTGCAACGCGCTGCCCAGCCGCTGCGCCAGATCCTTTGGGGCATTCGCTGTGGGGCAGAATTCGATGCGACCGGGTTGGTAGGACACAAGCTGCACGCCTGTCTCCACCTCTACCAGCAATCGCACATCACGGTTCGCCCGGATCAGCTCTACCACATGGTCAAAACTGGGATAGCGCGCCAGCGAGGCTTCAACCTCCGTGGCCAGCGCTGCCGTCGGCCCACCGTTGGGCGACGGCTGAGACATCACCGGCGGCGCGCTTGAGGCAGGCGTGTGCGCTGGTGCATGGGTCACAGCCCCACCGCTGGGTCCAGACGGCGGAACCGGCGGCGCATCACGCAACTTGCGCACCAACTGTTCCGGCGTGGGCAGATCGGCCAGATGGGTCATCCGGATCACCGCCATCTCCGCCGCCATCATCGCGTTGGGCGCCATCGCCACCTCTTCCAGCGCCTTGAGCAGCATCTGCCAGGTCCGCGTCAACACGCGTGTGGGCAGTGCCGCCGCCATTTCCCGCCCGCGCGCCTGTTCGTCGGGCCCGATCGTGGGGTCATCGGCAGCATCCGGCGTGATCTGCACCACGCTGACCCAATGGGCCACCTCTGCCAGATCACGCAACACCGCCAGCGGGTCCGCGCCATCGGCATATTGCGCGGATAACTCGCCCAGCGCACCTGCCGCATCCCCTTTCATGATCAGGTCAAAGAGATCGAGCACCCGCCCCCGATCCGCCAAGCCCAGCATGGCCCGCACCTGATCCGCCGTCGTCTCCCCTGCCCCATGCGATATCGCCTGATCCAGCAATGAGGTCGCATCCCGCGCCGACCCTTCCGCGGCCCGTGTGATCAACGCCAGCGCATCATCAGCAATCTGCGCACCCTCGGCACCCGCGATCTTGCGCAAGAGCCCGATCATGTCTTCGGGATCAATCCGCCGCAGATCAAAGCGCTGACACCGGCTCAACACCGTCACCGGGACCTTACGAATCTCGGTCGTGGCAAAGATGAATTTCACATGGGCGGGCGGTTCTTCCAGCGTCTTCAGCAGCGCATTGAACGCGCTGGTCGACAGCATGTGAACTTCGTCAATGATATAGATCTTGTAGCGCGCGGATGCCGCGCGATAGGCTACAGAGTCAATGATCTCGCGGATGTCATTCACACCCGTCCGGCTGGCCGCGTCCATTTCCAGCACGTCCACATGACGCCCTTCCATGATCGCCGTGCAATGCTCGCACCCGCCGCACGGCTCCGTCGTTGGCCCGCCATTGCCGTCTGGGCCGATGCAGTTCATCCCCTTGGCAATGATCCGCGCCGTTGTCGTCTTCCCGGTCCCTCGAATGCCCGTCATGATAAAGGCCTGCGCGATCCGGTCAGCCTCAAACGCGTTTTTCAGCGTGCGCACCATCGCATCCTGCCCCACCAGATCGGCAAAGGTCTCCGGCCGGTATTTCCGGGCCAGAACCTGATAGCCGCTGTCGGGGGTGTCGTTCATGTGCGATGCGTCCTTTACGTCAGACCACAGGGTAGAGCGGTCGCGCGCCATGGTCCACCATGCGCACCGGGTTTTCTTGATCTACGCGTAAAAAGCGTGAACGATAGGGGGGAACATGGGGGACAGGACAGCGGGCCCAGCCGCGCCACTGATACATTCATGAGTTTTGTCATCTACGCAGTACCAGTCGCGCGCGGCATCCTTGGCATTGCCCCAATGCCGGGCCTGAACGGGCAATACGAACAGGATCTCGCGCATCTGAAGGATTGGAAGCCCGCCATGGTCGTGTCCATGACCGAACCGAAAGAGCTGGAAGCGGCGGGCGTCACGCAACTGGCGACAGACTTGCAGCATTCCGGCACGCGGTGGTTTTCCTTTCCTGTCGTGGATCGCAGCGTGGCCGATCCGATGCAAGAGGGCGATTGGGACACGATCAGCGAAACCGCCGTGGCGGCCTTGCGCGGGGGTGGCCGGGTCCTGATCCATTGCCGCATGGGGTGCGGGCGGTCCGGCATGGCCGCCGTGCGGATCATGGTCGCCTCGGGCGAACGCCCCAAGGCCGCGCTCGACAGATTGCGCGCCGTGAGACCTTGCGCGATCGAAACGCGGGAACAACAACGCTGGGCGAGGATGGGGTAAATGCGGACAATGTTTCGCAGCTAAACCTGAGGCATATCCAATTTCAGTTCACGCGCCGTCACGCGGGGTGGCGCAAACGCGCCGCCCCGTGGGGGCGGGACGGCGCGGCCTGATGGTGCCCATCAGGCGGATCCTTCGAATGAAGCGGTGTGCCTCAGGGGTTAGGCCGAGGGTTTCAACCCGCCGCCTGCCGCTCCTTCTCCTGCAACTGCGCCAGCCCCTTATAGAGCGCCGCGATGATCTGCGCCTCGGTGATGCAAAACCGCGCGGAGGGGGAGATATCGACCGTCCCATCCGCCCCAATCGGCGTATGTTCCCCACCTGTCCCGCGCACTGATAACCCCAGCGGGCGACAGATTTCCTTGGCCTTCTTGTCCGTCCCATCTGCCGTCAGGTTTGGCAGCTGAATATGAACCGAAGCCCGCATCCCCGTACCGATATTGGTCGGGCAGGACGTCACAACGCCGTAATCCTCAGACTGCGCAAAATTCAGCCCCTCAATGGCCGACACCTTATCCAGCGCCGTCTTCAACCGGTCGAACACGTCATTCAGCACCGCCCCCCGCTGCATGCACATGATACGCAGGTGATCTTCCTCCCCCACCCAGATGATGAAGGAGCGATCATCCGAGACATAACACCCCCGCCCCATCGGCCAATGGGCAGCAATGCCCGCGGCAGTCAGGTAAGTGTCAACACTCATATCCTTGAACATGATGTGGTCATCGACCAGCGCCTGATAGGCCACCTGATCAATATGCTTGGGATTTCCGGGCGTCAGGGAATGGTAATCACCGCCATAATTGGGATCGGCCTTGAGCACCTCAAAAGCCTGCATCATCCGGTTTTCCAGCGTGACACGATCCTCTTCCGTCATCGCCCCGGGCAACGGGAAATCCGCCAGATTGCGCCCCACCCGCACCCGCATCGACAGCGCGGGCAATCCCAGCTCTGTCAGGTCCAGTTTCCCACTGGCGGGCAACCCTTCGACCCCGTCAAGCGACCAGTCATTTACATGCCGGGCATCCTCGCCCACCTTGTGATACCGCGCCAGAACCTTACCGAAAAACGGGCGGAAATCATCGTAATCCGCAGGCTGGCAGGCATAACACCCCACCTCACTGTCCGGATTCTCCACCCCCGAATTCACACAGGTCATCAACCGCGCCTGATCCGCCTCACTCAGGCTCGCGAAATAGGCCGGATCAAAGCTCTGCAACGCGATGTTCTGCGGGTAATCGCCCTTCAAAGCGGCAATGCGGTCAATCTTATCGTCAAAGGGCATCTTCACGCTCCGCCAAGTAGTTTGCACAATTGATCATATCCTCGACCAACTCATATTCCGGCAGGCCGATGCGCCGCCAGTTCGACACATCAATCCGGTCAATCACCTCGGAATGCTCCCCCGAAGACCCTCGCGCCTGACCGTTCCGCGCCCGGCACAGCTTGTCGATTTCCTCAAACCCGATGGCCTCGATCAGCTTGGGCACCAGAATATGCACCGACCCGCGCATGCCTGTGCCAATATTCGACGGACAACACGTCACCGCGCCAAACTTGGGATGCATCATAAACACATCTTGGACACCCGTGGCCTGGCGCACGCCGTCTTCGATGGCCTTGGCGGCGCGGCTTAGGCGGCTGAACACGCCCTTGACGTCTCCGCCCTGCTCCA
>JBCCCZ010000152.1:0-6412 GCA_039033255.1 Pseudomonadota bacterium
CCGCCAATCTCGAAGGTTTCACGCCCGACATGATGTACCAGATCCCCGATGACGTCGCGATCCCGATCGTGTTCGATCTGCTGCGCCACGAAGGCCACTGCCTTGGCGGGTCGTCGGGCATCAATGTGGGCGGGGCGATGGCCATGGCGCGCGAAATGGGGCCGGGCCACACGATTGTGACGATCCTGTGTGACTACGGCACGCGCTATACATCCAAGCTCTTCAACGCGGGGTTCCTTCAGGAAAAAGGCCTGCCTGTGCCCGATTGGCTGGATGGTGATCCCTCTGACATTCCACGGGTCTTTGCCGGATGACCCGTTTCGTTTCGCGACTCCTCCTCCTATTCTGGCTGCTGTTGAGTCCGCTTGGTCTGATACTGAGCGCGCCGCAAGAGGCCCACGCCCAAGATAGCCAGATCACGCAGGAACAGACCCAAGTCTGGCAACGCCTGGCCAACCGCGCGGAAGAGGCAGTGGCCGCAGGGCGTGCTTCCACACCCGCCTTTGAAACACTGCGATCCGATTTGGTGCGATGGCGTGAGATTTTCCTGGACGCGCAGGAAGCCAACGCACGCTCCATTGCAACGGTGCAGCGCCAGATCGACGCGCTTGGTCCGGTGCCGGAGGACGGTATTGAAAGCGAAAGCATCACACAGGAACGCGATGCCCTGGCCGAACAGATGGCCACCCTGCAAGCGCCGGTGCGGTCGGCGCAGTTGGCCTTCAGCCGTGCCGACGGCCTCATTCGCGCGATTGATACGATCGTCCGCGACAGGCAGGCCGAGGAATTGCTGGAGCTTGGCCCCTCACCGCTCAACCCCGCAAACTGGTCGGATGCATTCTCATCCCTGCGCGACAAGTATTTCGTGATCCGTGGGGAATTCATCACCGCCTGGGCCAATGACCTGCAGCGTCAGGAAACCAAGAAATCGATCCCGATCGCCGTCGTTCTAACGCTGGTCGGTCTCATTCTGATCCTGCGAGGGCGGCGGTGGTCGCGGCGGGTCACAACCAGTGTACTGGGCGACGATCCGGGGGCAGGGCGGTGGCTTGCAGGGTTTGCGCTGTCGCTTGGCTCGCTCATTTTGCCGCTGATCGGGGTCTATCTGGTCACCCGCGCCGTCTACGCAACCGGGCTGGTGGGGCTGCGCTCGGACCAGATCCTCAGCTTTGTGGTCCATGCGGCCTTCATCTACCTCTTTGCCCGCTGGCTCGCCACGCGGATCTTTCCGGCCAAGGAAGCCCGGTCCCTGCCGCTCAACCTGTCAGCGGCGCAGCGGTTTTCGGGGCGTATGTTCGGGGCCTATCTGGGTGCGGTGGTCGGGCTGCATTTCCTGTTCGACAAAATCGCTCTCTATGGCAACTGGACCGAGGCCGCGACCAATACGGTGCTCTATCCGCTGCTCTTTTTGGCCGCGCTCATGTTGCTGCGCATCGCGCGGTTGCTCAATGCCCATTGCAAGAACGCGGCAGAGGAAAATGAGGATGAAACCTATCGCAACCGGTTGATGAAAGTGCTGGTGCTGTCACTGACGGCGCTGGCGATTGCCTCACCCATCCTTGGTGCTGTGGGCTATTTCAAACTGGCGCAGTTTGCGCTTTTCCCGACGCTCATGTCACTGCAGATCCTGGCAGCGCTCACCATCCTGCAACGGCTTGTGTTCGAGCTTTACGTGCTGGTCACCGAAGACCGCGAAGGCGCCAGTAACAGCCTTATCCCGATCCTTGCCGGCTTTGCCATGGTCATCGCCAGCCTGCCGATTCTGGCCTTGGTCTGGGGCGCGCGGGTCACCGATCTTGAAGAGGTTTGGACGACCCTTGTAAACGGTTTTGAGGTGGGCGGGCTCAACCTGTCACCCACGGTCTTCTTCACGCTGATCATCGTGTTTGTGCTGGGCTATGCGGCCACGCGGTTGCTGCAAGGCACGCTGCGCAACACCGTGCTGCCCAAAACCAAGATCGACCCGGGCGGGCAGGTGGCGATCGTGTCTGGCCTTGGCTATGTGGGGATCTTTCTGGCGGCGGTGATCGCGATCACAAGCGCAGGGATCGACCTCAGCTCGCTTGCCATTGTCGCCGGTGCGCTGTCGGTTGGTATCGGCTTTGGCCTGCAAAACATCGTCTCGAACTTCGTGTCGGGCATCATCTTGCTGATCGAACGACCCATCTCCATCGGCGACTGGATCGAAGTGGGTGGCATCCACGGCACCGTGCGCAAGATCTCTGTCCGGTCCACGGTGATTGAAACCTTCGACCGCTCGGACGTGATCGTGCCCAATTCCGATTTCGTGTCGGGGCGCGTGACCAACTACACCCATGGCAACACCGTGGGCCGGGTGATCGTGCCCGTGGGTGTGGCCTATGGCACCGATCCCCGGAAGGTGGAAAAGATCCTTGCAGAGGTGGCGCGCGATCATCCCATGGTGCTTTTGTCCACGCCGCCTGCGGTGATCTTCCAGGGTTTCGGGGCCGACAGCCTCGATTTCGAAATCCGCGCGATCCTGCGCGATGTGAACTATGTGCTCTCTGCGCGGTCCGACATGAATTTCGAAATCGCGCGCCGCTTCATGGAAGAGGGCGTGGAAATCCCGTTCGCCCAGCGCGACATCTGGATCCGCAACCCAGAGGCGCTGTCCGGCACCCCGCTTGAAGAGGACCCGCCCAGCGCGCGCCCGGACACCGCCCATATCACCGAAGACGATCTCGACGCGATGTCGCAGGATGGCGATGCAGCAGGCGATGGGGATGCGCGATGACGGAACCGCTTTTTTACAAAGACCCCTACGGTCGCATTGCCAATGCGCGCGTCACAGGCCAGACGCCCGAAGGCGGCATCCTGGTCGATGCTTCCATCTTCTACGCCACGGGCGGTGGCCAGCCGGGCGACAGCGGGTGGATCAAGTGGCAGGGTGGGTCCGTGGGGATCGCCACCGCCGTGAAGGCCGAGGGCGGCATCGCCCTTGTGCCTTCTGAGCCGATCACATTGCCCCCCGCCGGCACCCAGATTGAACAAACGCTCGACTGGCCCCGCCGTCACGCCCATATGCGCGTCCACACCGCATTGCATCTGCTGTCGGTCGTGATTCCGCTGCCCGTGACGGGGGGGTCTATCTCGGAAACCCGCGGTCGTCTGGATTTCGACATGGTTGATCCGCCCGAGGACAAACCCGCGCTGGAGGCGGCGCTCAACGATCTTATCGCGCGTGATCTGCCGGTATCCGAGACGTGGATCACGGACGCCGAACTTGATGCCAATCCCGGCCTCGTGAAAACCATGTCCGTCCAGCCCCCGCGCGGGTCAGGCCGCATCCGCCTCATTCGCATCGGCGAGGAAGGGGCAACCCAAGTCGATCTGCAGCCCTGCGGCGGCACCCATGTGGCCTGCACCGGAGAGATCGGCGCGGTGCGCCTGGGCAAGGTCGAAAAGAAAGGCCGCCAGAACCGCCGCGTTTACCTGCATCTGGACGGCTAAAAATCCCCTTGAACTGGCGGGCGCACGGGGGCTACAAGGCCCGCACCGGAGAGGTGGCCGAGTGGTCGAAGGCGCACGCCTGGAAAGTGTGTAGGCGGGAAACCGTCTCCAGGGTTCGAATCCCTGTCTCTCCGCCATAGCCATCGGGTGCGATTGCGAAAACAGCCCGTAAGCGCAAAAACGAGACCTAAAGCCCCGCGATCTGTTGCAATTCGTCTTCATCTAGCAGTTCAATCGACCCTCGGCCGGTCTGCACGAAGCCCTGTTTCTTCCAACCCGAGAGCGCCTTGGACACCGCTTCACGCGACGCGCCCACCAGATCGGCCACTTCGGAATGCGACAGTTTCAGACAGCGCGATCCATCCTCTTCGGTCGTGGCCAGGCGCAACATCTTGCGCGCCAGGCGCTTGGGCAAGGGCAGAAGGATCTGTTCGTTAAGCTGATCGTTGATATAGCGCATGCGCTTGCCGATGAAGCGCAATATGTCATCAAGCAGGTGCGGGTTGCGTTCCAACACGTGATGCAGACCAGCCCGATCCAGCATCAGCAACTGGCTGTCTTCCAGCGCCATGGCGGTCGCGGTTCTGGGGCCGGGATCCAGCAGCGCAATTTCGCCGAAGACCGCCCCGCGTGAGACGATATCAAGCCCCAGCTTGCGCCCGTCATCGGCAACGGTCGACAATTCAAGGCGACCCGTCAGGATGAAAAAAATCGCATCCCCGTCTTCAAACTCCGTGAACAGCGTTTCCTTGCTCGACAACCTGATAGGCCTCGCAGCCTTGGTCAGAACGCTTTGCAACTCATCCGAGATCGGAGTTTCCAGTGTGTAGTCTTCCAACAATGAACAACGCCTCTGGAGTGATCTTCGAAGCAGCGTAACACAGTGGTTCCAAAGCCTCCACGGCCCAAAATCGAACCACTGCACCGCGCGTGCCTCAACTGTGTTCCAGTTCACAGACGCAGGGTTCGAATCAGGTTAACGTTTAATGGCCAGCGGGGGTTCAAGGAACGAACAAAGCTTCGTACTCAGGTTGCCCAAACTGTCTTTCTCTCTGTCGGAATGGCGACATTCCGTGGTCCAAGTTGTTCGAGTTCTGAGGCTCTATCGCACGATGCTCAAGGTCCGCAAGGTTTTACGGATCCAACGGATTTTGCAGCGTCATGTGGAGCCTTACATTGTTCAAGTCTTTTCTAAACGGGCCAACCCAGAGGACGTAAGTGGTGTTCCTATGAGATCCCGCTGGTGCCTGAAAGGGCAAGAGAAGATGCGATGAAATATGGGCCGGGGGATGGTTTAAGTCGCGTCCTTTCAAAATGTTTTCCGGCGCGGGTGATCAAACCCCGCGTCGGAAGGCATCGGGCATCAGTGGTGCGCGCGTCCTGTCATACCTCTCCATTGATTTCCGCATGCCTCCGGGTGAATTCGTCGCGCAGGCTCCGACGCAAAACCGCGGCCTCCTGACGTTTTTCGGCCTCATCCCCGTCCGGGGTAACTTTCGGCACCGAAACGGCCCGGCCATGCCCGTCCACTGCCACCATCGTGAAATAGCAAGAATTGGTATGCCGGACCTTACCGGATTGAATCTCCTCTGCCTCCACGCGGATGCCCACTTCCATGGACGTCCGTCCTGTGGCGTTGATCGAGGCCAAGAACGTCACCAATTCGCCCACGAAAATTGGCTCTTTGAAGATCACCTGATCGACCGACAAGGTCACGCAGTACTGGCCTGAATAGCGCGAAGAGCACGAAAACGCCACGCGGTCGAGCAGGTTCAAGAGCGCGCCGCCATGCACATTGCCACTGAAATTTGCCATCTCCGGTGTCATCAGCACCGTCATTTCAAGTGTATGTCTGCCGCTCATGATGTGGTCCTTCGTCGATAGGGTCTTCGATTTAGATCGGCACCCTAATTCAACTTAGTCCAAAGCGCATGCCCTAAAGCCCCCGGCGCGGAATCAAGGGCGCAGCCCGCCGTGCCTTCGCTAGACCCCACCCAGGGCCTGGCGAATTGTCAACTGCAGGGCGTTGCTCGGACGGAGTCCGTGATCTCAAGAATAAAGTGCTGCTGCTCGCAGGTATAGATCGTCAGACCGGGGCCTAGCAAAGGCGCTCGCTTCGGTCTTCTAAACCGGGGAGCAGCCCCTCAAATCGGCAAATCCAACCGCGGCTTCCAGAACGGCCGGAAGAGTTCAATCTTCGGGCAGCGGTTCATCACCACCTGCAGCCCGGCCTCTTCGGCCAGTCGTGCTGCGCGGTCATCATAGACCCCAATCTGGCCCCACAGCACCTTGGCGCCGATTTCAATGGCCTGCTCGGCAAACCCGTAAAGCTCTTCCTTGGGTCGAAACACTTCCACCATATCCACGGGCCGGTCGATTTCCTGCAAGCTGTGATACACCTTGATCCCCCGGATTTCAGTGACCTTTGGATTGGGATTGACGGGTAACATCTCATAACCCGTCTCATGCAGCACCCGCAGCACGCCGTAGCTGAACTTGGTCTTATCCGCGCTCGCGCCCACCATCGCGATGGTCTTCACCGATTTCAGAATGTCGGCCAGATAGCCCGGGTCATAATCATAGATGTGATCGACATCTGCATCAGGCATGTCAGCCCTCCTTTTCGGCGATATCCGCCTTCAATTCATGGGGCTTCAGCGGGTCCAGGAACGGGTTGCGATAGAGTTTGTCATGGCTCTCCACCCCGATCTCCAGCGTGATGTCTCCCTTGGGCCGCGCGACACAAAGGATCACATAACCATCCGCAATCTGCCGATTGTTGAGCGCCCCCTGCCGCGCCTGATTGACCTCGCCCCGGGTCAGTTTTGCCGCACAGGTGATGCACCCACCATACTGACAGCCATAGGGCAGGTCGACGCCGTGATCGCGCAAGCTATCCAGCAGTGGTCGCCGCGTATCGACTTCAAATGCCGCGTCCTCG
>JBCCCZ010000153.1:0-6385 GCA_039033255.1 Pseudomonadota bacterium
GCGCGGCGGGCAGATCGTGCAACAAGGCACGCCCTATCACCTTTACACCTATCCCGTGGACCGCGACGCTGTTGCGTTCTTCAGCGATATCAATGTCGTGACGGGCCGTGTCGCGGGCGGTCAGATTGATACGGCTTTTGGCCGGTTCGACGCAGGCGGCCTGACCGATGGCGCCACGGCAGATATCGTCATCCGTCCCCAACATGTGCGGGTAGATTTCTATCGCGATGGCAATGGCCCTAGCCCCACGCAAACCCATGGTGCGGGCGTTCTGGCCACGTTGGAGCGCGCCCGCTACATGGGCGGTGACAGCCTTCTGGAGTTGCGTATGGACACCAGCGAGGAGGTCTTTCGCGCGACGCTTTCTGGCGCCGTCATGCCAGCGCCCGGCACCAAGTTCTGGCTCACCCTGCCCCGTGCGCGGTGTTTCATCTTCCCGGCGGATTAACGGCAACGTTGCGTAAACCTTGTCTCACAGGGATTTGGCTCGCAGAATGGGAGGGGAGGATCTGTGGGAGGACGCCGATGAAATTTTCAAGCACGGATGACGCGCGCAAATTTGAGCGGGAGATGGCGTGGGAGGACCGTGAAAAGCCCGGCACGCTTTACCAGATGCTGCGCGAGGTGACGGATCGCCACCCGAACCACAACGCGATGAGTTTTCAGCTGACCTCCGGCCCCTCGGACGCCGCGCAGACGCTCAGTTGGAAGCAGTTCCACGATCAGGTCTGTCAGGCCGCGAACCTCTTCCGGTCGCTTGGGATTGGCGAGACGGACGTTGTCGCGATGATCCTGCCCAACAGTCTGGAGACCGCCGTGGCCATGATCGGCGGCATGGTGGCGGGTATCGCCAACCCCATCAATCCGCTTCTGGAGGCCGAACAGATCAGCGCGATCCTGCGGGAAACCGATGCCAAGGTCGTTGTCACGCTGCGGGCCTTCCCTAAGACCGACATCGCCGAAAAGACAGCGCAGGCGGTGAAGGACGCGCCCAGCGTGAAAACGGTGCTGGAAATTGATCTCAACCGCTACCTGTCTCCGCCCAAAAGCTGGATCGTGCCCTTCCTGCGCCCCAAGGTGGCGGTGGAGCACGGCGCGCAGGTGATGGATTTCAACAAGGCGATGTCCGGGCACAAAACCGGGCTCGATTTCCCTGACAGTGTCGCCGATCGGGTCGCTGCCTACTTCCACACAGGTGGCACAACCGGCATGCCCAAGGTCGCCCAGCACCGCTATTCCGGCATGGTCTACAATGGTTGGCTGGGGCATGAGTTGCTGTTCACCGAAGACGACAACGTGATGTGCCCGCTGCCGCTGTTTCACGTGTTCGCCTGCCACGTGATCCTGATGTCGATGATCAAATCGGGCGCACATGTGGTCTTCCCCACGCCTGCGGGCTATCGCGGGGATGGGGTGTTCGACAATTTCTGGAAGCTGCTGGAGCGGTGGAAGATCAGCTTTGTGATCACCGTGCCGACAGCTGTTTCTGCCCTGATGCAGCGCCCGGTGGATGCCGATATCTCCTCCGTGCACAATGCGTTTTCCGGCTCTGCGCCCATGCCGCTCGAGCTTTTCAACCGGTTTGAGGGCGCCACCGGCATGGCCGTGATCGAAGGCTATGGCCTGACAGAGGCCACCTGTCTTGTGTCCTGCAACCCACCCACGGGGGAAAAGAAAGTGGGCTCGGTCGGCGTGCCGTTCCCCTATACGGATATCAAGATCCTCAACGAGAGCGAGGATGGCCCGGTGGAGGCCAAGCAGGACGAGATTGGAGAGATCTGCATTTCCAATCCGGGTGTCTTCGCGGGCAACACCTATACCGAGACCGCCAAGAACGCCGATCTTTACCACTATGGCACGCATCTGCGGACAGGCGATCTGGGCCGGATAGACGGTGATGGTTATCTCTTCATCACCGGGCGCGCGAAGGATCTGATCATTCGCGGTGGCCACAATATCGATCCGGCAGAGATTGAAGAGGCGCTGATGGCGCATCCATCTGTCGCCATGGCCGGCGCAATCGGGCAGCCTGATGCCTATGCAGGCGAAATTCCGTGCGTCTACGTGGAGCTGGTTGAGGGCGCCGCGGCGGAGGCGGACGAGTTGATGGGGCACTGCAAGGAAAAGGTCCGAGAACGGGCGGCGTGGCCCAAACATGTGGAGGTTCTGGACGAACTGCCGAAGACGGCGGTGGGCAAAGTGTTCAAGCCGGATCTGCGCAAACGGGCGATCACGCGCGTTTACAATGGCGCTTTGAAAGAAGCAGGCATGAATGCCCGCGTGGTTGAGGTGATCGACAGCAAGAAACGTGGCCTCGTGGCCCGGATTGACCGCGCAGAAGAGCAGGATGGGGAGCGCATTTCGGGCGTTCTGGGCACCTTCACGCGGCCTTGGGAATGGGCGGATTAGCGACAACGGGCGCGAAATCTTTAAAAGATTTCGACCGCATTCTTTTAAAGAATGCGCATGCGCTCAAGATCCGGTTTGCGCTGCGTCCAGAACAGGCCTGATCGTCTCCGTCAAAACCCTCTGCGTGACCGGCCCCGGGAAGCGCAGCAGCACCGTCCCCTCGCCATCGATCACGTAGGTTTCCGGCACGCCGTAAACGCCCCAGTCCAGCGCCATGCGGCCTGACGCGTCTGCGCCAATCGCCGTATAGGGATCGCCCAATTCCTCCAGGAAACCCGCCGCGTTGCCGGGTTCATCCTTGTAGTTGACGCCGTAGATCGGAATGCCCTCTTCGGCCAGTTGCATTAGCGTGGGATGCTCCACCCGGCAGGGCGCGCACCAACTGGCCCAGTAATTGAAGATCTTCACACCGCCTTCGCGCAGCTGCGCATCCGTCAGCGGCGCGAACCCCGCCATCTCCGTGACTGTCACGGGCGGCGCGGCGCGGCCTTCCATCTGGGACGGCAAGGCATCCGGGTCATCACGCTGCAGACCGATAAAAAACATCAGCGCCAGACCCGCGAAGATCAGCGGCGGGGCGATCATCAATGGAGAGAGTTTAGCCATTGGATTTGCGCCGCTCCTCCAGCACCTCAAGCTCTGCCTTCACGCGGCGGGACCGCCACAGGCTCAGAGCCACGATACCTGCAAGCAACAGCAGGCTGACGGCATAGGCGCCCAGCACCGCGTCGGCGTATTTGCCCAGATCCGGCATCACGCCCTCCTCTCCCGCGCCAGAAGCGCCTTGATGCGGCGTGCGCGGATTTCCGTGCGGGTGCGCATCAGCACCAGTGCGATGAACAAAAGCACAAAGCCCGCGATGCAGACGAGCAGCGGGAAGTAGAACACATCCGCCACGTTTTCTTCCTTATCGAGGCTGAGCGATGCGCCCTGATGCAGGCCCTGGTTCCAGAAATTCACGGCGTAGCGGCTGAGGAGCGCAAAGACAGACCCCACCAGACAGAGGATTGATGTCAGGTCAGCCGCCGTCTCATCATTTTCAATTGCCCCCCACAGCGCAACATAGCCGAGATAGAACAGGAACAGGATCAAGAAGGATGTCAACCGCGGATCCCAGGCCCACCAGGTGCCCCACATCGGCTGGCCCCAGATCGCCCCGGTGAAAAGCGCAATGAGCGTCATGGCGATCCCAACGGGTGCCGCGGCCCGGGCGGCCAGTGCGCTGACGTGATGGCGGCGCACGACCCACACAAGCGAGGCCACAAGCATCATCACCCAGGCATTGATCGCCATCATTGCGCTTGGCACATGAAGATAGATGATCTTCACCGTGGAGCCTTGGCGGAAATCATCTGGTGTGAAGAAAAACCCCCAAATGAGGCCGACCACAAGACAGACGCCCGCGCCCCAGGCAAAGAACGGCAGCACCCGGTCGGTCGTGTCAATGAACGTCCGGGGGTTTGCGTATTCCCAAATAGAACTGCGGTGCGCCATACGTGGTCCTATCTCAAGTTCGCCCGTAATACCGCAGCCGTCGCGAAAGGCAAAAGCGCGATTACGCCACAGGTGATGCCAGCCAGCATCAAAAGCGGGGTCTGATATCCTTGGGTCTCCGCCGCCCGGCGCGCCATTTCCGCGCCGAAGATTAAGGTAGGCACGTAAAGGGGCAAAACCAAGAGGGAGAGCAGCAATCCCCCCCGCTTGAGCCCAACGGTGAGCGCCGCCCCGAACGTGCCAATGACACTGAGCGCGGGCGTGCCCAGCGCAAGTGACAAAAGCAGCGCATTGAGGCCTGTTCCCGGCAGGTTGAGCATCACCGCAAAAAGCGGCGTGGCCAGGACCAGCGGAAGGCCTGTGGTGATCCAGTGCGCCAACGCCTTGACCATGGCCACGGCCTCCAGCGGCATGGGCGATGTGGCCAGCAGGTCGAGGCTGCCATCCTCCCAATCGAGGGAGAAGATGCGGTCAAGAGACAGAAGGCACGCGAGCAATGCCCCCAGCCAGAGCATGCCCGGCGCGATGGAGGACAGACGCGTGCTATCGGGCCCGACACCGAGCGGGACAAGGACCACGACGATCAGAAAGAAGGCCAGCGCCAGCCCAAATCCCCCGCCTGCGCGGATCGCAAGCTGCAAATCTCGCATCAGAAGTGCGGTCACAGGAAGGCCTCATCAAACGCATCCGCGACATCGGCGGTGCTGGCATAGTCTGACAGGTCCAATGTGTCGGCGCGCTCTTGCAACAGGTCAATATGGGTGGCCGTGAGCACGGCCCCACCTGCGGACAAATGTGCATCAATCGCGGCCTCCAGCATCGCAACGGCGTCCTTGTCGAGCGACACGGTGGGCTCATCCAACAGCCAGATCCTACGCCCCGTCACCGCCAATCGGGCCAATCCAAGGCGGCGTTTCTGCCCAGCCGAAAGCAGGCCTGCGGCGCGGGTTCGCAGCGGCTCAAGGGAGAAGGCTTTGATGGCCGCCTCCACATCGCCACCTCCGAAAATGGCGGCCCAGAAGGCGAGGTTTTCCTCCACCGCGAGCGTCGGCTTCACACCGTCCAGATGGCCCGCATAAGCTATGCTATCGGGCGCCACCTCAACATGGCCAGCAAGTGGCGGTTGCAGACCCGCCAACGTCCGCAAGAGCGTGGTTTTACCCACACCGTTGGGCCCACGCAGCAGCAGCGCCTGCCCGGCAGATAGCTCGAAAGACAGGCCTTCGAGAATGCGCAAGGATCCACGGACAACACAGAGGTCAGTGACGGTCAACACCATGGGGCTACGCTTAGCTGAAAGGCGATGAGGGGGGAAGAGAGGCCGCTCGTCGCTCCCTTGCGGGCGCGCCTCGCTCACGCCCAGATCGGCAGACCGCTGATCACCGCCAGCGCGATAACCCCATAGGCTACGTTGCGGTAAGTCTTTTCGTAATCGGGATGGAAGAGGCGCTGGCCCAGAAGGGTCGTCGTGGCATAAGGCACGGCAAGGATGCAGGCCAGCGCCAGCAGGTCCCACCGCACCGCACCTTGCCATATGAGATTGGCAATCAGCACCACGTCCAAAGCAGCCAGAAAGAGGATCGTATTGGCGCGCACCGACTGCGCCACCGCCTGCCCTGCGAGGTAAAACAGGATCACGACGGGCCCGGTCAGCCCCGTCAACCCGCCGACAATGCCCGCCGCAGCACCAATACCCAGGATCGTCGGCGTGTTCACCACCCCGCTGTATCGCCACCCGGCCACCAGCGCCGCCAGCATCCCGCCCGCGATGCCCGCAATGATCCAGCGGATCGTGATCTGATCGAGGTAATCGAGCAGCCAGAGACCCAATGGCACCGTCAGGATCGCAGCCAACACCAGCAGGCCCACCTCCCCCCGGCTGCCTTGCCGCCAGGCGCGCGGCAGGATGACCGCGTTCGATGCAATGCCTGTCAGCGCGATGACCACGATCACTTGTTTGGGGTCGAGGAAGATGTTGGCCACCGGCACGAAGATGAGCGCCGTACCAAAGCCTGAAAAGCCACGCACCAAGCCTGCAGCGGCAATGGTCAGCATCAGCCAGAACAGCCCCGGCGTGGCCAGGGCAAGGCTCAATGCCTCAGGCATCCACGTTGGCAAACTGAGTTCCTGCGGATTTGTCCGGTTTCGACCAGTCGCGTTTCACGCCAAGCCAGAGCAGCACGCAGGAGGCCACGAAGACCGATGAATACGTCCCCACGATAACGCCCCAGATCATCGCAAAGACGAAGCCACGGATCACGTCACCGCCTAGGATGAAAAGCGCGAAGAGCGCGAGCAGGGTCGTGACAGAGGTCATGACCGTCCGGCTGAGCGTTTCGTTGATCGAGATATTGAGCACCTCGGAGAGCGGCTTTTTCTTGTATTTTCGCAAGTTCTCCCGCACGCGGTCGAAGACGACCACGGTGTCGTTCAGGGAATAACCCACGATGGTCAGAAGTGCGGCGATGATGGCGAGGTCAAA
>JBCCCZ010000154.1:0-6380 GCA_039033255.1 Pseudomonadota bacterium
CGAGGTGGGAGGTGCAGGAGGTGAAGCCGACGACGCGGCCTTTGTGAAAGGCGGGTTGCAGCAGCAGGAAATCATTGAGGTGACCGGAGGCGAGCCAGGG
The DNA here is from genome assembly GCA_039033255.1 of Pseudomonadota bacterium. Classification (GTDB taxonomy): domain Bacteria; phylum Pseudomonadota; class Alphaproteobacteria; order Rhodobacterales; family Rhodobacteraceae; genus Roseovarius. The sequence continues at coordinate 101 of JBCCCZ010000154.1, forward strand.
GTCGTTCGTCATGTAGATGTCGCCGGGTTTCATGGCGTCCGTGGGGAAGACGGCCATCAGGTTTTTGACGGCCTCGGCCATGGTGTTGATGTGGCCCGGCGTGCCGGTGACGGCCTGGGCGAGCATGCGGCCATGGACGTCGAAGATGCCAGCCGAGATGTCACCGCTTTCGCGGACGATGGGGCTGAAGGCGGCGCGGATGAGGGCCTGACCTTGTTCCTCGACCACGGCGAGAAGGCGGTTCCACATGACTTGGAGGCGGGTTTTGGGGATCATTGTGCGGCCTCCTGCGCGGTAAGGATGAGGGTGCCGTTGGGGGCGACTTGGGCTGTGAAATCGGCGCTGACATAGGTGGTTGTTTGCGGCTCGATGATGAGGGCGGGGCCGGGGATTTGGGCGCCCGGTTGCAGGGTGTCACGCTCGTGGATGGCGGCGCTGCTTTGCGTGTTCGTGACCTCACAGAGGATGGTGGTGTGGCGGGCGGGTGTTGGGCTGCTCGCCGCTCCCTTGCGGACCGCGTCTCGCCGGTGGTCGGTGCGGCTGGCGACGCGGGTGGACCAGTTGAGGATCTCAATCGTCATGCCGGGGACGGCGCGGGAGAACTGAGTGCGGTATTCCTGTTCGAACGCCTCGCGGAGGGTGTCGAGATCGTCTGCCGTCAGGTCGCGATCCGGTAGCGGGATTTCGATTTCGTGGCCTTGCCCGTGATAGCGCATGAAGGCGGAACGGGTGCGATCCAGCGGTCCGGTGGCACCGGCGCGCACGACAGTTTCGGCTTCTTGGATCATGGCGGTGAAGAAGGCGTTGAGGCCGGGGATATCGAGCGTGTCCAGCATGGCGTACCGGCTGCGGACGATTTCAAAAGATACGGGAGCGTATAGAAAGCCCACGGCGGACCCAACGCCCGGATCATGGGGGATGAGGATGCGGCGAACGCCTGCGCGGCGGGCGACGCGGGTGGCGTGAAGCGGGCCGTTGCCGCCAAAGGCGATCATGGTGCGGGTGGAGAGATCCTTGCCAGATTCGACCGCGTGCATGCGCCCGGCGCCCGCCATGTTTTCATCGACGATTTCACTGATCCCGGCGGCCGCTTCTTGCGGGGTCAGACCCAAGGGATCGCCCAGATCGGTTGTGAGGGCATCCTCGGATTTGGTGATATCGATCCGCAAGCGGCCTTCGGCAAAGCTGGCGGGCTCAATAAGGCCCTGAAGGATATCGGCATCGGTCACAGTGGGGTGGGTGCCACCCTTGCCGAACGCGGCGGGGCCCGGTTCGCTTCCCGCGCTTTGGGGGCCGACCTGAATGCGGCCCAAACGGTCGGCGGAGGCGATGGAGCCGCCGCCTGCGCCAATCTCGATCATCTCCAGCACAGGGATGCGGACGGGCATGCCGGAGCCTTTGATGAAGCGTTCTGCGCGGGCGATTTCGAACCGGCGGGCGGTTTGGGGGCGGTAGTTGTCGATGAGGCAGAGCTTGGCGGTGGTGCCGCCCATGTCGAAGGAGAGGACGTCTGTTTCGCCTGCGTCCTCGGCGACGCGGGCGGCGAGGATGGCACCGCCTGCGGGGCCGGATTCGACGAGGCGGATGGGCAGGGCGGCGGCGGTTTTGAGCGTGGTCATGCCGCCGCCGGCTGTCATCATCAGGATGGGGCAAGTGATGCCACGGGCTGCGAATTGTTTTGCAAAGTCAGAGAGATAGTCCGACATGAGCGGTTGGATATAGGCGTTGGCGATGGTGGTGCAGAGACGGTCAAATTCGCGGGCTTCAGGAGAAACTTCGTGGGAGAGAGAGATCGCGAGGCCCGGGAGTTCAGCCTGCAGAAGGGCGCGCAGGCGGACCTCATGGGCGGGGTTGGCATAGGCATGCAGCAGGCAGATGGCGATGGCCTCTGTGCCCGCATCGCGGAGCGCGGTGACGAGGGCGGGGATCGCGGATTTATCGAGTGGGGTGATCTCAGAACCGGAGACATCCATCCGGCCCGCGATGGTGAAGGCGCGGTCGCGGGGGACGATCAGGTCGGGTTTTTTCAGGTTGATGTCATACTGGCTGTAGCGGCGTTCATAAGCGATTTCGAGGATGTCGCGGAAGCCTTCATTGGTGATCGTGGCGACCCGCGCGCCGCGACGTTCGATCAGCGCGTTAGTGGCCAGTGTGGTGCCGTGGACGAAGCCGGTCACGTCGGCCCAATCGCGATCCGCCATCACGTGGGTGACGCCGTCTAGCGCGCCGAGCGTGGGGTTTTGCGGGGTCGTGGGGGTCTTGGTGGTGGCCAGAACGGTGTCGCCCTCCATCAACACGGTGTCGGTGAAAGTGCCGCCGATATCAATGGCGAGACGGAGACCAGAGGTGTCAGGCATGATATTGGGTCCAAGTGAAAGGGATTGCGCGAGCGGGATGCGCCCGGTCTAGGCGACCAGGTTCGTGCGTTCCGCGCGGCGGCCAATGCGCCGGTCTTTCACTTGGTGGGTCATGTAGAGACGCTGCGCTTGGGTCTATTGTTTGTCAATAGGTGCGTGGGTGTCCTGGGTGATCGTGATGATGGGCTCTGGGCTGTGGGGGTCGGTTTGGATCGATACGGTTATGGGCCATTTGCGCAGGGTTTGAAGGTGCGGGGCGGTCTGGTCGGTTACCTTCTCGAATCCCATGTCGCGCAGGAGATGGGGGGAGAGGGTGGCGATGCGAATAAGGTGCGTGACCATGAGATTGTGGGCACGCTGCTCATGTCGCCTTTGGTGATAAAATGTGAACCATGCGTGGCATCGGTTCCAGAGGGTGTGCACCAAGGAGCGGTTTTCTTGCATGTCGATAGCAAACATTTGCAGGCCTTTCTGCGTCTATGAGGCAATCTGGCCGCTTGGCGTTTGAGAAGCAAACCAAGTTATTTGACATTAAGGGTCAGAAAAACTAATCCTATTGATGCTATGAAACTGCCTCCTCTCAACGCACTCAAAGCCTTTGAAGCGGCTGGTCGACATGAAGGGTTCATTGGCGCGTCCGAGGAGCTGCATGTGACGCGCGGGGCGATCAGCCGGCATGTGAAGCAGTTGGAAGAGCATCTGGGTGTCGCGCTTTTTGTCCGGTATGCCAAAGGGGTGCAGCTGACGACTGCGGGGCGGGAATTGTTACCGGTGCTGACAGAGTGCTTCACGCGTATGCAGCAGGAAAGTCAGCGCATCACGGCGGATGCTGCGACGTTGCGGGTGATTTGCCCACCGGCCACGTCCATTCGGTGGCTCATTCCGAACTTGGATGATTTTCGGACCAAGAACCCCGATATCAACATTCGGCTCACCACGGACTTTCATTCGGGCGATCCGACCAGAACGGCCGAACATGACATAGGGTTTTCCGTCACGGATTGGCCGGGCAACCGCGTGGAGCATGAGGTGCAGACGCTGTTCCCGGTACTGCTGACGCCTGCCTGTGCGCCGTCGTTGCTCAAGGGGAGGGTGATCACGTCGCCGGATGATCTGGCCGACTACAAAATGCTGCATGAAGTGCCGTCTCGGCGGGACTGGACGGATTGGATAGAGGCGTTCGGTGTCACGGGTCTGGATCCCAAGTCTGGTGAGGTCTTTCCCAATCTCGATATGGCCACCAAGGCGGCCGTCATGGGGACCGGGATGGTTATGGCGGATATCGTGCTGTGTCGGGAGGAGTTGGAGTCGGGCAGCCTGATTGCGCCGCTTCCCGACATGACGATCCCGTCGCCCTATGGCGGGATTTGTATTTTGGGGCGGGATGACCTTTGGGACGAACCGAAAGTGCGCCGGTTTCGGGAATGGGCGGTTGCTGCCGCTGCGAAGGATGTTGCGCGGCTAAAGGCGGCCGGATTGGTGTGAAACCCCGGCTTAGAAGTCGAGGTTTTCGACGCTCAGCGCGTTTTGCTGTATGAACTCGCGGCGGGGTTCGACCACGTCGCCCATCAGCTTGGTGAAGAGGTCGTCGGCCTCGGCCACGTCATCGATTTTGACCTGCAAGAGGGTGCGCGCCTCGGGGTCGAGCGTGGTTTCCCAGAGCTGGTCGGGGTTCATTTCGCCCAGGCCCTTGTAGCGTTGCAGGGTGAGGCCTTTTTCGCCTTCTTGCAGCACGGCATCGAGCAGGTCGAGAGGGCCGTAGATGTCCTGTGTCCGCTCTTTGCGGTGCAGAGTGGCGGGGTCGTTGTAGACCTCGCGCAGGCCGGTGGTGAGGGTGCCGAGGCGGCGGGCCTCGCCGGAGCGCAGGACAGAGCCGTCGAGCGTGCGGGCCTCTTCGACGCCGCGCAGGACGCGGGTGAGGCGGATGCCTTTGTCTTGGGTGGGGCGACCGGACCAGCCGCGTTCGTATTCGACGGCGATCTGGTTGAGGCGCGCGGCGACGCGGTCGGCCACGGCTTGCAGATCTGTGTCGACGCGGCCGGGCACGAAGGCCTCGGCGATGGCGGCCTGTTCGAGGATGTGGCGGGGGTAGTGCGTGGGGAAGCTGTCGAGGATGCGGCGGACGATGCGGGCCTCTTCGACAACGCGCACCAGATCCTGGCCGGTGATGTCTTCGCCGCCGCCGAGGCGGAGGATCGCATCTTCCGTGCCTTGGCCGATCAAGTAATCTTCGAGCGCGGGTTGGTCCTTGAGGTACACTTCGGACCGGCCGCGCATGACTTTGAAGAGCGGGGGTTGCGCGATGTAGAGGTAGCCGCCTTCGATCAGTTCGGGCATCTGGCGGTAGAAGAAGGTGAGGAGCAGTGTGCGGATATGGGCGCCGTCGACGTCCGCGTCCGTCATGATGACGATCTTGTGGTAGCGCAGTTTGGAAATGTCGAATTCATCGCGGCCAATGCCGGTGCCCAAGGCCATGACGAGGTTGCCGATTTCCTGGCTCGACAGCATCCGATCAAACCGCGCGCGTTCGACGTTGAGGATTTTACCGCGCAGGGGCAGGACGGCTTGTGTGCCACGGTCGCGCCCTGTCTGGGCGGAGCCACCGGCGCTGTCACCCTCCACGAGGAACAGTTCGGTTTTGGAGGGGTCTTTTTCCGAGCAGTCTTTGAGTTTCCCGGCAAGGTAGTTCACATCCATCGCCGTCTTGCGGCGGGTGAGTTCGCGGGCCTTGCGCGCGGCTTCGCGGGCCAGGGCGGCCTCAACGATCTTGCCGACGATCATCTTGGCTTCATTGGGGTTTTCGCCGAACCATTCGGTCAGTTTTTCGTTCATCAGGCCTTCGACGGCGGGGCGAACCTCGGAGCTGACCAGTTTGTCTTTGGTCTGGCTGGAGAATTTGGGATCGGGGACTTTCACCGACAGTACGCAGGTCAGGCCTTCGCGCGCGTCGTCGCCTGTGAAGCTGACCTTTTCCTTTTTCGCGATGCCGGATTCCATCGCGTATTTCTGCACCACGCGGGTCAGCGCGCCGCGGAAGCCCGCCATGTGGGTGCCGCCATCGCGTTGGGGGATGTTGTTGGTGAAGGGCAGGACGTTTTCGTGGTAGCTGTCGTTCCACCACATCGCGACCTCGACGCCGATATCGTCCTTTTCGCCGGTGACAAAGATCGGTTCCGGGATCATCGGGGTTTTGGAACGGTCGAGATAGCGCACGAATTCCTTCACGCCGCCTTCGTAGTGGAGCTCAGATTCCAGCGCCTCAGCCGGGCGTTCATCGCGCAGGATGATGCGGACGCCGGAATTGAGGAAGGCCAGTTCGCGCAGGCGTTTTTCGAGGGTGTCGAAGCTGTATTCGAGGTTGGAGAACGTGTCGGTGGAGGCGAGGAAGCGCACCTCAGTGCCTTTGCGGTCAGCGGCGTCGCCTACGACCTTCAGGTGATCCACCGTATCGCCGCCTTCAAAGCGGGCGACATGTTCCTTGCCATTGCGCCAGATGCGCAGTTCAAGCCAATCGGAGAGCGCGTTCACGACGGAGACACCCACGCCGTGCAGACCGCCTGAGACCTTGTAGGAATTGCTGTCGAATTTGCCGCCTGCGTGCAGTTGGGTCATGATGACCTCTGCTGCAGATACGCCTTCTTCTTCGTGTGTTTCCACCGGGATGCCGCGGCCATTGTCACTGACGGAGACGGAGCTGTCGGCGTGGATTGTCACGTTCACGCGGTCGGCGTGGCCGGCCAAAGCCTCATCAATGCCGTTATCGACGACCTCATAGACCATGTGGTGCAGGCCGGAGCCGTCATCGGTGTCACCGATATACATGCCCGGGCGCTTGCGCACCGCCTCTAAGCCTTTGAGAACTTTGATGGAATCAGCGCCGTATTCTTCGGGTGCTGGGACTGCTTCTGCCATGCGGGTGGACC
>JBCCCZ010000155.1:0-6366 GCA_039033255.1 Pseudomonadota bacterium
CATTCCTATAGATAGAACTGCACCGGCAAGTAAAATTAATGCCAAGTGACCTAGTAATGGAATCGCTGCTGACATGGGAGGAGCGACGTGACCTTGCGCCGTCCTGACACCTCCATGGGCAAAGACGAGTTCATGGCTGCGGCCGAGACGTGCGACGTGATCATGCCCACCGTGTCCGACAAGATCCCGCCGGAGTTCTATCCGGCGGCGAAGGGCAAGGTGAAGATCATGGCCAATTACGGCGTGGGCTTTAACCACATCGATATTGATGCCGCCCGTGAAAACGGGATTGCCGTGACAAACACACCTGAGGTTCTGACGGACTGCACGGCGGATCTTGCCATGGGCCTGATGCTGACCGCTGCGCGCCGGATTGGTGAGGGTGAGCGGGAGACGCGTGCGGGCGATTGGGCCGGTTGGCGGCCCACCCATATGATCGGCAAGAAGGTCACTGGCGCGACACTGGGCATTGTGGGCTTTGGCCGGATCGGTCAGGCCATGGCGCGGCGGGCGCATTACGGCTTTGGCATGCGGGTGGTGTTTCAGGATGCCTGGAACGTGCCGGATGATATCAAGATTCAGAACGGCAATGCCGAACAGCTTGGATCCATCGCCGAGGTGGCGGCGCAATCGGATTTCCTGTCCCTGCACATGCCGGGCGGGGATGACACATTCAAGATGATCAATGCGGATGTGTTCAATGCATTGAAACCGGGGGCGATCCTGGTGAACTCGGCGCGAGGCGATGTGGTGGATGAAGATGCGCTGTTTGCCGCGCTTGATTCCGGGCAATTGTCTGCCGCGGGCCTCGATGTTTATCACGGTGAGCCTGCGCTGGATCCAAGGTTCAAGGACTATGATAACATCGTTCTTGCGCCGCATTTGGGCTCGGCCACCGATGGCACGCGGATCGGCATGGGGTATCGCGCAATTGATAACCTCAAGGCGTTTTTGAATGGTGACACGCCCGGCGATCTGGTGACGTGATCCACTAACGGTTTTTTAACCAAGAAAAACCAAGATCGGGCCATGTTGCACAATCATGGCCCGATCGATCCGAAAAAGTGGATCAGAGATGTATTCTCTTCCAAAGCCGCCCGTGATGGACAGGTGGTGCGCCGCAATCTTCGAGACATCGACAGATACGTGGGCCGGGAACAGTTTTCCAAAGAGCTTCAGCGACGTGGTTTTCGAGCTGTCGAGAATTCCGGGCAGATCGTGATTTTCTGCAACCAGGAACCTATTCGTAGATTTTAGCGCCGGCATTTTCTTCTAAGAAAATGCGCCAGAAAATTCGAATTTTCTGGCGCAGAATTTTGTAAAATTCTGATTCGCTTCCGCCTGGTTCAGCGCTCAAGTTTCCTATCGTAAACCTTTGTTTTCCTTGAGAGACACCCGCCACCCTTCCTGTGTCCAAATGCATTCCGAGCACCGGGCACCGGGTAGGACACCCCTACCCGTTCCGACCCTACGCCCCATCCCGGGCATGTGATCTTACCCATGCGAAAGTGTTTGGGTGGCCCGCCACCTGCGATGATCAGATCAACGCACCGATACTCAATGAAAGACCAAAGCACATGAGCTACACCCTTCACCCGCTCAAAAAACAACGCCTGCAACGCTCGGAACTGGCTGTGCCGGGCTCCAACCCCTCGATGATCGACAAGGCCGTCGACACGGATGTCGATTACATCTTCCTCGACCTCGAAGATGCCGTGGCCCCGCCCGACAAGGTGCAGGCGCGGTCGAACATCATTCAGGCGCTCAATGACATTGACTGGAAAGCCAAAGGCAAGACCATGTCGATCCGGATCAACGGGCTTGATACCCATTACATGTATCGCGACGTCGTGGAGATTGTGGAGCAGGCAGGCCAGCATCTGGACACCATTCTGGTGCCCAAAGTGGGGGTTCCGGCAGACCTTTACACTGTGGAAACAATGGTCAGCCAGATCGAAGAGGCGATGGGCTTTGAACACCAGATCGGGCTTGAAGCACTTATCGAAACTTCGCTCGGCATGGCCAATGTGGAGGCGATTGCGGCCGCGCCCGGTCGTCTGGAAGCAATGCATTTCGGTGTGGCAGATTACGCGGCCTCGACCCGTGCACGCACTGTGGTGATCGGTGGCTTGAACCCCGACTACCCGGGCGATCAGTGGCACTTCGCGCTGTCGCGGATGACCGTGGCCTGCCGCGCTTATGGGCTCCGCGCGATTGACGGGCCGTTTGGCGATTTCTCGGATCCGGAAGCATACGTTGCCTCGGCCAAGCGCGCGGCAACGCTGGGGATCGAAGGCAAATGGGCCATTCACCCCACGCAGATTGAGCTGGCCAACAACGTGTTCTCGCCGCCTGAGGCGGAAGTGGATCGCGCACGCCGCATTATCGAAGAGCTGCGCAAGGCGGAGGCTGCTGGAAAAGGCGCGGCAGCGCTCGACGGGAAGATGATCGACGCGGCCAGCGAACGCATGGCCAACAACGTGATCGTGGTGGCCGATGCCATCGCGGCCAAGGGTTAAAAGAGGAGGATAACACCATGGATATCCACGAATATCAGGCCAAGGACCTGCTGAAGCAATTCGGCGTCGCGGTGCCCCGCGGCGGCATTGCCTACAGCCCCGAACAGGCGGTCTATCGCTGTTCGGAACTGTCGGGTGACAAATGGGTGGTGAAGGCACAGATCCATTCCGGCGCGCGCGGCAAAGCGGGCGGTGTGCGGATCTGCGCCTCGGAGGAAGAGGTGCAGGATGCCGCTGCTTGGATGCTGGGCCGTCGGTTGGTCACGCACCAGACGGGGCCGCAGGGCAAGCTTGTGAACCGTCTCTATATCGAAGAGGCGACGAACATCGCCCAGGAACTCTATTTGGCTTTCGTCATGGACCGCACGCTGGAGCGCGTGGTCGTCGTGGCGTCTGCTCAGGGTGGCATGGAAATTGAGGAAATCTCTGAGAACGAGCCCGAGTCCATCATCCGTTCTGTTGTCGACCCCGCCGTGGGCATGCAGGCCTTCCAGGCGCGCGAGATCGCCTTTCAATTGGGTCTCGACGCCCCGCTCATAACGCAGGCGGCCAAAACGATCATGGGCTGTTACGCATTGATGAGCGAAAAAGACGCCGCGATGGTGGAGATCAATCCGCTGGTTGTTACCGCCAACAATGACATCGTCGCGCTGGACGCAAAGCTCAGCTTTGATGAAAACGCCCTCTTCCGGCACCCGAGCATCTCGGAACTACGCGACAAGAGCCAGGAAGACCCGCGGGAGACCTATGCGGGCGATCGCGGCCTCAACTATATCGGCCTTGACGGCAAGATCGGCTGCATCGTGAACGGTGCCGGTCTGGCGATGGCCACGCTCGACATGATCAAGATGGCGGGTGGCGAGCCTGCCAACTTCCTCGATGTGGGCGGTGGGGCGAGCCCGGAACGGGTACTGATGTCCTTCAAAGCCGTTCTCAATGACAAGAACGTTGAGGCGATTTTGGTCAACATCTTTGCGGGCATCAACCGCTGCGACTGGATCGCCGAAGGGGTGATCCGCGCGGTCAAGGAACTGGACATCCAGATGCCGCTGGTGGTGCGCCTGTCGGGCACGAATGTGGAGGAAGGTCAAAAGCTTATCGCTGAATCCGGCCTCAACATCATGACTGCAAACACCCTGGAAGAAGCCGCCAACAAAGTGGTGGGTCAGTGGAAAACATCCGATTTGAAGGAGGCCGTGTGATGGCGATTATCATCAACTCAGAAACCCGCGTTCTGGTCACCGGCTTTACGGGCCGCATCGGGAGCTTCCATGCCCAGGACATGATGAACCATGGCACCAATGTGGTGGGTGGCGTGACGCCCGGAAAAGGTGGCATGAAACATCTGGGACTGCCGGTGTTCAACACCGTGAAAGGCGCTGTGGCAGAAACCGGCGCGGACATGGTGATCAGCTTCGTACCTCCGCCCTTTGCAGCGGATTCGATCATGGAAGCGGCCGATGCGGGCATCAAAACCTGTGTCTGCATCGCCGATGGTCTGCCCACGCAGGACATGATCCGCGTCAAACGCTACATGCGCCGCTACAAGGAAGAAAAGCGGATGCGCCTGATTGGCCCGAACTGCGCCGGGGTCATTACACCCGGTCAGGCCTTCGCGGGCCTCATGCCGCCCCATATCTACAAGCCGGGGCGCGTGGGGATTGTCAGCCGGTCGGGGACGCTGGGATATGAAGCGGCCTCTCAGATGTCTGAACGCGGAATTGGCGTCTCCTCGTCCATCGGCATTGGCGGTGATCCAATCAACGGGTCGAGCTTCAAGGACATCATGGAACTGTTTGAGGCTGACCCAGACACGGATGCCGTTGTTCTGGTGGGTGAAATCGGTGGCCCACAGGAAGCGGAAGCCGCGGAATACATCCGCGATCATATGACCAAGCCGGTGGCGGCCTACATCGCGGGTCTGTCTGCCCCAAAGGGCCGCCGGATGGGCCACGCAGGTGCCATCGTGTCGGCCTTCGGGGAATCGGCGCAAGAAAAGGTCGATATCCTGCAGCAGGCGGGCGTGACGATTGTGCCCACACCGTCCTCCTTTGGCGATATTGTGGAGAAAATGGTCGCGTAACCTTCCTGAACGTGATCTGATGAGGCCCCGGTACTTTCAGGAGTACCGGGGCTTTTTTGATGTCATCTCGCGACTTATGTCATGTGCGTGGTACAGGGATGATTTTCGAAAGGTCGCAAGGTGATTAAAGGCGTGCAATCCTTTCTCATCATTGGAATTTTATCCTATGTGACGCTTGCTGCAGCGCTCTTCCTCATGCAGCGCGGCATGCTCTACGGCCCCAGCAATGCCGCCCCGGATCCAAGTGTGGTGGGGCTGAAGGACGTCACCGTCACCCCGATTGAGACCCCGGATGGTGAGACGATCCTGCTGTGGCACACGCCCCTGCTGGCAGGTCAGCCCACAGTGCTGTTTCTGCATGGAAATGGCGGTGAGATTGCCAATCGCGCCAACCGCTTTGCTGCCTACCAAAGCGCCGGTTTCAACGCTGTTTTCGTCTCCTATCGCGGATATGGCGGCAGCTCGGGCAGCCCCACCGAGAACGGGCTGATCACGGACGCGCTGTCGGCCTATGATTGGGTGCGATCACAGGGTGTCGCGCCGCGCACGATAGCGCTGGTGGGCGAATCTTTGGGCACCGGGGTCGCCGTACAACTGGCAGCAAAACGCGAGGTGGGCGCACTGCTGCTGGGCGCTCCGTTTTCGGCCGCGGTCGATGTGGCGGCGAAACGCTTTCCGTGGTTGCCGGTGCGAATCCTGATGAAAGATCAGTTTCGCAGTCGCGATTACATCGGCGATGTGTCCGTGCCGATCCTGATACAGCACTGCACCGAGGATCGGGTGGTCCCCTATGAATTTGGCCGCGCCCTTGATGAGGCGGCGGGCGAAAACGCTCAATTTGTATCGGTGCCCGGTGCAGGGCATCAGATGCTTTATGGCCCTGAGATCCTACAGCGGGAAATATCCTTTATTCAAAGCGCGTTACCGCCCTAGCCTCATCCTATTCAGCGGCCATCTGACCATAAGGTGTCGAGAGCGAAATCGCCATTTCCTCGTCTGACATGTCCTCGGGGATGCCCTCAAAGAGTGGCGTCGACAGGTATCGCTCGCCCGTATCAGGCAGCATGACCAGCATCACGGACCCGTCGGGCGCATCCTTGGCGATCTGCATCGCGATGGCAAAGGTAGACCCGCCGGAAATGCCGGTGAAAATCCCCTCTTCCGCCGCCAACCGGCGCGACCATGCAATGCCGTCTGAGCCCGCGACAGGCAACAATTCGTCATAGCCGCCATTGTCCATGGCCTCTTGCAGGACATAAGGGATGAAATCCGGCGTCCACCCTTGGATCGGGTGCGGGTTGAAATGGGGGTGGCCTTCGGTCGGCTGGTTGGCCGCGTTGCGCGTGTTCACGTAGCCCGAGGCGAGGATCGCGGCGTTGTCGGGCTCTGTGAGGATGATTTTCGTGTCGGGCCTCTCACGCCGCAGCACGCGGGAGACACCGGAGACCGTGCCGCCGGTGCCATAGCCCGTGATCCAGTAATCCAGCCGCTCGCCTTCGAAATCGGCAAGGATTTCGCGGGCGGTCGTGCTTTCGTGCATATCGGCATTGGCCGCCGTCTCGAACTGACTGGCGAGGAACCAGCCATTTTCTTCGGCCAGTTCCTTGGCCTTTGTGTACATGCCAAAGCCCTTGAGGCCTTTTGGCGTCAAAACCACCTTTGCCCCCAGAAACCGCATCAGGCGGCGGCGCTCTATGGAGAAACTCTCGGCCATGGTCACCACCAGTGGATACCCCTTCGCGGCGCAGACCATGGCAAGGCCAA
>JBCCCZ010000156.1:0-6330 GCA_039033255.1 Pseudomonadota bacterium
AGGTCAAAGGCGGTGCGGGCGACGGCTATATCGCTGGCGGTGTCGAGATGATGGGGCGCGTGGCCATGGGCTCGGACGGGGCGGCGATTGCCGTCGATCCGTCGATTGCCATGGAGCAGTACTTTGTCCCGCAGGGCATCAGTGCCGACATCATCGCGACGGAATATGGCTTCACCCGCGATGATGCAGACCAGCTGGCCGTCGAATCCCAGCGTCGCGCGAAAATGGCCTGGGACGAGAAGCGCTTTGCCAAATCCGTCATCGAGATCAAGGACCAGAACGGCCTGCCAATCCTCGATCACGACGAATACATGCGCCCACAGACCGACATGCAGAGCTTGGGCGGTCTGAACCCTGCGTTCCAGGCCATGGGCGAGGTCATGCCGGGCTTCGACAAGGTTGCCCTGATGAAATACCCGCATCTGGAAAAGATCAACCACATCCACCATGCGGGGAATTCCTCGGGCATCGTGGACGGGGCGGCAGCACTTCTCATCGGCTCGAAAGCTTTTGGCGAAAAGCACGGGCTGAAACCCCGCGCCCGCGTCAAGGCCACCGCCAAGATCGGCACCGACCCGACCATCATGCTGACCGGTCCGGTGCCCGTGACCGAAAAAATCCTCGCGGACAATGGCATGAGCATCAAGGATATCGACCTGTTTGAGGTAAATGAGGCCTTTGCCGCCGTTGTCCTGCGCTTCATGCAAGCCTTTGATGTCGAAAGTGAAAAGGTGAACGTCAACGGCGGGTCAATCGCCATGGGGCACCCCTTGGGCGCGACCGGCGCAATGATCATCGGCACGCTTCTGGATGAGATGGAGCGTTCGGATAAGGAAACGGGCCTCGCCACCTTGTGTATCGCATCAGGAATGGGAGCCGCGACGATCATCGAGCGGGTCTGACTTGTGACCCCCGCCGACGCCATCGCCATCTATCAGGAGACGTTGGATCAGATATCCGACGCCATCATGACGGAAAATGCGGTGACGTTGCTGGAGCGGGTCAAGCTGCCCCATCTGTGGCGCACGCTGAACCACGAAACCATCGTGGAGACGCGGGAAGACCTGATCGATGGCATGATGACTTTCGGTCAGGCCATCAAGGGGCTGGGGGCAACCAACCTGGTGCGCCTGGCGACCGAAGCTGAGTTTCTCAGCGAGAACTACATCACCGGGTACCACGTCACCCACACGCTGCGCGATGCGGTCCCGGTGGTTGAAAGCTATGCGAACCGCATGGTCTTAATACGCGAAAACGACGTCTGGAAGATGCTGGAACTGGATAGCATGTTGGATAACCCCCATTGGCCGATCTTCATCCCCCGCGTGCAAAAGCACGGGGATGGCATGCTGGCACCGAAATCTCCGGAAAATGACGCGCGCAAACTGTCGGTGGCGCCGCTCAGCATTTACCAGAAGTTCATCAACGAGCTGTCGGATGCAAACAATCAGCGCGATCTGGAACTTTACTGCAGCTACCTGCTGTTTCCTTACACCTCGCACACCGAATCTGCCGATACCATCATTTCAACGCCGGAGGAGGTGCGGCCCTTCTTCGACATGCTGCGGGACCTGCTGGAGGAGAAGTCCTGCGACAGGCTGGTGCGGCGCGCCGAAGAGGCGGAGTTCATCGCCAGCGATCTCATCTGCGGCTATCACGCAACAGAATTCTGCGCGGGCGAGACCTGTGTTTTTGGCCCGATCAAGTCGCGCATGGTGCTCAAGCGCGAAAACACGAACTGGTACCTGAAATCGGTGACCAATTCGCTGTCCAACTCAAAATTTCCCTACAACGTCCCCAAGCCTTCGAACGCCTTGGTGACCCTCAGAACGATTCAAGAAAGGACCCGGACATGACCGAGTTTACGCTGAAAACCGATGGCGACGGTATCGCCACGATCACCTGGGATGTGCCCGGAAAATCCATGAACGTGATGTCCTACGAGGGGCTCGCGCAGATTGATCAGCTGATGGATGAAGCGCTGGCCGATGACGCCGTGAAGGGCATTATCCTCACGTCTGGCAAGGAAGGCTCCTTCGCCGGCGGGATGGACCTCAACCTGATCGCCAAGATGAAGGTGGACGCGGGCGATAACCCCGCCAAGGGCCTCTTTGACGGCGTGATGGATATGCACCGCCTGCTGCGCAAGATCGAGCTGGCGGGCATGGATCCCAAGACCCAGAAGGGCGGCAAGCCGGTTGCCTGCGTGCTGCCGGGCACGGCGCTTGGGATCGGGCTGGAGCTGCCGCTCTCTTGCCACCGCATCTTTGCCGCGAACAACCCCAAGGCCAAGATCGGCCTGCCCGAGATCATGGTTGGCATCTTCCCCGGCGCAGGTGGCACAACCCGGCTGGTGCGCAAGATGGGCGCGATGGCGGCCTCGCCCTTCCTGCTGGAAGGCAAGCTGGTCGACCCAGTGAAAGCCAAGGGCGCGGGTCTCATCGATGAGGTTTCCGATGATCCAATGGCCGACGCCCGCGCGTGGGTGCTGAGCGCCAAGGATGCCGATCTGGTCAAGCCGTGGGACGCCAAGGGCTACAAGATGCCCGGCGGCGCGCCCTATCATCCGGCGGGTTTCATGACCTTCGTGGGGGCTTCCGCCATGGTCAACGGCAAGACCCAAGGGGTGTATCCGGCGGCCAAGGCGCTGCTGAGCGCTGTCTATGAAGGCGCGCTGGTGCCCTTCGACACCGCGCTGAAGATCGAGGCGCGCTGGTTCACCTCGGTGCTGATGAACCCGTCGTCCGAGGCCATGATCCGCTCGCTCTTCATCAACAAAGAGGCTTTGGAGAAAGGCGCCGTGCGCCCCGCGGATGTGGCTGATCAGAGGGTGAAGAAGCTCGGCGTGTTGGGCGCGGGCATGATGGGCGCGGGCATCGCGCTGGTCTCGGCACAGGCGGGCATCGAGGTGGTGCTGATCGACCAGACGCAGGAGGCCGCCGACAAGGGCAAGGCCTATACCGCGACTTTCGCCGACAAGGGCATCCAGCGCAAGAAAACCACGCCGGAGAAGAAAGAGCAGTTGCTCTCCCTCATCACCGCGACGACCGATCTCGAAGCACTGAAAGGCTGCGACCTGATCATCGAGGCGGTCTTTGAGGATCCGAAGGTCAAGGCAGAGATGACACGACGCGTCGAGGCGGTGATCCCCGAGGACTGCATCTTTGCCTCCAACACCTCCACCCTACCAATCACGGAACTGGCCAAGGCCTCAAGCCGCCCGGAGCAATTCATCGGCATCCACTTCTTCTCGCCGGTCGAGAAGATGCTGCTGGTCGAGATCATTAAGGGCAAGGGCACCGGTGATCGCGCCGTGGCCAAGGCGCTCGACTACGTGCGCCAGATCCGCAAGACGCCCATCGTGGTCAACGATGCGCGGTTCTTCTATGCCAACCGCTGCATCATTCCCTACATCAACGAAGGCATCCGCATGGTGGCCGAGGGCGTTGAGCCTGCCCTCATCGACAACGCGGCGCGTCAGTTGGGCTTCCCGGTGGGGCCGCTGCAACTGGTCGATGAAACCTCCATTGATCTGGGCGCGAAGATCGCGCGCGCGACCAAGGCCGCCATGGGCGATGACTATCCCGACGGCGCGGTGGACGTGGTGATCTTCTGGATGGAAGGTCTGGGGCGTCTGGGCCGCAAATCCAGCGCGGGCTTTTTCGACTATGACGAAAAGGGCAAGCGGCAGGGGTATTGGGCGGGCTTGGCGGAGCAATATCCCCGCGCGGAAGACCAGCCTGATCTGATCACCGTGCAGCACCGGCTGATGTTTGCCCAAGTCCTGGAAGCGGTGCGCGCGCTGGAGGAAGGCGTGCTGGAAGACATCCGCGAGGGTGATGTGGGCGCGATCCTGGCCTGGGGCTTTGCGCCTTGGTCAGGCGGGCCGTTTTCCTGGCTCGACATGATCGGCGCGCCTTATGCGGCAGAACGCTGTGATCAACTGACAGAACAGTTCGGCCCGCGCTTTGCAACGCCCGCACTGCTGCGCGAGATGGCCGAGAAGGATCAAGCGTTCTACGACCGGTTTGCTGCTACGCAAGAAGCCGCCTGAGCTTTTCAGATCGCAGGCGCGTCACCCAAAGGGCGCGCCTGCGGCATGGGTTGCACCACGGGTGAGACTGTCTTTCCGGTGAGACCAGCGCCGCGCATTACGGCGTGACACGGTAAAGCGCGCCATTGCCCAAGGACAGAAACCAGATCGCCCCATCCGGCCCTTCCCGCACGTCGCGGACGCGCAGGGTTTCGGGTCCGGCCAGATTTTCCTCTGCCAAGGCAGGCCCGGACAGGCGCGAAATATAGTCAAACTTCAGCGAACCCACAAAGATTGACCCGCGCCATTCCGGCCAAAGCGCACCGGAATAGATCATCATGCCAGACGGTGCCATGGACGGATCCCAGTAAAATTCCGGCTGCTCCATGCCCTCCTTCGCGGTGCCCTCACCAATCTTGAAGCCTGAATAATGCGTGCCGTAGGAAATCACCGGCCAGCCGTAATTGGCCGCGCGCCGCACACGGTTCACCTCATCCCCGCCGCGCGCGCCGTGTTCCGCCACCCAAAGATCACCCTCCAGATCAAGCGCGGCACCCTGCGGGTTGCGATGACCGTAGGACCAGATCTCAGGCTGCGCGCCGGGTTGACCCACGAAGGGATTGTCCTGCGGGATCTGACCATCGCGGGTGATCCGCAGGACGGAGCCATTTTCCACCGAAAGATCCTGCGCCGAGGGCCGGTCGCCGCGGTCGCCCACGGTCACGAAAAGCGTACCATCCGGGGCCTCCACCACGCGCGACCCGAAATGGCGGCCACCTGAACTGCCCGGGTCCATCTCATAGATGATCGTCCAGTTGAGCAATTGCGTCCCGTCCTGAGACAGCTGCGCGCGTGCCACCGCGGTGCCGGACTGTCGGCCCTGAGGCTGGGCCAGCGTGAAATACACATCGCGGGTCTGGGCAAAATCGCGTGGCACCAGAATATCCAGCAAGCCCCCCTGCCCCGCGGCCCGTATGTCGCCCACGCCCGGCACATCGGTCACCGCACCATCCTTGACGCGTTTGACCGCGCCATCCCGCACCGTGATCAGGATCGTGCCATCGGGCAGGAAGGCAAACCCCCAGGGTTCATGAAGGTCCCGGGCCACTTCCGTCACCGTTAAACTGCCTTGGCTTGTCTCCAACGCCTGCATCCCGCTTGGCGTCGCGACACCCAGACCCAACAAAGCCACCCAAACCCAGCGCATGACGTCTCCTTTTTTAATCTCACCTAGAAGTGGGGGCGATGGGGGATCAGGTCAATTCCCGATTGCGCTTGCATTTCCAGCCATGCTTTCTAACCTCCTTGCCCAATAACCATCAGTCCACAGGGAGAACTGACCATGAAAAAATTTCTTGCGACCACCGCAGCGCTTGCATTGACCACAGGGGCTGCTTTTGCCGAAGGGGAAGTCAAGATTGGCGTGATCCTTGGCTTCACCGGCCCCATTGAATCGCTGACCCCGCATATGGGTGACGGCGCGGAACTGGCCATGGCCGAGGTGACGGAAAGCGGCAAGCTTCTGAATGGCATGACCGTGACGCCTGTCCGCGCGGACAGCACCTGTGTGGATGCCGGTGCCGCGACCGCCGCCGCCGAGCGCCTTGTCACGGCTGAGGGCGTCAAAGGCATCATGGGCGCGGATTGTTCCGGTGTGACGGGGGCGATCCTTTCCAACGTGGCCGTGCCCAATGGCATGGTGATGATTTCGCCCTCTGCGACTTCACCGGGTCTTTCCACGGCAGAAGACAACGGTCTTTTCTTCCGCACAGCCCCCTCTGACGCGCGTCAGGGCGTTGTACTGACGGATGTTTTGATCGATCAGGGCATCAAGGAGGTCGCGCTGACCTACACCAACAATGACTACGGCAAGGGCCTTGCTGACAGTTTTGCCGCAGCCTTCGAAGCCGCAGGCGGCACCGTGACAATCAACGCCGCCCATGAAGATGGCAAGGGTGACTATTCGGCAGAAGTGGCCGCGCTGGCCGCCGCCGGTGGTGATCGCCTTGTCGTGGCAGGCTACGTCGATCAGGGCGGCAGCGGGATTGTGCGCGCGGCCCTGGATTCCGGCGCGTTTGACAGCTTCCACTTCCCCGACGGCATGATCGGTGAGGCTTTGGAAGCCAATTTCGGGTCCGAGATTGACGGCTCCACCGGGCAGCACCCGGGCACCGACAGCGAAGGCGCTGCGATCTTCGAAGGCATGGCCGACGGGTTTGACGGCACCTCGCCTTTTTCCAAGGAAAGCTATGATGCGGCAGCACTCATCATGCTGGCCATGCAGGCGGCGGGTTCGG
>JBCCCZ010000157.1:0-6317 GCA_039033255.1 Pseudomonadota bacterium
AATGTCTGAAGCTGATACATGGCAGAACCGTCGCCCGAGACAGCAAAGACGGGCCGATCCGGGCACGCCACGGCGGCGCCCAGTGCCGCAGGCAGGCATTGGCCGATTGAGCCGCCTGTATTGTTAAGCCGGTCGTGTCGCGCGGCTTGATTGACAAAGGGCCAGATGCCCAAGCCAGCCGTAACGGCTTCGTTCACCACAATCGCCTGGTCTGGAAGGGCCAAGGCCAACGCGCGCCCAATCCCTTCGGCAGTCAGTGGTCCGTCCTGAAGGCTTGGAGTGGCGGATTGAACCCTTGGAACAACTTCACTGCCGTCGACGCCCAGATGGTCTGCCAAAGCCTCGAGCGTGGCGAGGGTATCCCAATCCGGGTGGCACAACTCATCGACCGCACAGCCAGGCGCGTCGGGTGTGGATGGCTTCTCAGGGTAAGCAAAGAAATTTACGGGCCGCGCTTCGCCAACGCAGATGAGCCGCGTGACATCGGCCAGAAACGCGGCGTTCATCTCGGCTGGATAGAACATTTGTTCGAAGGCGACTGCACCCGTGCCCATCTCGATCCGTCCCGCAAAGAAAGGGGCCAGCAGTCTGGCGCCAGAACGCACAGCAATCCGCGCGGCTTGCTCTGCCGCAGGTCCATAAAGCGCGGGGCCACCAAGAAGAAGGGCAGCCCCCGGTTCTTTGAGGGCAGTTGCGGCGGCCTCAATCCGTGCGCGCTCGGGAAGATGCTGGCGCTTAGAGGCAGGTGCCGCCATGGGGGTCGCGCTGATATCGCCCCACGCACTGTCAGCGGGCAGGATAATCGTTGCGATTTCACCGGCCCGGGCGTGGCGGATGGCGTCGATGCCAAGCTTGACCAATGCGTCGGCATCTTCGGCACGGCCAACCCAATGCGAGACCGAACGCGCTACACCGTCCAGATCAGATTGCAACGGCGCATCGTATTTGAGGTGATAGCCTGCATGATCGCCCACAACATTGACCATGCCAGTGCGCCCTTTTCGGGCGTTATGCATGTTCGACCAAGCATTGGCGAAACCGGGGCCAAGGTGCAGCAAGGTCCCCGCCACATTGCCGGTCATTCGCGCATAGCCATCAGCTGCGCCGGTGACACCACCTTCGAACAGGCACAAAATGCAGCGCATATCCGGATGGGTATCAAGTGCGGCGACAAAGTGCATTTCCGAGGTGCCGGGATTGGCAAAGCAAACTGACACGCCCGAGGCGAGCATAGTTTCAACCAGTGTTGCCGCACCGTTCATCGGGTACCTCGTTCACCACATCCTGTTGAGTTTTCCTGCCAGAGAAGTCGCGAGCCGTCCATGTCGAAAAACAGGAGGTTGGCGCGTCCTTGGTGTAAGGATTTGATGGGTCATCGGGATCCGGGTCCGCACGAAGGAGCTTACCCATGGGATTTACAGAGGAAACGTTTGCGTATCTTGCTGATCTGGAACGCAATAACTCAAAGGATTGGTTCGAGGCCAACCGCACCCGATACGATGCGCATTGGAAAACTGCAGGGCTTGATTTCGTGGCAGAGCTGTCCGAGCGGATGGCAAAGCTTGAGCCTTCGCTTCGTGCCGAGGCGCGTCTGAACGGTTCGCTTCGGCGGATCAATCGGGATGTCCGGTTCTCGAAGGACAAGTCGCCCTATAATGCGCGCCTGCATCTGGTGTTCTGGGCGGGCAATCATCCGAACCGTTCGCCCGGTCTTCATCTTGTCTTGCAGCCAGACGGGGTTGGATACGGGGCGGGCCAATGGGGCATCGATCCCGCACGTTTGGGGGTGTTGCGGCAACGGATCATCGACGAGGAGGAGGGTGAGACGTTGCAAAAAGCGCTTGGGGCGGCAGCAACGGTCGACTGCACCATGGGCGCGCCCGATCTTGCGCGGGTTCCGAAGGGGTTCTCGGTTGACAACGAGCGGTCGGGGTTTCTGCGCTACAAGGGCTTCGTGGCGCGGACCAAAGATACGCTCGCCGATCGCAGCGTTTTGCTGGACGCCGGCGCCGCCGATTGGGTTATGATGGTCGGTGCCGCACTGATGCCTTTGATCCGCTGGCTGTCGCGATAGCCCGTCGGAGGCTTGAGCGAACCCTCAGGATGGTTTTCCTTGCGCCGCCCGCCAGCGCGCCCAGTCTTCGGGGGTATCCAGATCTTCAGTGGCACGCGTGCCTGACAAGGGTACTTTCACCACGTTTTCCTGTGTTAGCAGTGATTTTCCCCCGTCATCGCCGGACAGCTGCGTAAAGCGTTCCAAAAGACGGGTTGGTACGATCAATGGCGTGCCGGGCCGGCCTGCATCATCGGTGGCGCGAATGACTGTGTCGCGTCCCTCGCGCTCAAATCGGGACAGTACGGTTTTGATGTCGAAAACGCCGATGCCCGGGACATCCGGCAGAAGAATCATAAGCGGCCTGTCCGCGGCATGGCGCGCCGCAAATAGTGCTGCTGTCCGCAGCGTTGCACCCATCCCTTCGGCGGCGTCAGGCACGGCAACGATCGTCGCAGCCAACCCGTCGAGTATCGCATGACGCGGCCCCGACAGAGGTAATGCGACCATCACCGGACAACCACTTGCGATCGCGGCTTCGGTCTGGCGGCGCAGCAGCGGCGTGCCCTCGATCGTTTCCAGCAACTTGTCGCGCCCGTGCATCCGCGACGAGGCACCCGCTGCGGGTATCACGATAAGTGGCTTCACCGTTCGGGGATAAGGCCGCGTGGGCTGAAGCGCAGGACCAGCAGAAGGATCAAACCCATGGTGAACAGTCGCATATGTGCGGCACTGGACAGCAGATGACCCTTCAGCCAAGACCCATCCGGCATGCCCGCCGTGACGAATTCGATAATAGTCAGGCCCAGCGGTTCTACCATGATCCAAAGATACCAAATCAGCACACCGCCCAGAACAGCTCCGAAATTGTTGCCCGACCCTCCGACGATCACCATCACCCAGATCAAGAAGGTAAAGCGCAAGGGCTGATAGGTGCCCGGCGTCAACTGCCCATCAAGCGTTGTCATCATGGCCCCGGCCAGACCGCAGACGGCCGAACCCAGAATGAAGATCTGCAAATGACGCGCCTTGACGTTTTTCCCCATGGCCTCGGCCGAGACCTCATTATCACGGATGGCCCGCATCATGCGCCCCCAAGGCGAATTCAGGGCAGATTGCGCTAGCCAAAGAAGGCCCAGAAGCACAACCAGAAACAGACCCGTATAGGCCAGCTTAACCGTGATCGCCGAGGCCGTGACCGGATCAAACCCCCAACCGGCCATCCGGTCTACGAAGCCCGGGTCATTCTGCAAGTCGATCTCGTAAGGAACCGGGCGGGGCACGCCAATGACGTTCTTCACTCCGCGCGACATCCAGTCTTCGTTCTTCAGAATTGCAATGATGATCTCTGCAATGCCAAGCGTCGCGATGGCCAGATAGTCCGAGCGCAGGCCAAGCGCCGTCTTGCCCACAATCCAGGCCGCACCCGCAGCCAGAGCTGCGCCGACGGGCCAAGAAAACAGGACCGGCAGGCCAAGGCCACCCAGATACCCTGAAGTGGCAGGATTGATGGCCTCGATTTGCTCGACCGCGGGATCGAATACGCCCCGGAACAGGAAGAAACCGGCGACTAGCAGGACCAGAAGTGCGCCGGTCCGAACCATCCCTTTGGCCAGGCGGTTCCACACAAAGATCGCGCCAGCAATCGTTGCCACGCCAATGCCAAGCGCAAACAGCACACGTCCTCCGCCCGCACTCCACGCGTCGCCGACCGGTGGCATCGACACAAGAATAGACCCCAAACCGCCCAAGGCCACGAACCCCATGACGCCCACGTTGAACAGGCCGGCATAGCCCCACTGCATATTCACCCCAAGTGCCATGATCGCTGAAATCAGACCCATGTTCAGAATGCCAAGCGCCACATTCCAGCTTTGCGTAAAGCCGGTCAGGCCGATCAGCCCGAAGACAGCCAGGAACAGCAGCGCATCGCGGGGGCTCAGGCTCATACCGCTTTCCCTTTGAAAAGTCCGGTGGGCCTGAATAGCAGGACCACAATCAGAATCGCGAAACTGACGGCGAACTTGTAATCGGTGGACAGCAATTGGACCAACCCCTCGGGCTCCCACGCTGGCAGGACATATCCTGCCACTTTCTTCCAGGCATAGGTGATGGTCACCTCGCTGAAAGCAACGATGAAACCACCAGCAATCGCGCCCAGTGGATTGCCCAGCCCGCCCACGATGGCCGCGGCAAAGATGGGCAGCAACAGTTGGAAATAGGTGAAGGGTTTGAAGCTCTTGTCCAGTCCATACAGTACACCTGCAATCGTCGCCAGTGCCGCAACGATGATCCATGTGATGGCCACTACACGCTCGGGGTTGATGCCGGACAACAAGGCCAGGTCTTCATTGTCGGAAAAAGCCCGCATGGACTTTCCGGTGCGCGTCTTGTTCAGGAACCAGAACAGGGCGATGACGACCAGGACCGCAACTACAACCGTCAATGCTGCGGTCGATTTGATCGCCAACCCCTCCCGCAGGCCGGTCATGTCGCGAAACTCGCGAGCGGAAATGATAAACCGTGCGCCATCCGCGAAACGCTGATCATCCACACCGATGATAAAGCGCACCAGACCGTTCAGCATGAACATCACGCCCATCGATACAATCACAAGGATCACAGGTGCTGCTTTCTGTTCACGGTAGAACCGATAGACCAGCTTGTCGGTGGACAGGACAAGCAAGGCGGTGGCCGCGATGCCCACAGGCAGCGCCAGAAGTGCGGTGGGCAAGGGGCCAAGCGACACTCCAAGGCTTTGCAGCCACCATGTCATCAGAATGGTGGCCATTGCGCCAAAGGCCATCGTGTCGCCATGTGCAAAGTTGGAAAACCGCAGAATGCCATAAATCAACGTCACCCCGAGCGCACCGAGGGCCAACTGGCTGCCATAGGCCACGCCAGGCACAAACACGAAGTTCAAAAAAGCGACAAGGGCGTTAAGCGCGTCCATCAAAACAGGCCCTTGCGATGGTTCGAAGCCTTGGGGCAGGCCGTCATCGCACGCCCGCAATCGGCATAGCACCGGGGCAACATCCTAACTGTCTTCATGACCACTTTCCCTGCCGGTTCTGCCAAATGCGTGACCCGATGGCCTCTCTTGTAGCTGCGTTTCATGGGCTCCCGCGCTTGTGGGCCCACGGTGCTGTCCCCTTTGGCCACGCGGCCCATTGACGCAATCTTCGCAAACGAAGGTTTCCAGGATACCCGCACCATTGAGGGTCAATTGATCAGGACCCGCGTGCGACCGACGCAGTGCCATACCTGCCCCACCGCTGCAAATAGTGTGCGAAATGGCTTTCGCCTGTTTCCAAATATCCCGTGGGGGTCTGGGGGAGCAGCGCTCCCCCAGCGGATCGGCGCCGAAGGCGGCGAATTGCAAGAACACTGTTCTACCCACCCAGAAAACTCCGCCTGACCTCCGGGTCGGCAAGCAATGCCGCCCCGGTATCCGTATAGGCATTCCGCCCTTGCACCAGTACATAGCCGCGGTCTGCGATTTCGAGCGCTTGCCGGGCGTTCTGCTCGACCATCAGAATGGAAATACCGGTACGCGCGACTTCGATGATCCGGTCGAACAGTTCATCCATCACGATGGGCGATACGCCCGCCGTTGGTTCGTCCAGCATGAGAACCTTTGGCTGTGTCATCAGCGCGCGCCCGACGGCGACCTGCTGGCGCTGGCCGCCGGATAATTCGCCTGCCGCTTGACGCCGCTTGTCTTTCAGGATGGGAAACAACGAATAGATTTGGTCCATGGTGCTCGAGATATCGTCGCGCCGCAGAAAGGCGCCCATCTCCAAATTCTCCTCGACCGTGAGGGAGGTGAAGATATTCGAGGTCTGCGGTACAAAGGCCATGCCTTTCGCGACGCGATCCTGTGGGCTCAGGTGGGTGATGTCTTCCCCTTCGATCCGGACCGAACCTTCGCGCAGGTTCAGCATCCCAAAGACGGCCTTCATACCGGTGGATTTCCCTGCCCCATTGGGCCCCACAATGACAGCAATCTCGCCTGCATTGACCGCGATGGTGCAGTCATGAAGGATATCTGGCCCGCCCCGCCCGTAGCCGCCGGTCATGTGGGCGCCGATGAGGAATGGTTCGCTCACATGTCCCCCAGGTATTGCGCCCACTGCGTCGCCGCCCCATGCGGGGGGGGGGGGCCCCCCCCCCCCCCGGGGGTTTATGGGCGGGGGGGGGCGGGGGGGGGAGTTAGAGGGGGGGGGACAATGACAGCAATCTCGCCTGCATTGACCGCGATGGT
>JBCCCZ010000158.1:0-6295 GCA_039033255.1 Pseudomonadota bacterium
CACCTACAAGCTTTGCTGTCCTTAGGATCAACTCAAATACGATTTCGAAAACCCGGCCAACAAGATGCCCGTGGGCGAGATTGATTTGGATGAGGTCCACGCCAAACTGGGCGAGTGACGTATCCTTCGTACGCATAGCGGGTATTCGCAATCACAACTTGAGTTGATCCTAAGGACAGCAAAGCTTGTAGGTGTCTGCTGAGGAGTGGCGCGCCATGTTTGCTTACAGTCTTGATAGCCCAGATCCAAATAGTCCGCTTGTGCTTTATCTGCACGGGTTGGGCATGGCCGGATGGTGCTGGCAACCAGTATCCAGTCAGCTGAAGGGATACGGTGCATTGATCCCGGATCTGCCGGGCCATGGTGGCAGCGCGCGCATCGCATGGCGGTCCCTGACGGATAGCGCAAAACAGGTGGCGCGGATTGTTGACGACATCCCGGCAGAGCGAAAGATTTTCCTCACCGGCCATTCGCTTGGGGCCTATGTGGGGTTTATCTTGCTCAGTCTGCGGCCCAATCGTTTCGAAGGCGCGATGCTGTCAGGATTTCACGTGGGTCTTTTGAAAGCACCGCTTCTTTGGAAAACGGCATATGTGGTCAACAGCGTTCTGATGCGAATGCCCCTGGTGATGCGGCTGATGAAAGGAAAGTTTGCCACGCCCGACATGTTGCAGCAGTTCCAGGCCGGACTGGCCAAGATCAGTGCCCGCACGATACGGCGCGGCGGCTTTGACGTGATCGGGTTTCGGCCCCCGTCGATCGATCAGGTATCGTGCCGCATTCTGGCCGTTGCCGCGGATCGCGAACCGGACGCGATACGGCGCATGCCGGATGCCCTTGCAGCGCGATACCCTGTCGTGAGCGCCCTCGTCCTAAAAGGCCGCGACCACCTATGGCCCTTGCAAGACCCCGACCACTATGCCCACCTCATGCAGCACCTGATCGATGCAATAGATGACCGCATTGCCGCACTAGACCGATGAAATAGATAGGTCATAAGATATGGCGAACGGGGTTCGAACAATGCTTCAGGACAAACGCAAGGATCTCGACGGTGAACGGCAAAAGCGGCTTTTGCAGAAGCTGGTTTCGGATCTGAGCCACGAAGACCCAAACGTCTATTACATGCCGACCGCCGGGATTGCCGCCCTGCTGCATGACACGATCAAGACCGGAGGGCGGCTGTCTGCCGAGGATCGCGAATTGCTGCAACGCTTGACCCTGCGCGATATCGAAGTGCTGCTGAGCCTGCATTAAGGCACCTCACGACATCATGGATCACTTGTGACCCGCGCGTCTGTGAACCGAGTTTATTGGCGGTTCGTCGGACAAGGCGGCAGACCTGTCGGGGCAGCGCATGCTGCACGAACCGACCCGAAACGCGCACTTATTCCATGAGGAGCACCCCATGATTTTGAAGACCCTTCGCACTGGTGCGGCCATCGCCGCCATCACTGTCGCCTCCATGAGCACGGCTTTTGCCGCCGATGAATTCTTTCTGAAAGACGCCGAAAAGAACATCGCCATCAGCGGCTATGACGCGGTGGCCTACCACACCGTGGGTGAGCCCACCAAAGGTTCTGCCGATTTCAAATACGAGCATGACGGCGTGACATGGAAGTTTGCCTCTGCCGAAAACATGGCGAAGTTCCAGGCTGATCCGGCAAAATTCGCCCCGGCCTATGGCGGCTGGTGTGCTGTCGGCACCGGCAAAGCGAAGAAAATCCCGACCCAGCCGCATCTGTTCAAGATCGTCGATGGTCAGCTTTATCTCAACTCGTCTGATGGCGCCCAAAACCTGTTTCTCGAAAATGAGGCAGAGCGCATCAACCTGGCGGAAGGCAATTGGCCGACGATCAAGAGCACACCTGCATCCGATCTCTGATCAGGTCTGCAAATGCACCGGGAAGGGCGCGGGATCGACCGCGCCCTTTTTGCTTGAGCGCGGGACGTGATGTTTCCATAGTTTCCCTGCAACATGCGGAGACAGGACATGTCATTCACGGCCCATGTGGAATACCTTTACCATATCACCTGCAAGACCTGCGGGTTCTATTGGACCTATGCGTCGATGGAGAAGAATTTCGACATCACGAAGCGCGCCTACTCCTGCCCGGCCTGTGGCGAGAAAGGAAAGATCGACCTGCAGGATGAGGTGGAGCTCTGATCCGACATGCTTGCTCTCAGCGCTCTTGGCCCTCGAGTTGCGATTTTGGGACCATCGAATTCAGGAAAATCCACGCTGGCCGTCTCCATTTCTCAAAAAACTGGCCTCGCTCCCGTTCATCTCGATCAACTCCGGCACTTACCCCACACGAACTGGCAAGAACGCCCGGATGAGGAATTTGCCCAGCTGCACGATCAGGCGATCAAAACGGACAGCTGGGTGATGGAGGGAAACTATTCCACGCTCCTGCCTCCGAGACTTGATCGCGCCACCGGAATGATCTTGCTAGATGGCAACCTGTGGCTGCGGTATTTTCGATATGTCAAACGCACCTTGAAGAACACGGAGACCCGCGCGGGTCATTTGGCCGGGGGGCAAGACAGGCTGTCTTGGCAGATGACGTCTTGGATTTTCAAAACACGATCTGATGCGCAGGTTTACGAAGACATCCTGGCCAAGACGGGCAAGCCCATGGTGCTCTGCCGCACGGCCAACGAACTGAACCAGCTCTATGAGGATTGGAGCCTGCCGACCCCATGGTCCGAGGACTTGCGCGGCCAGCTATCTTTGTAGCCGTCGCCGCGCGTTCTTCAGGCCCCGGTCTGGCGATCCTGACCTGCGAACAGCAGCGCTTTATTGCTGCGTTCCCGGACAACATTCGAGCACCGCGCGACAGTTGCCATTTCGCCAGGCCCTTGCGGGGGCATGACGAACGCGCGGCGGGCCGATGGCCTTTGTTTCCGCGCGGGGTTCTATTGGTCTGGGGTCCGCGCCTTGAGAACGAGCCTTGGCACAAAAGAAGGGCGCGGATTGCTCCACGCCCCTCTGCTAAATGTAACCTGATCAGCCCGGGGTAAAGGGCAGGGACGAGTGGTGCATCACGATCTTCGCGGTGCCGTCATCCATCTGTTCGATCCCGAAGGTATATTCCACTTTCACTTCTTTGCCATCGGTGGTCATGAAGTAGTAATTGCCCATGGTCACGGCCATGTCGCCGCTGATCACGGTGCCTTCATTTTCCCAACGCACATCGGTGTAGGGGGCGATGGCAAAGCCATTGTCTTCTTCAATCGAGCCGCCCACGAAATAGCTCAGCGCCTCATCAAAGCTGCCGCGAAACTGGTCTTCGCTGGCCAGCGTCGGTTTGAAGAGCACTTCACGATCGCCATAGGCATAGAACGTGTTGATATGGTCCGTGGCGGCTTGCGTGTAGTCACCACCGTCGGTGTGGACCTTGCCGATCTTCACGATGCCTTCGCCCCAGGCCGTCTTCAATGCGGTGACGTCATCCTTTGTCAAAGCGGATGCACCCGCCGTGGCCGCCCCGGCCAGAGCAACGGTTGCAGCGATTGCGGACAGTGTGATCTTATTCATGTGGTGTTCCCTTTTGGTCAATGAACGCGCGTCGCGGCGCCTGATAGCTGCCAGATGGGTGTGGAACATCCATAACACCAATTGAAAATTTGACTTCTTTTGATAGATAAAAGGCATCAATAGGAGTCATCAATGCGCCCCAGCTTGCGACAGATCGAATATTTCGTGGCCGTGGCCGATCACGGGGCCTTTGGTGCAGCGGCCAAGGCGCTCTCTGTCAGCCAGCCCAGCCTGTCCAAGCAGCTTGCCACGATGGAGGATGAGCTTGGCGTGCGCCTCTTTGAACGCACGTCGCGCCGTGTGACGCTGACCCCGCTGGGGCGGTCCTTGCTCATCCGGGGTCGCACGATTTTGCAGGAGGCGCGCGAATTCCGCGCTGTGGCGCGCGGGTCTATCGGCCTCTTTGGGGATTTCCTGTCCATCGGGGTGCTGCCCTCCATCGGGGCCTATTTCATGCCCGTGGCCAACCGTTGGCTGCACGAGCAATATCCCGATCTGCGCCTCACCGTGCAGGAAGGCGCCACTGCGCAATTGCTGGATCTTCTGCGCGTGGGCCGGGTGGATGCGGTGGTTGGCACGGAAAGCCATGAGGATGACATCCGCAGTGTGCCGCTTTTCACCGAAAGCCTCTGGATCTGCGCCGCCAGCGATGATCCCTTGAGCAATGCGACCACGCCGATTTCCCTGAGCGATCTGAAAGACCGCCCGCTTCTCTCCCTCAGCCCGGATTTTCACCTGACCACCGTTGTGGAACGTCTGGCCGACGAGGCGGGCGCTTTTGTCAGCCGCGACTATCAAGGCGCAAGCCTTGATGCGATCCGGCAGATGGCCGTGATGGGCGCGGGCGTGGCGATCCTGCCCTCGCTCTACGCTTTGGCAGAGGCGGTGCGCGACCCGGAATTCATCGTCCGCCGCATTGATCACCCGGCGGCCAAGCACGACATCGCACTACATTGGCGGCGCAGTTCGCATATGCAAGATGACTTCGCGCAGCTTTCAAAGGTGCTGATCGACGTGAAACAACAGATCCGCAAAAAGCGTGACAAGCGGTTTTTGGTTTAGCGCTTATCAAACGCAATCGGCAGATAGGTCGGCCCGGTATTGGCACTATCCGGCAGATGCACCGCCTTGCCATTGGGCCGCACGTTCTTGATCTTCTCTGACAGCAGGCGATAGGCCACGGCCATATCATTCTTGGCCACGATCTGCCCCAAGCACACATGCATCCCCGCGCCAAACCCGTAGTTGCGGTTGCGCTTGGCGGTGATGTCGAAAGGCGCCTCCTCATAAGCATCAGGGTCGGTGCCCGCGCTTTCTGAGAACAGATGCAGCGTCGTGCCCGTCTTGATCTCAAGACCCTGAAATTCAAAATCCTCAACCGCCTCGCGCGTCACCCACGTGATCGTCGGGCGCAAGCGCATGCATTCGATCGCGGCCGTCATATCCAGCTTAGGATTTTCAGCCAACAGTTCCCACTGCTCCGGATGATCAAGGAACAGCGACATCCCCAGCCCCAACTGATTGCGCGTCGTATCCACGCCCGCGAAGACCAGCATCACGCCGGTGTTCATCAGCTCATCATGGGTCATCTTGTCGTCGCCTTCACCCGAATTGATCAGCATCGACAGGATGTCATCGCCGGGCTCTTTCTTGCGCTCTTCCAGGATACCCTCAACCAGCCGGTACATCTTCTCCGTCGCGGCCTCGATCACAGGCAGGGATTGTTTGTAAGTCACGCCCAGCGCGAGGCCCATATCCGAAGACAGTTCCAGGATTTCCCAGGCCGTATCCTCGGAAATGCCCAGCAGGTAGCACAGCACCTTGCCCGCATAGGGATCGGCGAAATCCTTCATGAAATCGCATTCGCCTTTGTCGATGAAATCGGCCGTCAACTCATTGGTCAGGCGTTCAAAAAACGGCAGCATGCCCCGCACGGCCTTGGGCGAAAACGCGGGGTTCAGGAAGCGGCGCAACCGGGTGTGGTCCTGCCCTTCGGTGACCAGAATGGTGTTGCACCACCACTCGGCGAACAGCCCTTCATTGACGCCGTTATGCTTGGGCCAGGAATGGCTGCCCTGCCGCAGACGGCGATCAACCAACAACTGGCCCATCTCATCATGGCGCAGGATCGCCAAGCCATAAGGGGTGCGCGCGTACCAAGAGGCCTCGCGCGCAGCCCGCACTTCGGGGGACCGGACGGAATATTCCGGGTTGGCAATGTCCAGAAACGGTGCCTCATCGAATGGAAGCGTACGTTGCATCAACATGAGCTGCGTCCTTTCCTATCCAGTCCCAAATTGCGAATGCTTTAGGGCAGGCATTCCATGTAGGTGTCGTTATCCCAATCCGTCACGGTGGACATGAATCGGGCATATTCATCGCGCTTGTACTCTTCAAACAGGCGATACATCTCACCCGGCATGCCGCGCTTGACGACCTCGCTCCCGGCCAGATGATCCAGCGCTTCACCTAGTGACATGGGCAGCTTCTTGACCTGCTTGCCGGCCTCGATGGCCTCGTAGATGTTGCGCTCTTCCGGGGCGCCCGGATCAAGGTTGTTTTCCAACCCGTCATCCATGGCCGCCAACAGGGTGGAGCCCATCAGGTAGGGGTTCACCATCGAGTCGACCGACCGGTATTCAAACCGCCCCGGCCCAGACACGCGCAGACCTGTTGTCCGGTTCTGGAAACCCCAATCGGCAAAGACCGGCGCCCAGAAGCCCGTGTCCCAAAGACGACGATAAGAATTCACCG
>JBCCCZ010000159.1:0-6188 GCA_039033255.1 Pseudomonadota bacterium
CGAAACGCATAGCGCAACCTCCCGGCCTTCTCATGGGCCTCACAGCGCGCCACAAACGGCGCAATCACGCCGGGCCCCGTGCCCCATGTCAGATGAAACCGCGGCACGGAATTGCCGTGCCCATCGGCAAAGCTGCCGCCCCGTTCGGCCCAGCCCACGACCGGAAACCACCGCATCCCCAGCCCATGCAGCCACTCCCGCATCGCGCCGCCCGCAAACTCCAGATAGCTGTCTGCCCATTTGCGCGGCCACGCATCTTCTTCGCGGTCAAACTGCGCCGATCCAGCCCAATCCCCGCGCGCCAAATCAAGACTGTCAGAAATCCCCATCCGCCGCTGTTCCGGCGTGTCGACCATAAAGATCCCGCCCAAAGACCAAAACGCCTGCCCACCCAGGTTCTGCGGCCCTTCCTGATCCACCACGATCACGGATTTCCCCTGATCACACATCTCCGCCGCCGCCGTCAGCCCTGCCAGCCCCGCGCCCACAATGATCGCATCCGTCATATCCCCGCCTTCCGCCTGTGCCGCATCTCCAGCGGCGTGATCCCAAAAAATTTCTTGTAAAGCACGGAAAAACCTTCCGAAAACCCGCAGGCCAGCCCGACCTCCCGCACGCTTAGCGTCGTGTTGAGCAACAGGTTATTGGCCTGCGCTAGCCGCAGCTGCCGGTAGTAGGTGTTGGGCGTCGTCCCCAGATAGCTGCGAAACTTCCGCTCCAGCGACCGCGAGGAAATCCCCACCATACCCACCAGTTCGGCGATCGGCACCGGGTCCTCAATATTGTCCTGCATGATCTCAATCGCGCGGTTCAGCTCCGCATCCCCTGTCGCCGTCCCGCCAGTCCCCCCAAAGGGTTGCCGCGTCCCAAAATCCCGGATCTTGTCATGCAAAAAGATATTGGCCACAGTCATCAATTCCGCCGACGGCATATGCTGCCCCATCACCGACAGCACCACGTCCAGCGTCGATCCCATGCCCGCACAGGTCACCACCCGACCATCCCGACTGGCCAGCGCATTGTCGGCATCAAACGATTCCATCCTCTCGCGGAAGATGGCGGAGTTTTCCCAATGGGTCGTCAGCCCCTGCGCCTCTGCCCCCTTTTCGCGGATATAGCGACTGGCGGCCTCGGCCAGCAAATACACCTGCGCCCCACGATGGGTGTAGCGGTCAATAACCGACCCCATCGACAACCCCGGCGCATCCTGATCGGAATTGCCAATGACAAAAAGGTAATCCGCCTTGGGACGATCCTCAAACGCATGCGTGTCGACAATGGCCCGGCTGCTGCACTCCACCGGCCCGCCCTCTCGCGACCGATAGGTCCAGCCGAAAAGCGGCCGCGCCGTGACCCGATTGGCAATCCGCAACGCATCCACCACAGCCGCCAGTTCCGTCAGAACAAACCCCGGCGCCACCACGACATCAAACTGCACCAGACGGTGGCTTTGATCGATCTGTGGCAGTGTCTTCGTCATGATCAGACGATTATATGCCCCGCATCCCGCAATTGTCTTGCAAGTTCTGCGATGTGTTCGGGCCCCACTTCACAACAGCCGCCCACGATGGTGGCCCCTTGCGCGACCCACCCCATGGCGAACTCCGCATAAGGCCCCGGCCCCAGATCGGTCCGCTCGGTCAGCGCATCGACCGTGGGAAACTCTTGCTTGAACCCGTCAGAGATTTTGGTGAACCCGTTGGCATAGGCCCCAAAGGGTTTGCCAAAGCTCTTGATCACCTCCAACCCGTCGCCCACCACCTCAGGCCGCGAACAATTCAGCAGCACCGCATCCACCCGGTGGTTCGCCACCACAGACGCCACATCAGCCAGTTTTTCACCCGACCGGAACACCGTCCCGTCAAAATCATCGGTACTGATAGCCAGCCAGACAGGCTTGTCCGCCTCATCCGTCGCCCTGAGCGACCCTTCGGCATGATCCACCGAGGTGACAGTTTCAATCAACAGGATGTCCGCGTGGTCCTTCACGTGATCCACGATCTCGGCATAGATTTTCTGCGCCTCACCGGGCGGCGGAAAAATGTCAGGCCGGTAGGATGCATTCAGCGGCCCAAGCGCGGCCGCAACCCGCCCTCCGCCCGCCGCATCGCGCGCCTCACCGGCGGTGATCATGGCGGTGCTCAGCAACGTCTCGAAATGCGCCTCGATCCCCACGCGCCGCAACCGGTCACGCAGCACGGCATAGGTGTTGGCCGTGGCCACAGTGGCGCCCACATCGAAATAGGACGCATGCACATCACGCACCAATGCGGGGCGATCAATCATCACCTGCGTTGACCAAAGCCCCGTCGGCGTGTCGCCCGACCGTTTCACCAACTCCTGCCCGATCGAGCCATCAAGAAGCGTAATCTCCGCCACGGCGTTACCCCTGTTCATTCCCCAAGTTACAGGCATGTAGCGGAGAGCGCGCGTTCCGCCAATACGCTAATTCACCCAAACGCGCCGAAGGCGCGCCCCCTTGCCCCGCGCGCAGCGCGGCCACCTGCATCCCGCCGAGGCAGCCCGCTAGGGCTGTCGAGGCGCCGCTACTTGTAAATCGCCGCGAATTTATCCTTGTAAAGCGCGATCATCTCTTCCTCGGTCACACCGTCATCATAGGGCGGCGTGCTAACCTCCCGAAACTCATCCGCACTGACCAGAACCAACGCATTGATCCGGTCCGCCAGATCACCCCAGACATCGCGCCACTTTGGCAAAAGCGCGTTGAACTCATCACCCGTCTCCACCACCCGAACAGCCCCGCGCACGCGCACGCCTTTGCGCAGCCATTGATCCACGAAATTCACCTCCGCCATGGCTTGATGGGCCAGATTGCTCATCGTGTCCGGTGACCTGATTTCACCAAACGCGATGGTCACATCATCCAGCACCAGAAACGTCCCCTTGGGCGACAAATGCGGGCGGCCATCCGGCGTCACCGTGGCCACAAACCCCAGCGGGAACCGCGCGATCAGGGTCTTTGCAAAATCATTGAGCAACCTGTCAGGCCTCCTGTCCGGGTGGCAACAGCACCAGCTTGCCCGCAAAGCGCTTCGATTGGAAATCCGTCTGCGCGCGGGCGATATCCTGCATCGGGTAGATGCCCGATACCAACGGACGCACATTACCCGCATTGACCATATCAATCAGCGCCGCGAACACCTCGGGCGGTTGATAGGTGCAGCCGTGGATCGTGATATCTCGCAGATAGATGCGGCGCAGGTCGGCCTCCACGATGGGGCCACCAATGGCACCCGCCACGGCATACTGCCCACCGGGTTTCAACGCGTCTACCAAGGCAGGCCATACCTCCCCGCCGACCACGTCAATCACCGCATGAAACTGATCTTCGGGCAAATCTGCACCCCGATCCAACACGTCCACAGCGCCCGCCTCGCGCACCATCTCCGCCTTGGCGGAAGAAGAAATACCCGTCACCTCCGCCCCCATCTTCGTGGCAAGCTGCACCGCCGCCAGCCCAACACCGCCCGACGCCCCCGTCACCAGAACGCGCTGTCCCTGCCCCACGCCCGCGCGATGCAACAGACCCGCTGCCGTGCCAAAGGCCGTGGGCAGCGCGGCAATCTCAACATCCGACAGGGGTGAGGCGGTGACGTCATAAAGGTCCTCCGCATTCACCACGCAGTACTCCGCAAACCCCCCGTCATATTCTGATCCCAACGCCTCAAACCCCACCGGGTTCTCCTCAGTTGGGCGCGGCTGGTTGATCGGGCAGGTCACCCGCGCGCCAACGGCCGGGCCTGTCACCCCCTGCCCCAACGCAACAACTTCCCCGCAAAGATCGCCCCCCTGAATGCGCGGAAAGGCCAGCGCACCACCCCAGCCGCCAGCCGCATCTTCATCCACCGCATCACTGTCTTCCGTGCCGGATGTCACCTCCGCGGCATACCACCCGATCCGTGTGTTTATGTCGGTATTGTTCACGCCCGCCGCCAACACCCGAACCAGAACCTGCCCCGGCCCAGGTCGTGGCACCGGAATATCCGTCCGCCATTCCAGCGCCTCCGGCCCACCATGGCGCATCAGGTAAACGCCCGACATGGTTTCTGGCAATGCCACGGATTAGCTTCCTTTCATCGCGCTGTCTGGTCGATGTCCTTGGCCCCAAGCAACACCGCCGCCCCCAGCATCAAGGCCCCCGACACGCGATTGATCCACTGGCCCGTCATCGCCTTCACCCGCCCGATCGTGCGCCGCGCGGCCCAGCCCCAAAGCACCAAAATCACCCCGTCCACGACCAGATAGGTCACGCCAAGGATCAACAATTGCGGCCAAATGGGCGCGCTCGGGTCGATGAACTGCGGGAACAGCGCACCGAAGAAAACGACCGCATAGGGGTTCGCCATCGACGTGAAAAACCCCTGCCGGAAAAGCCGCCCACCCGCAGGGTCCGGGGCCTTTGCATCGTTTCGAGTAAAAATCAGCTTCAGCCCGATCCACGCCAGATAGGCCACCCCCAACCACTTCACGACCCAAAGCGCATCGGCCGACGTCGCCACCACCGCGGTCAGACCAAAGGCGGCCAGCGTCATCTGAATGGTATTGGCGGACAGATCGCCCGCCACCGTCGCCAAAGATCGCCGCATCCCATGCCTCAGGGAGTTCGAGATGATCAGCAATTGGCTGGTGTCTGGCGGCGTCACGAAAAACGCCGCCAGAACACCTAGGTAAAGCAGATAGATCTCAAGACTCATGCCCGGATACGGTCATTGGCCGGATCCCACATGGGCGCGTCCGCCTGAACCGTCGCCTTGCGCCGTTCACCGAAGATTTCCACCTCCAACTCCTGACCCTCCGCGCTCAGATCCGTGCGCACGACACCTAGCGCGACAGAGGCATTCACCCGGTAGCCCCACGCCCCCGACGTGGTTTCCCCGACGACCTCCCCATCATGCCAGATCGTCGACATGTAAGGCGCATCCGCTTTATCCGCGTCGATCTTGAGCGTGACAAAGGCCTTCTTACGCCCCTGCTGACGTTCGTTTTGCAACGCGGCCTTGCCGGTGAACTCCTGCGGCTTGTCGAATTTGACAAACCGTTCCAGACCACCTTCCAGCATGGAGTAATCGGTGGACAGATCGCCCTTCCAAGCCCGATATCCCTTCTCGATCCGCAAGGAATTCAGCGCATACATGCCAAAGGGTTTCGCGCCCGCCTCAAGGATCGCCTCATAGATCGTCGGCATATCCTCATTGGCGGCGTGCACCTCCCAACCAAGCTCCCCAGTAAAGCTGACCCGGATCAGGAACGCATCGCGCCCCGCCACCTTGCAATGCTGGTGCGTCAGCCAACCCGTGGTCAGATCGGCATCGGTGAGCGGCGCCAGAACGTCCCGCGATGTCGGCCCGGCAACCAGAAGCGCCGTACGCTCGGTCGTCGTCTCCGTCACCGTCACGCCCTCGGGCACATTGTTGCGCAGCATATCGCCATCATGCCACTGCGCCGGGGCGGCGGTGATCAGAACGAAATCATCCTCCGCCAGACGGATGCAGGAAAATTCCGTCAGGATGCGACCCCGGCTGTCCGCACGGTAAACCAGATTGATCCGCCCAATCTTCGGCAAACCACCCGTCACGAATCCACGCAGCCATTCATCGGCACCCGCACCCTTGATGCAGAACCGTGAAAAGCCCGGCAGATCCAGCACGCCGGTCGCGTCACGCACCGCTTCGCACTCTTCCTTGATGCGCGGCTCCCACGGGCCTTCGCGATACCATGTCTGTGTCGCTTCCTCGGATGTGTCATCGCCCGGCTTGGCAAACCAATTGGCACGTTCCCAGCCATTATAGGCGCCCATCACGCCGCCCATCTCACGCACCTTGGTGTCATTGGGGCTCAGCTTCTTGTCGCGGCCTGCGGGCCATTCATGATGCGGGAAATGCATCGCGTATTCGTGGCCATAGGTTTCCAGAGCCTTTTGCAGGCAGTAATCATGATCGGCGTAATCGGTGTAGCGGCGCGGATCGACCGCCCACATATCCCACTCGGTTTCACCATGCATGATCCACTCTGAAAGCACCTTGCCCGCGCCGCCACCCTGGGCGATCCCGAAGGTAAAGCTGTGGCCTTCAAAGGCGTTCTTCACACCCGGCATTGGCCCAATCATTATTCAATTAAGTCCAAATGGCAACTTGCCGTGCTTTCCCCACTTCGTGTAAGGCTAGGCG
>JBCCCZ010000160.1:0-6184 GCA_039033255.1 Pseudomonadota bacterium
GATCCATGCGGCGCTGGAAGACCTCGCCACCCATGCCGCCACCGCCCGCCACATCACGCGCAAACTCGCCGTGCATTTCGTGGGCGACACCCCCGATCCCGCACTGGTGGGGGCACTTGAGCGGCGCTTCAACGAGACCCGGGGCGATCTGTTGTCCGTCTATGAAACCCTGCTGAGCCACCCGGGAGCCTGGGGGCATCAACCGGGAAACGTCAAACAACCCTTTGATTTTATTGGATCCAGCTTGCGCGCGCTGGATGTGCAGCCCCGCCAGATGCCGATGAAACGCCTGGGCCGGATGCGCCGGTTCTTCTATGACCCGCTCACCCTGATGGGCCAGACCTGGGGTCGGCCCACAGGCCCCGATGGCTGGCCCGAGGCCGATGAAGACTGGATCACCCCCGCCCGGCTGGCCGCGCGCCTGCAATGGGCGATGTTCACGCCCTTGCGCCTGCGCCGGACCTTGCCTGACCCTCGCGACTTTGTGGATGTCGCGCTGGGCGGGCAGGCAACCGAGCAGGTCCGGTTTGCGGCCAAAGCGGCGGAAACCCGGCCCGAAGGTGTCGGGTTGGTGCTCTCTTCAGTGGCGTTCCAAAGGATGTGATGCGCCCATGACCAGACACTCCCTCCGCAGTTTCCTGACCCGTTCCCTCGCCCTGGGCTGTTCGCTGGCTGCCAGCCCGCTGGTGACGCCAGTGACCTTCGCAAGCACCCCTTGGGACAACCGCCTCGTGGTGATCATCCTGCGCGGTGGGCTTGACGGGCTTGATGCCGTGCGCCCCGTCGGTGCGCCGGAATTCAACGCCCTGCGCGGCGGGCTGCTGACGAGAGAAGACCCCACCGCGCTCGATCTCGACGGGTATTTCGCGCTGCACCCGGGCCTGTCTGATCTGATGCCGCTCTGGCGGGCAGGCCAGTTGGGCTTTGCCCATGCCGTCTCTACGCCTTACCGCGACAAACGCAGTCATTTTGACGGCCAGGACATTCTGGAGGCCGGTACCGGCGCGCCGGGGCTGGAACACACGCGCAACGGATGGCTCAATCGCCTTCTGAGCGAGGTGCCAGGTGCAACGGCGGAAACCGCCTTTGCCATCGGTCGGCAATCCATGTTGCTGACGAAAGGCGATGCGCCTGTCTCGGATTGGTCGCCCGAGGCCTCGCTGGTACTGAGCCCACAGGCCGAACGATTGCTTGATCTTGTGACCCATGATGATCCTCTTTTCCGAGATGCCCTGAGTGAGGCCATCGACCTGTCCCAATCGGGACTGATGAACCTCGACGAAGAGGTCGATACCGCCGATATGCTGAACGCGATGCAAAATATGGCCACACCGGCAGGGCGGGGCAAAGTGGTCACCCAGATCGCAAGTTTTGCCGCCTCCCGCCTGCGCGAAGATACGCGCATCGCAGCCTATTCCATCAATGGGTTCGACACCCACGCCAACCAGTCGCGCAGCATCTCCCGCGCGATGAAGCAGGTGTCCGACAACATTCTGACGCTGAAGGGCGCTCTGGGCCCGGTTTGGAACAAGACCACCGTGGTCGCGATGACGGAATTTGGCCGCACCGTACGCGTCAATGGCACAGGTGGTACGGATCATGGCACCGGCGGGCTGATGATCATGGCCGGTGGCGCGCTCAGGGGCGGGCGCGTGATCGCCGATTGGCCTGGGCTGTCGCAGGAGGCGCTGTATCAAGGTCGCGATCTGATGCCTACGCGGGATGTGCGCGCCCATGCCGGTTGGATGATGCGTGGGCTTTTCGGGTTGGACCGGGGGCTGGTTGAAAACACCGTATTTCCGGGTCTCGATCTGGGCGATGATCCAGGGCTGTTGCTATAGGTCAAAGCGGGTATGATGCGCCCCATCGTCCATTTGAGGCGGTGGACGAAAAAGGCCTTGGGGAAGATGACAGCGAAGCGGCCGGTGGGTCCACTCATTCCAAACTGGGCAGAGCCGCCCCGGCCGGACATGGCCCCGCTTGACGGGCGTTATGCCAAACTGGTGGCGCTTGATGCGGAGGATCATGCCGCACTGCTCTTCCGCGCCTATGACGGGCACGATTGGGTTTGGGACTACATGCCAGTGGGGCCCTTTGCGTCGGCGGCGCAGTTTCACAAGTGGATGCGGGGGGCCACGACCAGTGACGACATCCTGTTTTACGCCATCGAAGACCGCATCACCGGTCAGCTAGGTGGTTTTGCCTCGTTCTTGCGGATAAAGCCCGAGGCCGGGTCACTTGAGGTTGGCTTCATCTCCATGGCGCCGCAATTGCAGCAGACACGGGCTGCGACCGAGGCGATCTATCTGATGATGAAATGGGCGTTTGAGGCGGGCTATCGCCGGTTTGAGTGGAAATGCGATGCGCTTAACAAACCGTCCCGCCGCGCAGCCCAGCGGCTGGGCCTGAGCTTTGAAGGCGTGTTCCGTCAGGCCACGGTTGTCAAAGGCCGCAATCGCGACACCGCCTGGTTTGCAGCGATTGATGCAGAATGGCCGGCCCTTTCGGAAGCTTTTGAAATTTGGCTCTCTGCTTCGAATTTTGATGACCACGGTCAGCAGAAAGAACGGCTTAGCGATTTGACACGCCTCGTGCGTGTGTCGAGCGACCCTGAACTGGGGTGACGGCGTCGGTGACGCTCTTTGGCCCTGACGAGCTGCTTCCTCGCTGCCTGCAAGGGATAAAACGCCATGCTAAGGTCAAATCGCCAGTCGGTTCTGCAGCCTCTCATTGACCAACTGAAGAATATGCGAGGCCTGCGCCCGCCTACGCCCTTCCCCGGGTGGTGTTTCTGACAGAATGCTTGCCGCCTCGATGAGTTGTTTGTCATTGGCTGACCGGGCAACACCCGTCAGGAACTGCGCCACATAGTCCAGCGTCGGGCCATCCTGACGTTCCGACAGAACCTCGGACACGAAATTGATGTCGTCGCGATAGGCGGAGATATCCGGCTCCACCACCTCTTCTGAGACAACGCGCGGCCCCAATTGCAACGCATCACTGGGCATCGCGGCCAGCATGGTTTCCTGAAATGCCGCCAGGCTTACGATCGGTTTGGAGAGGAAACCATCAGCACCGGCAGCCATGGCGCGGTCTTTCATGCCGTCATCCCCGCTCATCCCCAGAAGGATGTTTACCCGAGGTTCGGCCTTGGCCAGATCCTCAATCAGTTGCTCACCAGGGCCGTCGGGCAAACCGATATCAATGATCACGGCAGAAGGGCGATAGACCTTCAGATGCCGCGCCGCCGCTGTCAGGCTATCGGCCCGCCGGATCCGCGCGCCACTGCGCAAACACATCAGGCGCAGCGCTTCACAGGCATATCGGCTGTCCTCGACCACCAAAACTGTCATGCCCAAAAGCGGCCGCTTTGCGGTGGGGCGTTTGGGGTCGAATAAGTTGAGTTC
Source organism: Pseudomonadota bacterium (assembly GCA_039033255.1). Lineage (GTDB taxonomy): Bacteria > Pseudomonadota > Alphaproteobacteria > Rhodobacterales > Rhodobacteraceae > Roseovarius. The sequence continues at coordinate 3,408 of JBCCCZ010000160.1, forward strand.
ATCCATGCTCTTGGCCTCCTGACCAATCCCGTTCTCTTGGTGATAGCCCCACGTGGTGAATCAAGCGTTAAGGCCTCCGCACGTTTCTGCGACAGGGTGGTTCTTGCCTCGCGCCTGCCCGCACGGCATAAGCGGGGCGTAGACCAAACGGGGGGTTTAACATGATTGGACGGCTCAACCACGTGGCCATCGCGGTGCCTGATCTGGAGGCGGCGGCGGATCAGTATCGCTCAGCGCTGGGGGCCAATGTCGGCGCGCCTCAGGATGAGCCTGACCATGGCGTGACGGTGATTTTCATCGAATTGCCCAACACCAAGATCGAATTGCTTTACCCCTTGGGCGACGACAGCCCGATCAACGGATTTCTTGAAAAGAACCCCGCGGGCGGCATCCACCATGTCTGTTATGAGGTCGACGACATCATCTCCGCGCGCGACCACCTGAAAGAAACCGGCGCACGCGTGTTGGGCAGCGGAGAGCCCAAGATCGGCGCCCATGGCAAGCCCGTGCTGTTTTTGCATCCGAAGGATTTCAACGGCTGTCTGGTGGAGTTGGAGCAGGTCTGATGGGTCCGGTCTCTGGATTTGTTCTCTACGCGGTGATCTGGTTCATGACCTTTCTGGTCATTCTGCCGATCAGGATCCAGACGCAGGGCGATCTGGGCGACATCGTGCCCGGCACCCATGCCGGCTCACCCGAACATCACCATCTGAAAAAGAAGATGTGGATCACAACTGGGGTGGCGCTGGTGATCTGGGGAATCGTGGCGGGGCTGATGCTGACGGGCACGGTGACGCTCGATGATATCGACCTGTACAAACGGTTCGGTCCCAATCCCTAAACCGGCAATTCCGTGGTCAGCTTGATCTCCTCCATCACGAAACTGGCGGAGACATCGCCCATCGGCACCCGCGCCACCAGCCGCTGATAGAGCCGGTCATAATCCGCCATATCCCGCACCCGCGCCTGGATCAGGTAATCCAGATCACCGGTCATGCGAAAAACGCCCTGCACCTGCGGCTGGCTGCGCGCGGCACGGGCGAAATCCTGCATCCATTGCGCGTCATGACGGGCGGCCTTGATCTGCATGAACACCGTGAGCGAGAGGCCGAGGGCCGCCGGATCAAGGAGCGCCACCTTGCCGCGAATGATGCCCGCCTCCTCCATCAGCTTGATCCGCCGCCACAGCGCATTGCGCGACAGGCCCACCGCCTCGCTCAGCTGGTCAAGGGGTTGGTCTGCGTCGCGCTGCACTTCACGCAGGATTCGGGCGTCGGTTTGATCAATTTCTCGCATACAAAATTATTATTGGGATAATTTGCGAAATAAAAGCGGCGAAAACAAACATATGGGATAATTTCTTGCGCCGTGCCGGATATGTCATGTCAGATCAATGGAGGATCCGGCATGTTCAACAAAGTCTTTCTCGACCATCCGCGCAGCGTGGATGAAACCTATCTCGAACACATGCTCTTTGCGGGACGCTTTGCGTTCTTGCTCTTTGCCGCCGGGTTTTGCGCGCTGGTCCATGCTGTGATCCCAGCAGCTTTTGAGAAAACCGCCAGCCGCATGATTGCACAGATGTACGCCAAAACGCACAATCGCGGGCAGTAACGAAGGCCGAAGAGATTTCATGCCTCCGGCGGGGATACTTCTAGCCAGAAGAAGCAGCGGTCTTTGCTTTTTCTGGCCAAAAATATCCCGGGGGCAGGGGGGCAGAGCCCCCGTTTGGCCTATCCAACCAGTGCCTTGCCAAGGTTTTCATCGACCTTTTCAAGGAATCCCATGGTGGTGAGCCAGCCCTGATCGGGGCCAACCAGCAGCGCGAGGTCCTTGGTCATGTGACCGCTTTCCACTGTGTCCACAATGACCTTTTCCAACGTCGTGGCAAAGTTCATCAGCGGGTCATTGCCATCCAGCTTCGCGCGGTGCTTCAGACCGCCCGTCCAAGCATAAATCGACGCGATGGAGTTGGTCGATGTCTCTTCGCCCTTCTGGTGCTGGCGATAGTGGCGGGTGACGGTGCCGTGGGCAGCCTCGGCCTCCACGATCTTGCCATCGGGCGTCATCAGTTGGCTTGTCATCAGGCCCAGCGAGCCAAAGCCCTGCGCGACCGTGTCGGACTGCACATCACCGTCATAGTTCTTGCAGGCCCAGACATAGCCGCCAGACCATTTCATTGCTGCTGCAACCATGTCGTCGATCAGGCGGTGCTCATAGATGCCGTCGAACTCAGCGAACTTGTCGGCGAACTCGGTGTCGAAGATTTCCTGGAAGATGTCTTTGAACCGGCCATCATAGATTTTCATGATGGTGTTTTTGGTCGACAGGTACACCGGATAGCCGCGGTTCAGGCCGTAGTTCATGGACGCGCGGGCAAAATCTTTGATGGATTCATCCAGATTGTACATCCCCATGGCAACGCCAGCTTCGGGGAACTTGAAGATTTCTTCTTCGATCACCGTGCCGTCATCACCGACGAACTTCATGGTCAGCGTGCCTTTGCCGGGCACGACGATGTCGGTGGCGCGGTACTGATCACCGAAAGCGTGGCGGCCAATCACGATGGGCTGAGTCCAGCCAGGAACCAGACGCGGCACGTTTTGCATGATGATTGGCTCGCGGAAGACAACGCCGCCAAGAATGTTGCGGATCGTGCCGTTTGGCGAACGGTACATGCGCTTCAAGTTGAACTCTTCAACACGCGCTTCGTCTGGCGTGATGGTCGCGCATTTAACGCCGACACCATGCTCTTTGATCGCGTTGGCCGCATCCAC
>JBCCCZ010000161.1:0-6159 GCA_039033255.1 Pseudomonadota bacterium
GAACAAACACTACCTCTATGAACGCTCGACCGAGACGCTGGGCCTGCTCTACGCCGATCACTTCCCGTACCGCCAAAAGGCCACGGCGCGGGGTGTGCGCCGCACGCCGTTCCACCATCACCTGCTGGAACAGGGTGCTGTGATGGGTGAGATCGCCGGGTGGGAACGGGCCAATTGGTTCGCAGATCAAGGACAAGAGCGCGAATACCAGTACACCTGGAAGCGCCAGAACTGGTTTGAGAATTCCGCCGCTGAACACAAGGCGGTCCGCGAGAATGTGGGTATGTATGACATGTCCTCCTTCGGCAAACTGCGTGTGGAAGGCCCGGATGCGGAAAGCTTCCTCAACCGCGTGTGCGGGGCGAACATGTCCGTGCCTGCGGGCAAGATCGTCTACACGCAGTTCCTCAATTCCACAGGCGGGATCGAGGCGGATGTGACCGTGACGCGGCTGACGGAAACGGTTTACCTGGTGGTCACCCCTGCCGCGACACGATTGGCGGATGAAACCCATATGCGCCGGAACGCAGAAGGCTATCAGGTGGTGATCACCGATGTGACCGCGTCCGAGGGCGTGCTGGCCATCATGGGGCCCAACGCCCGTGACCTGCTGGCGCGTGTGTCGCCGAATGATTTCTCGAACGACACGAACCCCTTCGGCACAGCGCAGGAGATTGAGCTTGGCATGGGTCTGGCCCGTGCGCATCGGGTGTCATACGTGGGCGAGCTTGGTTGGGAGCTATACGTGCCCTCCGACATGGCCGGTCACGCGTTTGAAACGCTATGGGAGGCCGGTCAGGATATCGGGCTGAAGCTGTGCGGCATGCACATGATGGACAGTTGCCGCATCGAGAAAGCCTTCCGCCACTTCGGCCATGACATCACCTGCGAGGACAATGTGGTGGATGCAGGCCTTAGTTTTGCGGTGGACATGTCCAAGCCCGATTTCATCGGCAAGGGCGCGGTGGCGGATCGCAAGGAAAGCGGGCCGCACAACCGGATGGTGCAGTTCCTGCTTGAGGATCCCGAGCCGCTTTTGTTCCACAACGAACCGATCGTGCGCGACGGGGAATATGTGGGGTATCTCAGTTCCGGAAATTACGGGCATCATCTCGGCGGGGCGATCGGTTTGGGCTATGTGCCGTCCAAGGGGGAGAAAGCGGCTGACGTTCTGGGGTCAAGCTACGAGATCGACGTGATGGGCACGAAGGTCAAAGCGACGGCCAGCCTGAAGCCCATGTACGATCCGAAATCAGAGCGCGTCAAAGTCTAAGCGAGACTGACCGTCAGGGCGGGCGAGCGACCAGCTTGTCCGCCCTCACTCATCATGGGTCTCTACCCAGGCATTCATCAAGTCTTTCATCTCTGCCAGATCGTCAGAGACGCCTTCCAGATCCATCCAGGCCAGTTTCGAGGACATGCCTTTGGCCCCGCCCGCGTTCAAAAAGATCGGCGTCGTGGGCCGCACGATATGCAACGATACGATGACTTTAGACAGCGCATCCAAGGACGAGACGCTCGCCAGTGACAGGCCAATCACACGTGCATTGGTCGTGGCGATTTTCCGAACGAGCGCGTAATGCGTCATCCCCAACAACGTCATCACATGCCAGCCATCCTTCTTGAATATGTCCGTGGCCATGCGCAGACCGACCACGTGTTGTTCGCCCGGCACGCCCGCAAGAATGATTGATTTGTCGGCGCGGGTCGCCACGGGTTCAAATTCCCGACCCATCGAGCGCATGATCGCGAGCAAGCGGCAGGTGGCCATAGTCACTTGCCAGAAACTGATTCTGTCCTCTTCCCACCAGACGTTCAGGCGCTTGGCGGCTGCGGCCAAGTAATCCAGATAGACCTCTTCGGGTGACGTGCCTTGGTCCATCAAAGATGCAACCATGCGGGCGGCTTTGTGTTCATCATGGTTCAAAAGGGCTTCGCAAAGGTATTCAACTGTCTTGTCCAGTTGCCACAGGCTTTGCGTCTTTCGACCAACGCCAAGGGCAATCAAGCGTTGCATCGCCTCCCGGGCCAAAGTTTCCAACTTGTGACGGGGTAAGCGTTTGGCAATACGCAACAACCGACTGTGGCGGCTGCTATAGTCTTCATAATCCACAGGGCGCGAAAAATTGGGTCGCGAGGGTTCGTTTGCGTGGGCCACGTGCTCTTCTCCCGTTTCAGGCACTCGGTCGTCGCATCGTCTTTTGGGTGACGCGTTCTGCGTCTTGATTTTGCCGCTCTCCTTATTGTGCGCCGCCGTGACAAAGGACAGTACCGTTACGGCACGCACATTCGCATCCTCCCGAATGTCCCGCACATAGCAGTCCATCCTCGCGAATTGCACACACCGTAACCAACAAAACGCGTTTGGCAAATGGTCATGAAGACGCGGGCAGTCGGTCAAAGCGCCGCGAGCACCTCTTCGGCGGCTCTGAGACCCTCTTTGTGGGCTCCGGAAACGCATACGGTCTCGCCCTCATTCATCGCCTCACCAGCGAAGTGGATGATCTCAGCATGGGGTTGTCGCAATGCGCTCCGCAGACCGGCCCCACCGGGCCGCGTTCCGGAATAAGCCCCTTGGGTGAAGCGGTTGGCCCCCCATCGCGTGGCGTGCCCTTTGCGGAAACCCTTGGCTATATCTGTGCCAAACACGTCCACCATACGCGAGAGAGCGAAATCAATTGCGGCCTCTTCGCCCGCCGCCTCAAGTTCCCGCGCGAAATTGCCCACATGTTCGAAACTGCACAGGCCGGAACCTGAGATATTGCACAGAATTCCGCCGCCGCGGGCCATGTCGCCGGAGATTTCCTCGATCGGATAGGTCACCCAAGTGTCGGCCTGCATGGGCAGGGTTGCGGGGTCAAAGAGCATGGCGGCGTGGTTGTAAACCCCCATGGTGATCCCATCCAGTGCGGTCTGCTTTGTGGCGTTGAGAGGTGGGTCAAAGCGGATCCCTTCAGAGGCCAGGACACCCACGGAGACGGTGACGATTACGTGGGCGGCGCGTAATGTGCCGTCATGTGTCTCCACCTCGACCCCGTCCGTTCGGCGGGTGACGGCTGTAACCTGCGTGTGGGTCTTCATGGGCAATCCCTCTGCATAGGCCGTGACAATCGCGCCAAAACCCTGACGGCAGAACCAGTTGTTGCCGTCCAATTCACCCGTGTGCCAATCCTGAACGGAAATTTCATCCAGATCGCGCCCGGCGGACAGCGCCTTGAGCAGCATGGCCGTGCGGTCGAACACATCGTTCAAGGCTATGGCATCGGCCATGGAGAGATCACGCTCTGACTGTCCGAGGCGCAGCAGCTCGGCCGTGATGTCTTCCAGTCGTTCCACAGCGGGGCCATTGGCAAGACACCCCCCCAGATGCAGGTGGCCCGGTTCAGGGTAGAGATCAAAGCCCAGGTCTTGGCCAATTGGGATAAAGGAATTCACATCCGCATAATGTAGCCAGTGCCCACCCAGATCGAAGGGCACACCGAAAATGGATGTGTCGGTATAGGACCGTCCGCCGATGCGATCAGCCGCCTCTAGGCAGATCACCTTTCGTCCGGCCTTGTGCAGCGCATGGGTCGCGGCAAGACCTGCCGCCCCGGCGCCTATGATGATTGCATCGAAATCCTGCGTTTCAGCCATGCCCGTCCTCCGTACACTCGGACTAAGCTAGCTTTTGCCAGGGTCAAAGCGAGGTCTACTCTGCCGCCATCGGGGTGCTGGCAAGGTTGCGTAGCACGTAATGCAGCACGCCACCATGTTCGATATATTCCACCTCAATGGCCGTATCGATCCGACATTTGAGCGTGATCTCTTTCACCGTGCCGTCGCCCATGGTGATCGTACAGGGCACCTCCTGCTGTGGCTCAATGGTGTCGAGGCCGGAGATGGAGACGGTCTCATCGCCCTTGAGGCCAAGCGTCTTGCGCGTGTCGCCGCCGGTGAATTCAAACGGTATGACGCCCATACCCACCAGGTTGGAGCGGTGGATGCGTTCAAAATTCTCCGCGATCACGGCCTTCACGCCGAGCAGGGCTGTGCCTTTCGCCGCCCAATCCCGCGAAGAGCCTGCGCCATATTGTTCGCCGCCGAAGATCACCAGTGGCACGCCGCGGTCCTGCCACGCCATGGAGGCCTCAAAGATTGAGCTTTGCTTGCCGTCAGGGCCCAGCGTGTAGCCGCCTTCAACGCCGTCCAGCATCTCATTCTTGATGCGGATGTTAGCGAAGGTGCCGCGCATCATCACTTCGTGATTGCCACGGCGCGATCCATAAGAGTTGAATTCCCGCACCGGGACTTGCCGTTCAATCAGGTATTGCCCAGCGGGGGTGGTGTCTTTGAACGAGCCTGCGGGGGAGATGTGGTCGGTCGTGACCATGTCACCCAGAAGGGCCAGAACCCGGGCATTTTCGACATTCTCAATCGTGCCCGGTTCCGCGCCCATGCCGCGGAAATAGGGCGGGTTTTGCACATAGGTTGATGCGGGCGGCCAGTCATAGGTTTCGCCTTCCGATGTCTCCACCTCGCGCCATTTGTCATCGCCTTTGAAGACGTCAGCGTATTTTTCGATGAAAGCTTCGCGGGTGACGGTCGCCTCGACGATTTCCGCAATTTCGCTTTGGCTGGGCCAGATATCCTTGAGGTAGACCTCGCGGCCCTCAGGTGTTTGCGCAATCGGGTCGCGGGCGATGTCGATATCCATGGAGCCCGCCAGCGCATAGGCCACGACCAGCGGGGGAGAGGCCAGATAGTTGGCGCGCACATCCGGGCTGATCCGGCCTTCGAAATTGCGGTTGCCGGACAGCACCGAGACGGCGACAAGATCGCCTTCTGCGATCGCCTCGCTGAGCTCTTTCTGGATGGGGCCGGAATTTCCGATGCAGGTGGTGCAGCCATAGCCCACGAGATTGAACCCGATCTTGTCGAGGTCTTCCTGCAGACCCGCCGCTTCCAGATAGGCACTGACCACCTGAGAGCCGGGGGCAAGGGATGTTTTAACCCAGGGCTTGCGATCAAGGCCAAGCGCTGCCGCTTTTCGCGCCACAAGTCCTGCGCCGATCATCACGTACGGATTTGACGTGTTGGTGCAGGACGTGATCGAGGCAATCACCACATCGCCGGAACTCAGCGTGTAATCCTCGCCTTCAACAGGCACTTCCTTGTCCATGGGGCGTTTGAAGGTTTCCTTCATTTCCTTGAGGAATTCCGATTTCGCCTCTGTCAGCGGTACGTAATCCTGTGGCCGTTTGGGGCCGGAAATGGCAGGTACGATGGTGCCCATGTCCAGGTGCAGCGTGTCGGAATAAATGGGCGCGTAATCATCCCCGCGCCAGAAACCGTTTTCCTTGGCATAGGCCTCCACCAAGGCGATCCGCGCCTCATCGCGGCCCGTGGTGCGCAGATAGCGCAGGGTTTCTCCGTCGATGGGGAAAAACCCGCAGGTGGCTCCGTATTCGGGTGCCATGTTCGCGATGGTCGCGCGGTCAGCCAGCGGCAGGCGGTTCAGCCCCTCGCCGTAGAATTCCACGAATTTGCCCACGACACCCAGTTCACGCAGCATTTCCACGACCTTTAGAACAAGGTCGGTGCCGGTGGTGCCGGAGGTCATGGACCCGGTGAGCTCAAAACCCACCACCTCAGGGATCAGCATGGAAATGGGTTGGCCCAGCATTGCGGCCTCGGCTTCAATCCCGCCGACGCCCCAGCCCAGTACTGCGGCGCCATTGACCATGGTGGTGTGGCTGTCTGTGCCCACCAGGGTGTCAGGATAGGCCACGGTTTCCCCGTGCTGATCCACATCCGTCCAGACGGTCTGCGCCAGATACTCAAGGTTCACCTGATGGCAAATCCCCGTCCCCGGCGGTACCACGCGAAAACTGTCGAACGCCGACTGACCCCACTTGAGAAACTGATAGCGTTCCATGTTGCGTTCATATTCGCGGTCCACATTCATCTGGAACGCGCGGGGGTTGCCAAATTCATCGATCATCACCGAATGGTCGATCACCAGATCCACGGGGTTGAGCGGGTTGATCTGTTGCGCGTCGCCCCCCAGTTCAACGATGCCGTCGCGCATGGCGGCCAGATCGACCACCGCCGGAACGCCAGTGAAATCCTGCATCAACACCCGGGCGGGGCGGTAGGCCAATTCCCGGTCCGCGCGCC
>JBCCCZ010000162.1:0-6150 GCA_039033255.1 Pseudomonadota bacterium
CCACCCTGGGCGATCCCGAAGGTAAAGCTGTGGCCTTCAAAGGCGTTCTTCACACCCGGCATTGGCCCAATCATCGGCAACCCGTCGGGGGCGTATGGAATGGGGCCGTTAATATTGCGGCCCACACCCGCCTCACCCAGCAGAGGCATCCGCGCCATCGCGTCTTCGATGTAGTATTCCAACCGCTCCAGATCATCGGGGTATAGCTGGAAGCTGAAATCATGGGGCATCGGATCCTCGGGCGTCACCCAATGCGCCTTACAATTGCGCTCATACGGCCCAAGGTTCAGACCGGTCTTTTCCTGCCGCAGGTAGTAAGAGGTATCCACGTCGCGGATCATCGCGACCTTCTTGCCGTTTTCCTTGGTCCAAGCCTCCAACTCGGGGATTGGCTCGGTCAGGAAATACTGGTGCGACATGACCACCATCGGCACGGTACGCCCACCGAAGGGCTTGAACATCTCGCCCACACGCTGCGCATAGTAACCTGCGCAGTTGACCACGAATTCGCAACGGATCTCACCCTTCTCAGACTTCACGATCCATTCATCGCCATCGCGGTCAATGCCTGTGACGGGGCAGAACCGTTCAATCTGACCACCGGCGTCGCGTGCGCCTTTGGCCAGCGCTTGGGTCAACTGTGCGGGGTCAATATCGCCATCCAGCGGATCCCAAAGACCGCCCTCAAGATCATGGATTTCCATGAACGGGTTGTACTGCTGCAGCTCTTCGGGCGTGCAGATATCCATCTGCAGACCCTGATACCGGCCCATGCCCGCCACGCGTTCAAATTCCAGCATGCGTTCCTTGGAATGCGCCAGACGAATGGCCCCCGTGACGTGATAGTTCATCGGGTAATCCACATCCTCGCCCAGCGTCCGGTACATCGCCGCGCCGTAACGCTGCATGTTCATCACGGCCCAGGACCCGGCGAAGTTCGGGCAGTTGCCCGCCGCGTGCCATGTGCTGCCTGCGGTCAATTCGTTCTTTTCCAGCAAGATGCAGTCTTTCCAGCCTGCCTTGGCCAGATGGTACAGCGTCGAAACACCGACGACGCCGCCGCCGATGATGACGACCCGTGCGGTGGTGGGTAGATCAGCCATAATTGGATACTCCTGTAAGAGTTTGGTGTGTGAGATGGGTCCGGGTCATATCAACGATCCCAGACCAAGCGGGCCGCAAGCCCGGTGAACATGACCGCCGAGAGACGGTTCAGAAAACGCACCCGAGATTTGAGCGCATGTGAGAACGCCCCGGCCAGCGCGCCGAGGCAAAGGGCGAAGGCAAAGCCAAAGCCCAGAAAAATCCCGCCAAGCACGACAATCTGCATCCAGATCGGCCCAATCGCAGGGTCGGTGAATTGCGGAATGAACGCGAAGATGAACAGCGCGGTCTTGGGGTTGAGCGTATTGGTCACAAACCCCTGACGCACAGCCGCCCACAAGGACGGCGCCGCTTTCCCGTCCAGCGCCGCATCGCTGCTGCGCCACGCCTGCCATGCAAGGTAAAGCAGATAGGCCGCGCCCACATACCGGATCGCATCATAGGCCAAGGGAAAGGCAATCAGCAGCGCCGACAACCCTGCCGCCGCCATCGCAACATGCAAAACAATGCCAAGGTTTACGCCCACAGCCGCCGCCATGCCAACGCGCGGCCCGCCCCGCATGCCACTGGCAGAGATAAAGACAAAATCCGCCCCCGGCGTGAGGTTAAGAAGCAGCCCCGCCCCGATAAACGCGAGCAGTAGCGCGGGATCGAACCCGGTGATCACCTCCCACATCATGCCCTCCCCGGCACGGATGTGCTGCCCAGTGCGACGCCGTAGATCACAAAACAAGCCGCCAAACCGCGCCGCAGCCATGTGTTGAAAATCATCCCCAGCGCCATGCGCCCAAGACCTGCACCCAGGGCTGTGTAGGATAGGTAGCTGAGCGCGGTCAGCGTCAGCGCTGTGGGCACAATGACCCACATTTGCGTGGCAATCGGCACATCCGGCTGAACGAACTGGCTGAACGCCGCAAGATATCCCGCAACGCTTTTGGGATTGATCGTGGCGATCATGAACGCGCGCGCATAGACGGCTTTGGCCGAGGCCGTCGGATGCTCTTCAGCCCTGACGGGCTGCCTCGCCGTAACCCAACCGCGGATACCGAGATAGATGAGGAACGCAGCACCCGCGAACTTCAGGACTTGGAAAGCAGTCGGGGACGCCGCGATCAAGGCAGTTATGCCCGCCGCCGATAGCGTCAGAAACAAGAGCGCCTGAGTCATAATGGCGGCTAGGCCGGGCAAAGACCGCCTTAAGCCAAGCGTCATACCATTAGTGATGCAATTGGCGGCATTGGGTCCGGGTGTGGTCACGAACACCACCCAAAACAGCGCGAATATGGTCCAGGCCTCGAAACTCATCGCGACCTCAATAAACCGGCGGCGCGATCACCCAGATCGCGACGACCGGTTCGTCATAGGGATTGGACCACAGGTATTCTTCCCCCCGGCACCGAAAACTGTCCCCCGGCCCCACGGTGAAGGACCGACCGCCAATGGTCAGATCCAGCTTGCCGGAGATGATATACCCCACCTCTTGCGTGGGCCGGTTGGCCGCCCGCTGCATCGCGGAGCGCGGCCGGAAAGTGGAATGGATCACTTCAAAATCATCCGTCAGATCGGGGGAAAGCAACTCTTCGATCAGCCCTTCTTCTCCCGACCCCATTGGCCGCCGCGCACCCGAGCGGACCACGTAGCCTTGCTCTTCCACCGGCGCACTTTCATGCCCGAAGAGGAAAGACATGGGCACACCCAGCACTTCGGCAATCAGGCGAAGATCGGAAATGGACGGGTCAGAAAGATCTCGCTCAACCTGGCTCAGCCAGCCGACAGATCGGCCCAGCGCCTCGGAAATATCTGTCAGTGTATAGCCGCGCGCCCTGCGCAATGCGCGCATATCGGCGCCCAAGGTTCGCACGGGAGAGAGGGTTGGCAGGTCCAAGGTGAGCTGGTCCCATGAAAAAAATAGCGTCTTTTTCACGGTGTATGAGTCGCATGAAATTTTCAATCATTTTTTCACGCCGCGCTGCAGCGCTTTGAGGCGCAAGAGCCGGCTTCTTTTTGGCCAAAAATACTCAATGCCCGCGCGAGATCTACGCCGATCCGCCGAAAACCTGGCGCAAGATCGCGGCAAGCGCTTCGGCATCCTCTTTATGAAACGCGGAAGGTTGATCACTGTCGATGTCCAGAACGGCGATCAAGTCACCTCGACCGTTGCAAACAGGCAGAACAATCTCTGATCGGGTCGAGTTGGCGCAGGCAATATGGCCCGGAAAGGCATTCACATCATCGACCAGCTGCACCTCACCCGAGCGCGCTGCCATGCCGCAGACACCCCGATCAAAGGGGATTTGCAGACAGCCGTGGCTACCTTGATAGGGGCCGACCTTAAGAAGACCCGGTCCTGTGACACGGTAAAAGCCTGTCCAGTCGAAACGATCGTCAGCATGGTGCAATTCACATGCGATCGTGGCCATCAAGGCAACCTCATCGGTTTCGCCGTCTGTGAGCGCCGCTATGGTTTTTGCAATGGACGTGTAGTCAATTTTCATATCAGTCATATGGGGGCCAGCCCCCAAACCCCCGGGATATTTATAGCCAGAAGAACAGACTAGAGGCGCTCAATGGCAATGGCGGTGCCTTCGCCGCCACCGATACAAATGGCAGCGACACCGCGTCTGAGGTTTCGCTTTTCCAGTGCGTTCAGCAGCGTGACCATTATGCGGGCCCCACTGGCGCCGATGGGATGACCCAAAGCGCAGGCCCCGCCATGCACATTCACCTTGTCGCGCGGCAGGCCCATTTCATGCATGAAGGCCATGGACACCACCGCGAAAGCCTCGTTCACCTCCCATAGATCGACATCCGCCTTGGACCAACCGATCTGGTCGAGCAGTTTTTGCGCGGCGGGCACGGGGGCGGTGGTGAACCAGCCCGGAGCCTGAGCGTGGCTTGCATGGCCCAGAATGCGCGCCCTTGGCGTCACGGCCGCCTCTTCGGACGTCAGCACCAAAGCGGCAGCACCGTCTGAAATGGAGGACGCATTGGCGGGCGTTACGGTGCCGTCCTTGCGAAAAGCAGGTTTCAGATGCGGGATCTTCTCGGGCCGCGCTTGGCCGGGTTGTTCATCTTCCGTGATCGTGATGTCGCCTTTGCGGGTCTGAAACGTGACAGATGCGATCTCGCCCTCAAAAGCGCCTGATTTCTGCGCCGCGATCGCGTTTTGAAGTGAGGCAATGGCGTACTCATCCTGCGCCTCGCGGGTAAACTGGAATTTTTCGGCGCAGTCTTCCGCGAATGTGCCCATCAATCGGCCCTTGTCATAGGCATCCTCCAGCCCATCAAGAAACATGTGGTCTTTCACATCCGTGTGTCCGATACGCGCCCCGCGGCGCATTTTTGGCAGCATATAAGGCGCGTTCGACATGCTCTCCATCCCGCCTGCGACCATGGCATCGGCTCGACCGAGCGCAATTTGGTCGAACGCAATCATAACAGCCTTCATCCCCGAGCCGCACATTTTGTTCAGCGTTGTCGCTGGTACATCCTCAGAAAGCCCCGCATGAAATCCCGCCTGCCGCGCGGGCGCCTGACCCTGACCTGCAGGCAAAACGCAGCCCATCAGAACTTCATCCACGGTCGACATCCCGGCGTTACTCAACGCAGCCTTAATCGCCGCCCCGCCCAAAACAGAGGCCTCCACGCCGTCAAAATCGCCCTGAAACCCGCCCATCGGCGTACGCGCAGCACCCGCGATCACCACGTTTTTCATTTGTCATCTCCCTTCACGCCGTAGCCCTTTGCATACTGAATCGTAAGACATTCGCCCTAACCCTGCTGGACATCATAAGAAGGGTGAACAGCAAATGGAACTCGACAGCAAAGAAACAGAACAGGCACGGGTGCTGACACCCTTGGCCGAGAGAATTGATGCCGCAAGCGCCATTCAATTCAAGGATGCGGTGCGCGCCGCGACGGCAGAGGGACCGGACCGCGTGGTACTGGATCTCGGAAATGTGCGCTTCGTGGATTCAAGCGGGCTCGGAGCGATCGTGTCCTCCATGAAGCATTTGGGCCAGGGGCGTAAAATGGACCTCGCGGCGCTCAATCCGGATGTGGACAAAGTGTTTCGCCTCACCCGGATGGACACGGTTTTTAACATTTACAAGGATATCGAAGCAGCAACAGGCGCGGAAGCAGGTCATCATTCGTGAGCATGCATGCCTCATCACTTGGGCCAAAGAAAGCGCCATCTGGCAACATGTCATCACGCCTTTTCAAGGCAAAATTTCAATCCGACAATCAGTCAACGCGAAACACGCTTGAACACATCGCTCAGGCGATGAAGGAAAGCGCTTTGCCCAGCGATTTCATAAGCCGCGTTGAAATTGTCCTGGCAGAGCTTTTCAACAACATTGCCGAACATGCGTATCAGGATACCGGCGTGGGAGAGGTGCGCTGTGCCATCGACATGCGCGGCGATACAATGATTGTGGAAGTGAGGGATCAGGGCGTGGCCATGCCAGGGGGTGAGATGCCGGACGGCAAATTGCCAGAGGTTGACGTGGATTTGGAAAATCTGCCCGAAGGCGGGTTCGGGTGGTTCATCATCCGGTCGCAGGTGGATAAGTTAACGTATGAGCGGATTGCGGCCGGCAATTGCACGCGCCTGAGCTTTGATACCGCGCGGGCCGGTATTGGGTAGGCGTCTTACATGGCGCGCAGCCAAACAGATCAGCGTCGATTGCTGTGCCTTCGCATGCAGGCAATGTGACCTGTTAAGATCTTGAAAAATAGAGATAAAACTGCAGGCTTCAAATCCTTGAAAGCGGGGCAGATGCCTGTCCTGCATGATCGCGAATTGATCGCTGAAAATGCGGCGCGGATGAAAATTCACATTCTTGCCTTATTCCTTGCGAAGTTACGCCTGAATGCATCGTCATACACGGCCTTGCCCGTGACAAAATGCTGATTAGCACACCGGCAGCCAGTGCGAATACACCGTACAACCCAACATACATCGCCATGCACGTTGCTGCGGTGGACATTGGGCTATACGGCAAAATTTCTCGTGCGATGGGCCAAGACCATTGGCGTGCAATC
>JBCCCZ010000163.1:0-6113 GCA_039033255.1 Pseudomonadota bacterium
GAAGGCGGAACTGACAGGACCGGTTGTTGAATCCGTATGTGATGTTCGTGGGCGCCCAGGTGACCGTGCCGCCTTCGAACCCGCCCACGCGCGGGACCAGCCCGTTATAGGAATTCACCGTCGCACAAGTGACCGCCGTGATGGCTTCGGCATGCTGCATCAGGCCGCCCACGGCCCAGCGGCTCTCGCTGCTCCAATCGCCGTCCTTGGTCATGAAGATATTCTCACCGGGGCGGCTTTCATGCTGCATTGACATGTTGATATGCGCGCCCGACCGCCAATCGCCGATGGTGGGCTTGGGCATGAAGGTGACGAACATCCCGTGGTTCTTGGCCACTTCCTTCAACACCGTGCGCAGGAAAACCAGCCTGTCCGACATCTCCAACATGTTGGTGTAGTGGAAATCGAGCTCGAACTGCGAATAGGCCCCTTCCGCCACCACATCATGCATGTTCCAGCCAAGGTCTTCGACAATGTCGATCAGCTCTTTCAGGAAGGGCATGGAATCGATGGAATATTCCACGTCATAGCCAAAGGCCTGACGCCGCGGGCGGATGCCATCGGCGGGGTCATCATCAAAGGCCTTCACGGGCTGGCCATCTTCATCATAAGTCATCACGATGAATTCCGGCTCCACCCCTGCATAGCCGGTATAGCCATCTTCCGCCGCCTCTTGGATCGCGCGCTTCAACGCCTGACGCGGGCAGACGTTATAGGGTGCATCCTCCCAATACAGATCGGAAAAGATCATCGCCATGGAGGTGTCCCACGGGCAGATGTAAACGGCATCCAAGTCAGGCACGACGACCTGGTCACTGTCGGCCGGGCTGAGCTCCGGAACATACGATACCGAATGGACAGCAAACTGTGGCCCCTTGCCCAGACAGAGCGGTTCAAAATCGCTCATCGGGACAGGCTTCGTTTTGGGGATACCGTGCAGATCAATCCACGCGGCCATCACGTATTTGACGCCCGCTTCTTCCAACTGCTTGCGCACCTCGGGGATGCGCGGGCGATTGCGCTCCACGGCCTCTTCAAAGCTTTCGTAGTAAATCTTCTCAGCCATCTTTCAGCTCCTCACATTTCAACCGGGGACAAAGTCATCGGGGTCGATGCCCGGTACGTGAGTCAACCCGGCCAGTTGTTTCCAGTTATGCGGATACGCGGCGTAAAAGATCACGCAGCGGTCATCGGCCTCATAGGTGATGTGGTTGTCCTTGGGCACATAAAGCACATCACCGCGATTGCAGATATAGGTTTCCCCATCGCATGTCAGGCGGAAGGTGCCTTCCAGCACATAGATGATCTCATCGCAGGTCAGATCCCACGGCACCACGATGTTCTTGAGAACATTGATCCCACCGCACATCGTCTGCGACATCGCGCTTGTGACCATCGGTTTGATATATGTGTCGCTGTCCTTGTCAGCCATCGCGTTGTATCGGTCTTCGACCACGTCCCATTTGATCAGTTGAGGTGTGTCACCCATGGTTTATGCGCCTTCCTTGGCAAGATGTTTCAAAATGGATTCGTTGAGTTCGACTTTGTAGCCGTCCGGGTCTTCGCAAAACGCGATGACCCGCGTGCCGTTTTTCATCGGCCCCGCCGGGCGGGTGATATTCACGCCCGCCGCCGCCAGTTCTTCGCAGGCTTTGTAGACATCGGGCGTCTCGATGCAGAGATGCCCCCAGCCATCGCCCTTGTCGTAAGGCGTGTCCTGATCCCAGTTACAGGTCAGCTCAAGCGCCGGGAACTCCGCCTCGGGCCCATAGCCGATGAAGGTATTGGTGAACTTGCCCTCCGGGTAGTCAGTGCGCCGCAGCACGCTCATCCCCAGGATGCCGCAGTAAAAATCGAGCGATTTATCCGTGTCCATCACCCGGATCATCGTATGGGCCAGCCTGAACCCTGAATTGTCAGCCATGTGTTTTCCTTATGCTTCCGCCCGGATGACATCCCGGGCCACCTTGTCTTGGAACGCGCGCACGCTGTCTTCCCAGGCGGGTGAGAGCAGCCCGCCATGCTGCGCTGCCACGGATTCGCGGCCCAGTTGCAGCCGTTCCACCATCTCGTGATCTTCCTTGTGGACATCCCACCAGAGCTTTTTCAGCGCCTCGATCTCATCCTCCGACAGCGCTTGCCCCTCGGTGGTGTAAAGCGCGCGTTTCTGCATCATCGTGCCGGGACCGGTGGGGATGTTCAGGTAAACGCCCAATTGATCGGGGAAATACCGCCCCAGAATGAAAGTGGGATACATCGCCAGATATCGCGAACTCACCGCCAGACTGCCCGCCGTGCCCAGCTCTTCATCCAGATCGACTGCGCTGCCCATGCAGTTGCCGTCGATGATGGTGTAATGATCCTCCAACGGCTGGTCGGTCGTGGATTTGTGAACGAACTGAACGTGATAGGGCTCAATGAAG
Source organism: Pseudomonadota bacterium (assembly GCA_039033255.1). Classification (GTDB taxonomy): domain Bacteria; phylum Pseudomonadota; class Alphaproteobacteria; order Rhodobacterales; family Rhodobacteraceae; genus Roseovarius. The sequence continues at coordinate 2,424 of JBCCCZ010000163.1, forward strand.
TTTTCCATGATGAACTTCCAATTGCACGCCACCTGCCCAAAATCGAGCGTCCCGATGCAGTCCACCTTGTCCCAGCTCACGCCCTCCAGCCGCGCCTGAATGGTGGCGGAATAGCTCTCAAATGCCTCCGCTTCACCGTCGATATTGACGAAAATCCAATCGTTCCAAATGTGCGTGCGCACGGCAATCAAGCCGGTTTCTTCCCGGCTCAGATCCGCAAGGATATGTTCATTCGCCCCGCCGAAATGCGGTGTACCCTTCAGGTTTCCATCCAGATCGTAGACCCACGCGTGATAGGGACAGCGAATAAGGCTGCCCACATTGCGCGGCTCTTCGAGCAGCGTGAGACAGCGGTGTCGGCAGATGTTGTGGAAGACGTTGATGTCGCCCGTCCGGTTGCGCACGATCAGCAAGGGGTGGCCTGCAAATTTCACCGGGATCGCGTCACCGCGCTTCGTCAACTCATGAACAAACCCGATGCAGACCCAGTTTTTCGTGAAAACCGTCTGGCATTCGGACGCCCAGAACTGGTGGTCTGTATAAGCGCCTGCAGGTAGCCCGCGCCGGGGTGAGGTGTCTTCCCAAAAAGGTTCCAACATCGTTTGAATGCTTGGCATTTGAACCTCCTTCAAGCCAGCCTAGCGCGCCCTTCAAGGGGCCGATGTATGCCGATTTACTTGTGCAAAAGTGAAATACGAGTCGCGTCATGTGTCCAGAAAAATCTGCGATATCAGTAATGTTTATTATGAAATTCGTAGAATACTTGAGCAGATTGTGGCTGTATCTACGATTTCACGTAGCCTTGTTGCAGCCTTTCCGTGCTAAGTGCTGTGCATGATTGATACGCCTTTCACCCGAAGCTTTGGCTTGAAACACGCCATAGCCTTGGCGCCGGAACCGGGTCTTGCCTCCGCGTCTCTGGCCGCGGCGGTGACCGAAGCGGGTGGTCTTGGCCTGATCGGCTGCGGCGGGCAAAGCGCGGATTGGATCGCGGCAGAGTATGCCAGGGCGGGTGAGACGGCCGTGGGCTGCGGTGTGTCGTGTCAGGCACTTGATGATGATCCCCGGCGGGTGCAGGCCGTTTTGAACGGTCGGCCGCTCGCGGTTTATCTTCACGATGGCGACCCGCGAGCGCATGCAGAAAAACTCCGTGCTGCGCGAGTGCGGGTGATCTGCGAAGTGAAAACCCTGGCTGACGCGGAACGCGCGGTTGCAGCAGAGGCTGAGGTCATTGTCGCGCGCGGCACGGATGCTGCGGGTCAGCCCGCACCACGCACCATGTTCAATCTTGTCCCCGAACTGGCCGATCTCATCCGGCGAGAGGCTGACGACATGATCCTGCTGGCCTTTGGCGGGGTGGTCGACGCCCGCACCCTCTCTGCGGTGATTGCTTTGGGTGCGGATGGTGCGGTGATGTCTAGCCGCCTCCTCGCGTCAGAGGAGGGGCGCAAGACCGCCAGTCCCCCGAGTAGTCAGGGGGCCGGGATGGTGAGGGATGTCTTGCCCGTCGCCAGTATCCTCGATCAGGTCACCCGCCGCGCGGAAAGGGTGCTGTCACACAGCATGAGGGCCGTCATCGAATGACGGCCTCTGCATGATCTGTCCTGAAAAGTCCAATTATTCCATCTGCTTGCGATGCCGGATGGTCAGCGGCAGGAACACATTCGCCATGCGCTTGTGACCGGGGACGAGCAGGCCGATGGGCCAGCTCGCCATGCGGCGATGTCCGGGTACCAGATGCGCAAACGGGAATTTCGCCATGAAGCGCTGCCCCGGCACCAGAAGCCCGATGGGGAAAGACGCCATGCGCTTGTGGCCCGGCACCAGATGCGCGAACGGGAATTTCGCCATGAAGCGATGGCCGGGCACCAATGAATTGTTGCCCCGCTTGCCGTTGATCAGATGCGGGAAGGGCCAGTTGGCCATGTGCTTCCACTTTCGCGGCGTCAAATGGTCAATTGGGAATTTGGCAAAGAACTTGTGGCCTGGCACCAGCAGGCCGATGGGGAAGGATGCCATGCGTTTGTGGCCCGGGACCAGATGGGCAAAGGGGAACTTCGCCATGTATTTGTGGCCCGGCACCAGCAGGCCGATAGGCCAGCTTGCCATGCGCTGATGCGGTTCAATGAGTGGCGCAACACTTGGCCTTTCTCGGGTGATCAGAGGAAGACCGAAATCCGCCATGCGGGCATGTTTTGGGAAAATCGCCAGGTCCAGATCACTGGCAGGCCGACGAGAGATAAGCGGTATCGGCCAATTTGCCATGTGGTAGTTGCCCGTTGGCACATTGAGCGGCCGTGTCATCATAAGCGGGCCGCCCGCGAGAATCTTGTGTGCCCGCGCCCCGGCCGGGTCGCGCACAAAAACCTCTTCTATTTCGCCCACCATGGGGGATGCGCCGAAATCGTCGGCGGCCGTGCGCACGATCTTGGCCACGCCCAGCGGTTTGTAGCCTGCCTTGACCATCGCCACGACCCCGCCAGAGCTCGCAACTTGTTCATAGGCCGCCGCAGCACTGCTGTTCACGCCACTCTTAGTCAGTGTATCGGCCAGACCACCTGCGTCGTCGTAAAGCGTGATGATGTTGGCTGGAACGCGTTGGCGTTTGATAAGCTCGGTCCGAAACGCGTCCGCCTGGTCGGCGCTCTCAAAATATCTTGTGATGACCGTTGTCATGATACCTCCACTGGGTTGGTCGTTGGTCCAGACGGATCTGTACCGCTTTCGCTAAACTTGCCGGACGCCCGGGACGCGAGCAGGGGAACGGCGACGATGACAGCCAACGCTAGGAACGCAATCTCTAGCGTGAATACGAAATTGTAGGGCGTGTGCGGCATAAGTCCCGGAAAAGCTCCGGTGCCCACCAGCACGTCTCTGATGATCCCGGCCATGGCGACGCCAAGGCCCGCGCAAGTGGCCTGAACAGCACCCCATGCGCCAAGTGACAGGCCGATCTGGCCCTTGGGCGCACGGCGGATCGTGGATGTGAGTGTGGAATGGCCGAAAAGCCCGGCGCCCAACCCAGTGGCAAAGACGCCCGCAACGAAGAGTGCGGGCCCCCAAAAGGCCGAAGACAAGATCACGGCGGCAAAACCCGGCACACCGATCAGGGCCGCGAGGATCGAGAGGCGTGCGGGATCACCCCCGCGGCTGAGAACGCGGGACGCGATACCAAAACCTATCAGCGTGCCACCAGCCAGCATGGCCGTCAGTTTCGTCGTTTCTGCCACGCTGAGGCCAAGGGCCTGTCCGCCATAGGGTTCGAGCAGAACATCGGCCATGCTGAACCCAAACGTGCCAAGCCCGATAAGGATCAGCAGTCGAAGCGCGCCGGGCTGGCCCATGAAGCGGGCCCATTCAGTCTTGAACGCTTTGGGTGCAGCCGTTTCCATGTCCCGCGCGCGGTGCCGATCGCGGGACTCCTGTTTCCACAGTGCCAAAAGGTTCAGCGCCACGGTCATCACCGCAGTGCCCTGGATCACCTGAATGAGCCGTCCTGGCGTATAGTTTGCCAGAAGTGCGCCATAGACCAGCGCCGCGAGTACCATCCCGAAGAGCAGCATCACATACATGAGGCCCACCACTTTGGGGTGGTCTTCGTCCTTCACAAGATCGGTGGCCAGTGCAAGGCCAACCGTTTGGACAATATGAATACCCGCGCCCACCAGAAGGAAGGACAGCGCGGCCGCC
>JBCCCZ010000164.1:0-5947 GCA_039033255.1 Pseudomonadota bacterium
GGTGCCCAGCACATTCGACAGATGCGAAATGGCCACCAATTTCGTACGCGGGCCCATGGCGTCGATGATACGCTCCACATCGAGCGACCCATCAGGTTCAATATCCACCCATTTCAGCACGACGCCCTGCCGTTCGCGCATGAAATGCCAGGGCACGATATTGGCGTGATGCTCCATCACCGACAGGACAATCTCATCACCCGCTTCCAGCCGAGGCATGGCCCAAGCATGGGCCACCATATTGATGCCTTCCGTGGTGCCGGAATTCAGCACGATCTGGCTTTCATCCGCCACGCCAAGAAAGCGCGCAATTATGCCGCGCACGCCTTCATATTTCTCCGTCGCGATATTGCTCAGCGTGTGCAGCCCGCGATGCACATTGGCATATTCATGGGAATAGGCGTGGCTGATCGCATCAATCACGACCTGCGGCTTCTGGGCCGACGCGCCATTGTCGAGATAGACCAGAGGTTTGCCATTCACCTGGCGCGACAGGATCGGGAAATCAGCGCGGATTTTTTCCACATCATACATTTGGCGGGGCCCCTATACCGAAAGCTGCAAGAATGGAGGCGACGGTGGTCATGATAAACGAAAACGCAAGGAATCCTGCGATGCAGACCCCCAAAGCCCTGAACAAGCTGTTAAAATCAGATGCCGCATCGACAAAGGCCACGATTGCCCAAAGCCCCCAGAAGAACGCGACCAGCAGGCAAAGCGCCCCAATGGCCGGGATCAGAAGCGACACGCCCACACATATGACCGCCAAGGCCAGTGTCATAATCTGCAGCCAGATCATCACCGACAGCATATCGCGCACCTCGCCCTGCCCGCCGACCATACGACTGACGAAGTGCAGCACATACACGGTGACGATCGATTGCACCCAGTTGATCAGCGCAAAGAGGATCGGTGCGGAAAACGCTGGCGACATGCGGATCAGCTGGCCCAGCTCATCATCCGGAATGGGGGAGATTTGAAACAGACCTGACACCAGAAGAGACAGGATCACCGCCATCAGCATCAGCGCGATCCACAGCCCTTGAGTGGGCAGATTGAGCGCAATCACATCCAGCCCGCCTTGCCGCGGATCCTTCAGCGTGGTGATAAACATGGATTTGAAGCTGGTCGTTCTCATATCACTCCGCCCGCTGCCAAGCGGCCGCGCGAATACCTGAAAACCAGAACCAGATAAACAGCGTGAACCAGACCAAAAACACAGCGTTCAACCCCGGACCCGGACCGATAAACCCGGCAATCAGACCCTGAAGCAAGAACACAGGGGCCGCCGCCAGAAACGCCCAGAACAAAACCACGCAAGACTGCGCCCCCGTCATCCGCCCCCGGATCAGCCGCACGGCCAAAAGGCTGACGCCCGCCAAAGCATATAGAATCAAGGGCATGACAAAAATCCAGCCCATCAAGGTCCCCGACATCAGCGCTTCAAACTTGGCATCCACCATGTCTTGGGGCACCTGAACCCCGTCAATCTGGCGCACCTGACCGGCCTCTGCCACAATGGCCGCCTCCAGTTCAGGATTGGGTTCTCGCGCCAGCCGTGTGAGGCGCGGCAGCTGGGCCACAAACCCCAGAACCGTCCCCACGGCCAGATAGGCAAAGGCGACCCGATGGTCCGCCCCCCGATCCAGAATGCTGGCCATAACGCGCCCGGGCCGCCTGTAGGTGGCAACAATGTCCAGTGTGACCGACATCGAGTGCGCCTATCCGCGACGCCGTTCCAACCACGCCTCAAGGCGGGATACGATCTCCTCACGCAAGGCATCGTCTTCGATCTCCTCCACCGCTTCGGCGAGAAACGCCAAGGTCATCAGATCCGTCGCGATGTCCTTCGGCACCCCGCGCGCGCGCAGATAAAACAGCCCTTCTTCGTCGATCGCGCCAGAGGTGGACCCGTGCGAACAGGCCACGTCATCGGCGTAAATCTCCAGCTCCGGCTTGGCGAGGAACTGACTGTCCTCATCCAACAGAAGCGACTGGCTGATCTGGTAGCCATCGGTTTTCTGGGCGTCAGGTTTCACCAGGATTTTACCTTGAAAGACGCCCGTGGCACCGTTGCGCAGGACCTTCTTGAACACCTGCCGGCTTTCGCAATTCACCGCGTCATGGGTGACAAACACCGTGTCATCGTGGTGAAAATCTCCGTCTCCCACGCAAGCGCCCGCCACATGGGCCACGGCGTCATCGCCTGTCAGCTCCAGCACGCATTCATTGCGCGTCAACACGCCATTGGCCGTCAGCGTGAAAGATTTGAACGTGCTTTCGGTACCCAAACGCCCGAAAATATGCGTCACAGCGCGGCGCTCATGATCGCGGCCCATGGTGCGCACATGATGGAAGGCGGCATCATCGGCCACGTCCACTTCCATCACCTTGTTGAACCGCGCCGCGGCCGGGCCATTTTCCAAAACGGTCAGGTCGGCGCCTTTGTCCAGCTTGATCACATGGTGCAAGGTCGCATCCGATGTCTCTGATTTATGGTGGTAAATCAGGTTGATAGGTTTGCTGACTTTGCCAGAGGCACGGATCAGGATGCCATCGGTCGCGAGCGCCGTATTGAGCGCCGCCAGCGGGCGCTCCACCGGGGTCTGCCCTCGGGCTTCCAACACGCCGTAGAGGTCTTTCGCCCAGTGAATATCCATGTCTGATGCAGCACTCAACCGCGCAATCTGCACGCCTTCTAGCTCCAGATCATCACTGGCATCCGCATCAAAAACCCCATCTACAAAAACGATTTTCAGCCGGTCCACCCCATCAAACATGGGTGGGTCGTTGGGATCGTGAAACACCTTAGCCGACGGTGTGCTGGGCCGGACCAGCGTGTCAGGACGCGTGTATTTCCAGTATTCATCGCGCCGCTCAGGCAGGCCCATCTGCCGCACCCGTTCGACCGCTTTTTCACGTGCTTGCGTCAGCCACCCGCCGCTTTCGGGGATCTTGGCCACGGCCAGCCGCGCCTCGGTCAATTCCTGTTTCTTTGCTGGCAGCGCCATCACGCGACCTCCGACAGGATGTCAGCGTAACCGTTCTTTTCCACTTCCAGCGCCAGCTCCGGCCCGCCGGTTTTCACCATCCGGCCATCTGACATGATATGCACCACATCCGGTTTGATATGGTCGAGCAACCGCTGATAATGCGTGATCACGAGAAACCCGCGCCCCGCATCCCGCAACGCATTCACTCCGTCGGACACGAGCTTCATCGCATCGACGTCAAGGCCGGAATCGGTTTCGTCAAGAATGCACATCTTCGGCTCCAAAAGCGCCATCTGCAGGATTTCATTGCGCTTTTTCTCACCGCCCGAAAAACCCACATTGACCGGGCGCTTGAGCATATCGGCGTCAATCTTCAGCGTTTTGGCCTTTTCCCGGATCAACGCAAGGAAGTCCTTCGCGCTCATCTCTTCTTCCCCGCGCGCTTTACGTTGCGCATTGAGCGCGGTGCGCAGGAAGGTCATGTTGCCCACGCCGGGGATCTCAACCGGGTACTGAAACGCCAAGAAAAGCCCGGCCGCCGCGCGTTCTTCGGGCTCCAGCTCCAGAATGTCTGCGCCATCGAGTTCCGCCGTGCCTGCCGTCACTTCATAACCATCGCGGCCCGCCAAAACGTAGCTCAGCGTGGATTTACCCGATCCGTTGGGCCCCATGATCGCATGAACCTTGCCCGCCTCGACGGTCAGGTCGACGCCTTTCAGGATGGTTTTCTCTTCTTCCTCAAGATCGACTTTCAGGCCTTTGATTTCCAACATTTTTCTTTCCTCGCGTTTCCAGCGGCTCAGGGCCGCGTCATCATGTCAATCAGGGTGAGCAACTCGCGCACCTCAAGGCGCATGGGTGACACCGCAAATTCCGCCATCCGCCCGGTCAATTTGGGTTGGCCGAGAAATTTTTCCACCCGGTGGTAGTGCTTGCGCTTGGCGTAGTCGTCGATGAGCACGCGTATCGGCTTCCCGGTCCGCAATGCCGCCGCCATGGCACAGCCCGGGCGAAACCGCCCGTCAACCAGCACGACATCGGGCTGTTCAAAATCAGGTAAGTCCCAAACTTCAAGGGGATAGCGGGCATACCTCAAGTATTCACGGCTGTCCTGGGGATGTCCCCATTCTTTCGTCGGGCCAATATCGGACCAGATGATCTGCGCCTCACTGTCCTTGACCGGCGGGTTCTCCGCAAACCAATCGCGCATCATCTGCGCCCACGCCTGATCACTTTCCACAGAAAACACCCGCTTTCCAGGCATCTCCGCCGCCAATACGGTCGACCCGCCGGAGCCGTATTCCAGCACGACACGCGCTTCCGCATAGGCTGCGCGCAACAGTGCCGCCTCCGCCTCCGGCAAGGTCAGATCGGGGCGAGAAACCGCCAATTTATCCATCAAAATCATCGCTTTCGTGGATCAGGAGAAAGTTCTCATTGGGCCGGTAACGTTTGAAATTCGCCGCCTTGCGATAGCCGTTTTCTTCGACCCAGGCGTCAAACCCGGCCACATTTTCATTGTCCACTTCAATGAAAAACCGTGGGTGATCGCGGGCCACCGTGGCCTCAAGACTGCGCAGCACCTGCATTTCCATGCCTTCGACGTCGATCTTGATGAAATCGGCCTTACGGTCGCCGATCATGTCATCGCCGCGAATGGTCGCGATATCGCCAGCGCCTTCGGCCATGCGCCCGCCGCCGATGTTCTTCTCTTGAAAGTTGATCCCGAACCCGTCCGAGGCCGTCTCCGACATGCCCATGCCGAGGAACGACATATCCACAATGCCTTCAATTCCGTTGAGCAACATGTTGTTTATAAACAATTTATAGACAACCGGGTTCGGCTCAATCGAGACAATCTCTACCGGATCCAGAAACAGCCCGACAAAGAGAGAATGGTTCCCCACATTGGCCCCGATATCGATGAACCGCCCGCCCTTGGGGAAGGCCGAACGTATGATCTCCAGCTCTTCAGGCTCATAAAATCCGGTCCGGGAATGGGTGCCCTGAATAGTGTCCTTTGGATGGGTGACGGCGAAAAACACATTGCACCCGTCCACCTCATGGCGCGCCACGCGCATGGAGCCGAGCAGCACCACGCCTGCCCCCTCTTGCGTCTTGTGAAGGCGCCGTATCATCTTGTCGCGCAACTGAGTGTTCATGGTGGTCTGTCCCGTATCTGCCTTGTCTTGGGGAGGTTCTTACGACCTCGCCTCCCATGTATCAAACTTCCCCGCCCGCCGCGCTTCGTCAATACGCAGATCCGTTTCCTGTTGCTCCAGCGCACTCAACTGCTGGCGTAACGCAATGGCTTTGCGCGCCTTGCCGCGCGTGTTCCAAGACCGCGACCAGTGCCACAGAACAAAGGCCGTCCCGGCGCCTGTCAAAGCCATCAAGGATGCGAATGCCGGGCCGAGGTAATCAAACAGTACGCGCAGCACCAAGAAGACAAAGATGAACCCGACAACCGGGAAGGTCGCTTTGAAACGATCCTTCCGGATGCTGTTCATTGCAGCGGTGTACCTGCTTTCAACGCTGTCTTCAGGCCCGGACATTAGCCCACAGACCCCTCCAGCGAGATCGCCACCAGCTGCTGCGCTTCCATGGCAAATTCCATCGGCAGCGCCTGCAGAACGTCCTTGCAGAACCCGTTCACGACCAGCGCCACGGCCTCTTCCTCATCCATGCCGCGCTGGCGGCAGTAGAACATCTGGTCGTCATCCACCTTGGACGTTGTCGCCTCATGTTCTACACGCGAGGAATTGTTCCGAACCTCGATATAGGGCACTGTATGGGCCCCGCACTGATCGCCGATCAACAGGCTGTCGCACTGGGTGTAATTGCGCGAATCCTTGGCGCGCGGTGCCATGCTGACAAGCCCGCGATAGGTGTTCTGCGCCTTCCCTGCGCTGATGCCCTTACTGACAATCCGCGACCGGGTGTTTTTGCCCAAA
>JBCCCZ010000165.1:0-5930 GCA_039033255.1 Pseudomonadota bacterium
GCGCTCAGCAATACGGCGCTGGGCAAAGAGGTGGTATTGTTTCATGATTGCGAACGATCGGAGTTGAGCTTGCGGCAGATCCGCAATCAGCGTGAGGCGGATCTCGCGCCCTTCGGTCTGCGCATGGACGTGTTCAACTTTGACGGATCTTTCCTGTCGCTGGTGCTCGATCTGCCGCAGGATGCGATGCAGGACATTACGCGCCGCCATCTGGTGCGGCTCGACACGATCGTGGAGTTGGAAAAACCGCTGGAGATTTTCATCCGCCTCAACATCAAGCACGGGCCCAATACCGAACAGTTGGTGCGGGAATTGCCGCTGCATGAAGAACAGTTGATGGTGGAGTTCGATCTGGCCTATTCCAAGATCAATGAAAAACGGGTGGAGGGGGCCTGGATCGACCTGATCTTTGAAAACCCTCAGATGAGCCAGGTGACGCTCCGCGATCTGACCATGAGCCGCCGCCTGCGCACGGAATTCTGAAAAGGAAAAACCCCATGAGCGATCTGACACTCACCAAGACGCGTCTGATAGAAGGGGTGTGGGAAGGTGCGCTCTATCGTGAGAAGGCCATCGGGGATGCGCCCAAGATCGAAGTGACCTGGCAGTTGGAACAGGTGAATGGCGTTATGGTTGAGCCGATGGAGGACAAAACCGGTTGGACCTTGCGAGTGCCGGTGCCCACCGGGGCGATCACGGATGGGGTTCAGACCTTTTTGATCAACGATGCAGAGACGTCCACGACCTTGGGCCAGTTCTGCATCGTGGCGGGGGAAGAGCTGAGCTATGACATCCGGGCGGAAGTGTCTTTGTTGCGGGAAGAATTGGACATGCTCAAACGTGCCTTCCGCCGCCATTGTCTTGAGACGATGTGATGCGGATCGTCGCTGCATTGATGGCCCTGTTTTTGGCCGCCTGTGGACCGGCGAAGGAACCTGTGCAACAGGATTTCGCGCTGTTTCCCAATGAGACGCCCGAGCTGCGCCTTCTGATCAATGAATATGCGGATTTCTATGAGGTGCCGCGCCTGCTGGTGCACAAGGTCATTCAGCGCGAAAGCGACTACCGCCCGCGTGCGAGGAACGGCCCTTACTACGGGATGATGCAGATCCTGCCTGCCACGGCCCGGGGCATAGGCTTTCAGGGCAAGAACGAGGATCTGCTGGATGCCGAGGTCAACCTGACTTGGGCCGTGAAGTATCTGCGCGGGGCGTGGCTGGTGTCTGACGGGGATATGGACCGGGCGGTGATGTGGTACGCGCGCGGTTACTATTATGAGGCGCGGGACCGGTGTTTGCTGGTGGAGACCGGGTTGTTGGACCGCGAAATTGCTCGTCATTGTCGGGCTTAAGGCGCAACAGACATTCTGCGCCCTGGCGCGGAATCAAGGCGCTTGCGCCGCCGCGCCTTCGTAAGGCCCCACCCAGGGCCTGGCGAATGTGATCAGTATGTGCATCGCTTTGCATTACAGCGGGAATGAAAGATAAAGTTCTGCTGACGGGAGGTCTGGATCGCCAGACCGGGGCCTGACGAAGGCGCTCATTTGGGGAGTGTCAAAGTGTCTGACTCCGCTCAACTGTCTTTGGTGAGTTTCACCACGGTGGGATCGGGTTCAGGCGACAGTTCTTCGAAGTCGAAATTGTCCAGCCGCTTGGCCCGCCGTCCTGCCTTGTCAGCAGAGATTTTGATGTCAGCGATGTCTTTGGAGGCCTGATTGAAGTGCCTGTCGAGGTTTTCCACACGCGTCCCCAAACGTTCAACATCAGCAAACAGCTTGCCCAGTTCCGTCCGGATCGCCCCGGCCTGTTCGCGCATACGAGCGTCCTTGAGGATCGCGCGCATGGTGTTGAGGGTCGCCATGCAGGTGGTGGGCGACACGATCCAGACCCGGGCGGCGAAACCTTCGCGCACCAGTTCCGGGAAGTTTGCGTGGAGTTCGGCATAGACCGCCTCAGACGGCAGGAACATCAACGCGCCATCGGCGGTTTCACCGTCGAGGATGTATTTTTCCGCGATGTCCTTGATGTGTTTTTTGACCGAGGCGCGGAGGAATTTAGCGGCCTCATTGACCTCCCAATCTGTCGTGGCACGGCGCAGAGCCTCGTAGGCCTCCAACGGGAATTTGCTGTCGATGCAGATCGGGCCCGGCGGGTTGGGCAGGTGGATCAGGCAATCGGCGCGTTTACCGTTCGAGAGTGTGTGCTGCATCGAATAGCTGTCGGACGGCAGCGCCTTTGAGACGATATCAGTGAGTTGGATTTCGCCGAACGCACCGCGGGTTTGTTTGTTAGACAAGATGTCCTGCAGGCTGAGGACGTCGCCAGAAAGCTTGGTTATGTTTTCCTGCGCCTTGTCGATGGCGGTCAGGCGTTGTTGCAATTCCCCAAGCGATTGCGCCGTGCGGCGGGAAGAGCCATGCAGGTTTTCGTTCATCTGCTCCTGCACCTGCGCCAGACGGCGTTCCATCAGTTGCAGCATGCTGGCCTGGGATTGGGCCTGCGCCTCGGACACGTGGTTGAGGCCACCGGCCAGTTGGTTCTGGCCGTCGCTGAGACCCTGCACGCGGGTGGTGAGGTCGTTCATTTGATGGATGATGGGGTCTGCCATACGGGCGGAGCGGGCCGCAGACCGGTTTGTGCTGATGACGAGCCAGAGGATGAGAAGCAGGACAGCCGCCGCGATAAGCGCGGCGAGGACAAGCGGGTCGCTGAGGTCCAGGGTCAGGGTGCCGATCTCAATCATGTGCGGTCGAAGAGTTTTTCGATGTCGGAGAGTTTGAGTTCGATATAGGTGGGCCGCCCGTGATTGCATTGACCCGAATGCGGCGTGGCCTCCATCTGACGCAGGAGGGCGTTCATTTCATCGGCTGACATGCGGCGGCCGGAGCGGATGGAGCCGTGACAGGCGATGCGGGAGAGGATGGCCTCGATCTTCGTGCGGATGGTGGCGGAGGTGCCTTGGTCGTGGAGTTCATCGAGCACGTCGCGGAGGATCGCGGTGGCATCCACGGGGCCGAGGATGGCCGGGGTTTCGCGGACAGCGATGGAGCCGGGGCCGAAGGACTCGATGGTGAAGCCAAGATCTCTGAGCGCGTCTTCCTCTTCGAGGAGGCGGGCGGCGTCTGTTTCGCCCAGTTCCACGATGTCGGGGATGAGCAGGGCTTGGGCCGCAACGCCGTTTGTGGCCATCTGGGCTTTGAGGTCTTCGTAGACGAGGCGTTCATGAGCGGCGTGCTGATCGACGATGACCATGCCGTCTTCGGTTTGTGCGAAGATGTAGTTTTCGTGCATCTGCGCGCGGGCCGCGCCGAGGGGGTGCGTGTTGCCTGCTTCTGCCGGCCGCTCTTCGCTCCCTTGCGGGCGCGCCTCGCTGTCGTCGGGTTCGATCCTTGCGCTGTAGTCGTTTTGGAACTCGGAGAACCCGGACGGGCGTGCGGGTCGATCCATTTGATAAACGCGGGGCGCCATCGGTTCGGGGCGCATGGCACCCAGAGCAGCATCGGAGACGGTGGAGGAGGCGCGGTGGCCTGCCTCGGCCAATGCGTGACGCAGGCCGGAGACGATGAGACCGCGCACAAGCGCAGGATCGCGGAAGCGGACTTCGGACTTGGCGGGGTGGACGTTGACGTCGACCAGCTTGGGATCGCAGTCGATGAAGAGTGCGGCGGCCGGGTGACGATCGCGCGAAAGGTAATCGCTATAGGCCCCGCGCAGTGCGCCGTAGAGCATTTTGTCCCGCACAGGGCGGCCGTTGACGAAGAGATATTGCGCGACCGCCGAGCCACGGGAATAAGTGGGCAGGGCCGCGTAGCCTGTCATGTGGAAGCCGTCGCGTTCAGCGTCGAGGGGGACGGCGTTTTCGGCGAACTGCGCGCCGAGAACTCGGGAGAGGCGCCCGTGGAGCGCGTCGAACATGTCGCCGGATTCGGCATCGGCGCGGAAGATGATGCGGCCTTCGCCGCCATCTGTCACATCGCGCAGGGTGAAGCCGATGAAGGGCTCGGCCATGGCCAGCCGTTTGACCACGTCGGTAGTGGCCTGCGCTTCCGCCCGGTCTGAGCGCATGAATTTGAGGCGGGCAGGGGTGGCGTAGAAGAGGTCTTTGAGCGTAACGATGGTGCCTGCGTTGAGTGCGGCAGGTTTGACAGGGCCTTGTTGGCTTCCAGACACGGTGATTTCTGCGCCGTCGTGGCCGCCCGCGCGTGTGGTGATGGTCAGGCGGCCCACTGCGCCGAGAGAGGGCAGGGCCTCCCCCCGGAAGCCGAAGCTTTGGATGTTGAGCAGGTCAGTTCCGTCGATTTTGGAGGTGGCGTGGCGGCTGAGGGCGAGGGGGAGATCCTCTGCTGTCATGCCGCAGCCATCGTCGGTGACGCGGATCAGAGATTTGCCGCCGGCTGCATAGGCCACCTCAATCCGGTGCGCGCCCGCGTCGATGGCGTTTTCCACCAATTCCTTGACCGCCGAGGCCGGGCGTTCCACCACTTCACCTGCCGCGATGCGGTTGATCGCGGCCTCGTCAAGTTGGCGGATGCCCGGGGCGGATTGGCCTAGTTTGGGGGTCATTTCATTCATACCACTAAAGGTAGCATGTGGGGGCGCGATTCGAAACGGGGATTGTTGGCGCGGAATCAAGGCCCTTGGGCCGCCGCGCCTTCGCCTGGCCCCACCCAGGTCCTGGCGAATTGGCAATTGCAGGCTGTCGCTCGCATGTCGTCCGGGAACGTGAGGATAAAGCGCTGTTGACCGCAAGTCAGGATCGCCAGACCGGGGCCCGCCGAATTCGCTTTGTCACTCTGCAATGACCACAAAAAAGAACCCCCGCGCCGAAGCGCGAGGGCCAGTTTCTCCAGGAAGGAAACTTAGGAGCTTAGGATTTCGAGAACTCCGGATAGGCTTCCATGCCCAGCTCCGAGACGTCGAGACCTGCGATCTCTTCTTCTTCACCGACACGAATGCCTAGCACGGCCTTCAGGATGAACCACACCACGAGTGAGAGCACGAAGGTGGCACCGATGATGGCGACCATCCCAAGGATCTGCGTGCCCACGGCGGCGTCACCGTAAAAGACGACGGCGAAGGTGCCCCAGATGCCGGCGAACCCGTGCACCGGAATGGCGCCGACCACGTCGTCGATCTTCAGCTTGTCGAGCATCGGAACCGTCAGCACCACGATCACACCACCGATAGCACCGATCCAGAGCGCTCCGAAGAGCGTGGGTGCCAGCGGCTCAGCGGTGATGGACACCAGACCCGCCAGAGCGCCGTTCAGCACCATGGTGAGGTCCGGCTTCTTGTAGAGGATCTGCGTCAAGATCAGAGCCGCCACAGCGCCGGAAGCCGCCGCCATATTGGTGTTGGAGAAGATGCGCGACACGTCGGCCACATCACCCACGGACCCCATGGCCAGCTGCGAGCCGCCATTGAAGCCGAACCAACCGAGCCACAGGATGAACATCCCCAGCGTGGCCATCGGCAGGTTGGAACCGGGCATCGGCGTGACCTTGCCGTCTTTGCCGTACTTGCCCAGACGCGGACCCAGGACGATTGCACCAGCCAAGGCCGCCGCCGCACCACAGGCGTGCACAACGGTGGAACCCGCGAAGTCGGAGAAGCCTGCCTCAGACAGCCAGCCGCCGCCCCACTGCCAGGAGGCGGTGAGCGGGTAGATGAAGCCGGTCAGGATGGCTGCGAAAATCAGGAACGGCCACAGCTTGATACGTTCCGCCAGAGCACCGGACACGATGGACGCGGTGGCGGCACAGAACATCAACTGGAAGATGTAGTCAGAGCCGGTGGAGGCATAGCCCGCATCATCAGCACCGGCCAAGTCAACGCCAACGGCCTCAAGCACACCTACGGACGGGAAGAGCGCGGAGAAGTAGCCCTCGATCGCCCAATCACCCAGCGGGTACATCAGGTTGTAGCCAATGA